>JBBIPT010000001.1:0-50130 GCA_037442705.1 Anaeromyxobacter sp.
GCCGCGAGTTCGCCCGCCTGCTGGATCCACCGGAGGCCCCCGGCCAGGACAAGCCCGAGCGCTCGCTCGCCGAGGACGAGCTGGCCTTCTGGCAGCGGCTGTTCACCCGGCGCCGGCGCGGCGGACGAGTGGGCCGAGCCCGCGCCGAGCCCTGGCGGCGAGACCCCCTTCCCCGAGGAGGGAGCGGAGCCCGCGCCCGGAGGTGCGGCCCCCGTCTTCGACTTCTCGCGCCCCGACTTCTCCGCCGAGGAGGAGGCGGCTTTCGCGGAGGCGGAGGCGGCCCGCGCGGCCGGGCCGATGGCGGCCATCCCCGAAGCCGCTCCCGCGGAGCCGCCGCCGGAGGAGCTGCCTCCGTTCGACGCCGGCGGGGAGGTGGCCGCCGCGGAGCCCGCAGCCGCCCCGGCGGCGGAGGAGGTCCCGCTGGAGGAGCTCCCCACGATCGACGGCGAGGACATCCTCGAGGAGATCCCTCCCGAGGAGCTCGCGGCGCCCGCGGCGCCGCCGCCCTCCGCCCTCGTCGTCCCCGGCACGCACCGCGTCGTCGTCCACACGGTGGAGGGGCACGTCCGGCGCGGCGTCCTCACCGACGTGGACCTCGCGGCGGGCGCGCTCGCGCTCGAGCCCCAGCCCGGCGTGGCGGCGGAGCCCATCGACGCGGAGCAGGTGAAGGCGATCTTCTTCATGCTCGCGCCGGGGGAGAAGGCGCCCCCCGCGGAGGGGAAGAGGGTCCGCGTGACGTTCCGCGACGGGCGGCAGGTGGCGGGCTACGGCCCCGACTACACCGAGGAAGGGCCCGGGTTCTTCATGATCCCCGCGGACACCCGCACGAACACCGGGCGGATCTGGGTCTACCGGGCCGCGGTGAAGCAGGTCGTCACGAGCTAGTCAGTTCATCCAGCGCGGCCGCTCGCCCGAGCCGTTCCGGCCGACGACCTTGAGGTGCCTCGCCCGGCGCTGGCGCTCGCGCTCCCGCCACCACGCCTTCGCCCGCCGGAGGCCGTCGCCGCCGCCCCGCCGCCCCTCGAGGAGCCAGGCGATCCCGAGCGCGGAGAGATGGGGCACGAAGCCGCCGATCCCCTCGAGCCCTCGCCCCGAGGCGATGCCGAAGAGGACCGTCCCGAAGACGATGAGCCGGGCGAGGGTCTTCCCGGAGAACGGGAGGACCCCGAAGAAGCTGAGCGGGCGATCGGGGTTCTGGAGCGCCCAGGCGAAGACGAGGGCCATGACGACCGGCCACATGCCTCCGTGCGGGCTCGACGCCGGGGCCCAGAGGAGCGACAGGAGGGTCGCCGCGATCGCCGATCCGAGCGTGAGCGCGAGGAAGCGGGCGACGAGCCTCCCCTCGCCCCACATCCAGGCGAGCTGCCGCCCGAAGTTGTAGAGCATGTAGCCCCCGAAGAGGAGACCGAGGAGGTCGTTCACGAGCGGCCAGGTGAGGAGCCGCCAGAGCTCTCCGCGCGCGATCGCGACGGGCGAGAGGGCCGCGAGGGAGGGGAACCGCTGATCGACCCAGCCGTAGACGCTCCCGGCGAGGACCGCGGCGAGGAGCACCCCGAGCCCCGCGGGGACGCGCCCGCCGAAGGTGAAGAACTCGCCGATGCCTCTCCCGCCGCGCGCCAAGGTTCCTCCGTCTACACGAACCGTTCCTGGCTCCGTTCGCCCTTCGACGGGCTCAGGGCGAACGGAAGCTCCTCGCCACCGATCCGCATCGCGCCCGTCCACTGCACGAGGGTGCTCATCCCTGTTCCCTGGGGAAACGTAACGTCGCCTCGGGGGGCCGGCAAGTCATGACGGTAGCCAGTCGAGAAGATCCGGCCGTTCGCGGTTCGACAGGCCCACCACGAACGGATGGATGGGAGTCCGTTCGCCCTGAGCCCGTCGAAGGGCGAACGGCTCTTCTCGAGCGGTTCGTGGTCGACACGCCCCAGGGGAATCACTGACGGTCGCGATCGCCCGCGATCACAGGGCCTCGATCACCACCGCGATGCCCTGGCCGCCGCCGATGCAGGCGGAGCCGAGCCCGCGCTTCGCGCCCCGGCGGCGGAGCTCGTGGACGAGGTGCATCGCGATCCGCGCGCCGCTCGCGGCGAGCGGGTGGCCTAGGGCGATCGCCCCGCCGTCCACGTTCGTCTTCTCCCGCGGGAGCCCGAGCTCCTTCACCACCGCGAGGACCTGCGGCGCGAAGGCCTCGTTCACCTCCACGAGGTCGAAGTCCTCGAGCTTCGCCCCGGTCCGCGCGAGCGCGTTCCGGATCGCCGGCACCGGCCCGATCCCCATGATCGACGGATCGACCCCGGCGTGCCCCCAGTTCACGAGCCGGGCGAGCGGCTTCACGCCGCGCCGCTCCGCGTGCTCCCGGGTCGTCACGACGAAGGCCCCCGCGCCGTCGCAGATCCCGCTCGCGGCCCCGGCGTGGATGACCCCGTCCTTCTGGAAGACCCTGGGGAGCTTCCGGAGCCCCTCGACCGTCGTGTCGGGGCGGGGGTGCTCGTCCCGGTCGAAGAGGGAGGTGCCCTTCTTCGTCCGGACCTCCACCGGGGCGAGCTCCTCGCGGAAGCGCCCGGCCTCGTGCGCCGCCGCCCAGCGGCGCTGCGACTCCACCGAGAACTCGTCCACCTCGTCCTGCCCGATGGCGTACTTCTCCGCGAGCTTCTCGGCGGTGAGGGCCATGGGGAGGCCGCAGTAGCTGTCGGTGAGCGCCGACCAGAGGGTGTCCTCCGTCGGGGGCGGCTTCCCGAAGGGGAAGCCCCAGCGCGCGCCGCGGACGACGAGCGGCGCCTGGCTCATGGACTCCGTGCCGCCGGCGAGGACGGCCTCGGCCTGCTCCGTCTCGAGGAGCATCGCCGCCTGGACGAGCGCCTCGAAGCCCGACCCGCAGAGCCGGTTCACCGTGATCGCGGGGACGCGCTCGGGGAGCCCCGCCCGGAGCCCCACGTGCCGGGCGAGGTAGATCGCGTCGGGGCTCGTCTGGGCGACGTTCCCCATGACGACGTGCCCGAAGTCGTCCGGCGGGAGCCCCGCCTGGGCGATCGCCGCCTTCGCGGCGTGGACCGCGAGGTCGGTCGCGCTCCAGTCCTTGAGGGCTCCGCCGAACGCCCCGAACGGCGTCCGCTTCGCGGAGAGGATGACGACGTCCTTCTTCCCGGCGCGGTTCATCGGCGGCTCCTTTCTAAGCGACGGCTCGAGATCCGGGATCAGCTGGATACGGTCCACTCGTGCTCGAGCCCGTCGAGGCCCGAGCGGGGTCGGATGCCCTCTCGCCCTTCGACAGGCTCAGGGCGAGCGGAACTCTCCGATGATACGACTGTCTCCGAATCATGACCGGCCGTTCAGCGGGCGGCCTCCCCCGCGAGCCCCTTCAGCGCGAAGACGAGGACCACCAGGGCGAGGACGACGTTCACGAGCTCGAGCACCACGCCGAAGGGAGCGCCGCCGCCGCGCAGGAGGCGCACCGCGCGCGGGGCGTGCCGGAGGAGCATGAAGAGCGCGACGACCGCGACGACCGCGTGGAAGGTGGTCACGCCTTCGCCTCCGCGCCCTCCGGCGGCGGCTTCTTCCCGAGGATCCGCGCGAGGAGGATCCCCACCTCGTAGAAGACGATCATCGGCACCGCCATGAAGGCGAGGTTCAGCGGATCGCCGGTGGGGGTGATGAGCGCGGCGAGGACCACGTTCCCGATGATCGCGTAGCGCCGGTACTTCGCGAGCCACCGGTGGTTCACGAGCCCCACCATGGAGAGGAAGGCGATGACGACCGGGACCTCGAAGACGATCCCGAAGCCGAGGAGCATCGCGAGGACGAGCGAGAGCTGCGCGCTCATCGTGAGGACCGGGGCGAGCGAGGCGTCGTTCGCGATGGCGGCCATCGCCGGGAAGGCCGCCGGCATGATCACGAGGTAGCAGAAGGCCGCCCCCGTGTAGAAGAGGAGCGTCCCGAAGAGGAGGAACGGGATGACGACCTTCTTCTCCTTCTTGTAGAGCCCCGGGGCGACGAAGAGCCAGAGCTGCCAGAGGATCCAGGGCGCCGCCGCGAAGAGGCCGCCGTAGGCCGCCACCTTGAGGTAGACGAGCAGCGGCTCGATGTAGCTCGTGTAGTGGAGCGCCCGCTGCGCCTCGGGGAGCGAGTCGAGCACCGGCTGCATGAGCCAGTGGAAGATCCGGTCCACGAACGCCCCGATCGCCGCCATGCCGGCGACGACGCCGAGGAGGGCGCGGCCGATCCGCTTGCGGAGCTCCCGCAGGTGGTCGAGGAGGCTGAGCTTCACCTCGCCCTCGGGCTCGCGGGCCGCGGCGGGCAGCTCGGGGGCGGGGGCGCTCACTTGCCCTCCGGAGGTGGGGCCTCCGCGGCCGGGGTCCCGGGGGCCGGAACCTCGGGAACCTCGGCGAGGGCGGCCTCGAGCCCGGGCACGTTCTCCTTCGTCGCCGCAGGCGGCGGGCCGGCGGGGCCGGGCACCGGTTGGGTGGCGACGGGCGGGACGAGCGCGGGGCGCGACGGCTTCCGGTCGTCGAGCGTGATCTCCTTCTGCATCTGGTCCTTGAGATCCTCCGTCGCCCGGCGGAGCTCGCGCAGGCTCTTCCCGAAGGTCTTCGCCGCGTCGGGGAGGCGGTCCGGCCCGAGGAGGAGCAGGGCCAGGACGGCGATGATGAGGATCTCCCCGAACGAGAGGCCGAACATGCGGGGATCCATATAGCACGGGGGGACGGGAGGGACGCCCGCTCCGCTTGCCGCGGCCCGCCCCGGCCCCTAACCTTCCCGAGGATGACCCACTGGCTGGTGAAGACCGAGCCCTCCGCCTACTCCTGGGACGATCTCGTCCGGGACGGCACGACCCCCTGGACGGGCGTCGCGAACGCCCAGGCGCAGTCGAACCTGCGCGCGATGCAGCGGGGGGACCGGGTCGTCGTCTACCACTCCGGGGAGAAGCGGGCGATGGGGGTGGCCGTGGTCGTGAAGATCGCCTATCCCGACCCGACCGGGGACGGCGAGACGGTCTGCGTGGACCTCCGCGCCCTGGAGCCCCTCGCCTCCCCCGTCCCCCTCGACGCGCTGAAGGAGGAGCCGGCCTTCGCGGGCTCCGCCCTCCTCCGCCAGGGGCGGCTCTCGGTGGTGCCGCTCTCGCCCTCGGAGTGGCGCGGCCTCGAGGCGGCCGCGAGCGTCTTCGCGAAGACGGGCGGCTCGACCTGACCTGAGCCTGTCGAAGGGTCGAAGGGCGGACGTCCCGGCCTCCGTCAGATCCGGAAGCGCCGGACCTCTCCGCGGAGCACGTCCGCGTGCGAGGCGAGGTCCACGATCGCGGCCTCGAGCTCCCGCACGGACGAGGACTGGGCCTCGGCCACCTGCTTGATGTGGACGACGGCGGAGAGGACCTGCTCCGACCCCCTCGTCTGCTCCTTCTGGGCCCGGTTCAGGTGGTGGACCATCTCGGAGATCGACTCGATCGCCCTCGTGATCTGCTTCGAGCCCCGCGCCTGCTCCTGGGCCGAGCGCTCCACGTGCTTCGTGATCCCCTTCATCCGCTCGGCGCTCTTCATGATCTGCTCGGAGCCGCGCGCCTGCTCAGCGGTCGCCGTGGCGATCTGCTGGACCGTCTCGGCGATCCGGTTGATCGCCATCGTGACCTGCTTCGACCCCCGCGCCTGCTCGATGGTCGCCCGCGCGATCGCCTTCACCATCTGCGTGGACTTCAGCGAGGACTCCTGGATCTTCTTCAGGGCCGTCTCCGTCTCCTGCCCGAGCCGGACCCCCTCCTCCACGTTCCGGACGCCCCGGTCCATCGCGGCGACGGCGTTCTTCGACTGGTCCTGCACGGCGCGGATGAGCTCGGAGATCTCCTTCGTGGAGGCCCCGGTCCGCTCGGCGAGGTCCTTGATCTCGTCCGCCACGACCGCGAAGCCCTTCCCGTGCTCGCCCGACTGGGCGGCGAGGATGGCGGCGTTCAGCGCGAGGAGGTTCGTCTGCTCGGCGACGTCGTCGATCACGTCCAGGATGTTCCCGATGGCCGCGATCTTCCGGCCGAGGGCCTCGATGACCGCCGCGGCCTCCTTCGACGACTCCTTGATCTTGTCGATGCCGGCGAGGGTGCGGGAGAGCGCCTCCGCGCCCATCTCCGCGTCCCGCTGCGCCTGCTCGGAGAGCTTCGCGGTCTCGTTCGCGTTCGACTCGACCTGGCTGATCGAGACGTCCATCTCGTTCATGGACGACGACGTCTCCTCCGCGGTGGCGGACAGCTCCTCGATGTTCTTCGCCACCTCCTTGATCGAGTAGGTCATCTGCTCGATCGCGGCGGTCGTCTCCTCCACGCTCGCGGCGAGCGCCTGGATGTTCTCGGCGACCTCGTCGTTCGTGGCCGCCATCTCGAGGATGGAGGACGAGGACTCCTCCGCGCTCTGGGCGAGGACCTCCACGTTGTCCGCGATCCCCTTCAGGGAGGCGATCATCTGGCCCATGGAGGCGGAGGTGTCCACCGCCTTCGCGGAGACCGTCCCGGCGCCCGTGGTCACCGCCGCGCCGGTGAGGGAGATCCGCTCGAGCACCGTCGCGACGCCCCCCGTCACGTTCTGGACGCGCGAGAGGGTCACGGCGAGGTTCTCCCCGATCCGGTTCAGGGAGTCGGCGAGGACGCCGAGCTCGTCCTCCCCGAGGCTCGCCGCCCGGGCGGTGAGGTCGCATTCGGAGACGCGGCGCGCCACTTCGCCCATCTCGTCGATCGGCTGGATGAGGATCCGCGAGACGAAGAAATAGACGAGGGCCGCGAGGAGGACCCCTCCCGCCACGAGCAGCCCGAGCACGATGTTCCGGACCGCGGAGATCTCCCCGTCCACCTCCTCCGCCGAGAGGCCGAGGAGGACGGTGCCCACCGCGCGCTCGTCCCGCGAGCCGTCGGGGCGGGCGGTGGCGCCCGTCACCGGCGCGGAGAAGAGGAGCGCGCTCCCCTCGCGCGCGCCCTGGGGCCCGCGACGGGAGGCCTGCGCGGCGATCGCCTCCTCCGCGGTGCCTGGGTGGGCCCGCGACAGCCGCTTCGCCACGACGGTGGAGTCCGCCCGCAGCACGACGACGAAGGCGAAGTTGCGCTCGTCCCAGCCGCGCTCCACGAGCGCCGCGACGGCTTCGTACCGCCGCTCCGAGAGGGGCGAGGCGACCTCGGCGGCGAGGGCGCGGGCGGACGCGCTCCCCTCCTGGACCGCGGAGCGCTCCAGGGCCCGGCGCAGCTCGCGCCCGACGAGGAGCGCGGTGAGCCCCCCCGCGAGGAAGAGCGAGACCGCGACCGAGAGGAGGACCGATCGCTTCACTCCCAACGTGGCGAATCTCAGGAGCATCCGGGTGGCCCGGCCGCGCGGAGTGCGCGTTTCGTGGGCGGTCCGATGCTACCGGCGGGGGTCGGCCCTGGCAACTTCGCGGGCCCGCGATATGCTCGGTCGGCGCGCCTTGCGCTGCTTGCGCCTCGACCGCCCGGCTCGGTCCGGAGATTCCCTCACGGCCCCTGAGGTCCCACCCGCGACTACTGCGTGAAGAGGTCCTTCACCTCCACCCGCTCCTCGCCGTCCGCGGGGAGCTTCGGCTCGGTCCCCTCCTTGAACGGCTCCAGGACGCCGCGCGCGGTCTCCGGGACGGCCCTGCCCGTGTCGGGATCCATCCGGACCTCCACGATCCCGGGCGGCGGCTCGAACTCGGGCTGGTCGCGGCCGTCGAGCGCCGCCCGCGTGTAGTCGAGCCAGAGCGGCAGGGCGGCGTGCCCTCCCGTCTCGTAGCGGCCGAGGGGAGTCACGTTCACGTCGTAGCCGAGCCAGACGCCGGTCGCGAGGTCGTGGGTGAACCCCATGAACCAGGTGTCGAAGGAGTCGTTCGTCGTCCCCGTCTTCCCCGCGGCCGGCTTCCCGAGCGCCGCGGCGCGCGCCCCCGTCCCCACCGTCGCCGCCTCCCGCAGTAGGCGCACGAGGATGTAGGCGGTCCGCTCGTCCATCGGGCGCTCGCGCGGCCTCGTGACCTCCGCGAAGCCGGCGGCGAGGCGCGCGTCCACCGGCACCCAGGGATCCCGCCAGTCGGAGTGGTCCTCGAGGACCTCGCCGTCCCGATCGAGGACCCGCTTCACGAAGCGGGACGGCCGCTTCTCGCCGTACCTCGCGAAGAGCGCGTAGACGTTCGTGAGCTCCCACAGGTTCACGCAGGAGGACCCGAGCGCCGTCCCGAGCTCGAGCTTCACCGGCGTCCCGAGGCCGAGGGCCTTCGACCAGTCGGCGAGCACCTGGATCCCGAGCTCGTTCGCGAGGGCCTCCGCGGTCCGGACGGCCGGGATGTTCATCGAGGCGACGAGCGCGGTCCGGAGGGTCACGTCGCCCTTGAAGGTCTCGCCGAAGTTCTGGGGCTTCCAGGAGCGCTCGTCGTCCCGGAAGACGAGGGGGGCGTCGGTGAGGATCGTCGCCGGCGTGAAGTCGAGCTTCTCGATCGCGGCGGAGTAGACGATGGGCTTGAAGGCGGAGCCGGGCTGCCGGCAGGCCTGGAAGGCGCGGTTGAACTCGGAGGCCTCGAAGTCGTAGCCCCCGACCATCGCGAGGACGTAGCCGGTCCACGGATCGACGGAGACGAGGGCCCCCTGGAGCTTCGGCTCCTGCTCGAGCGAGAAGAGGAGGTCCTCCTTCGGCACGTCCTTCGGCTTGCCGTTCTGGGCGTCCGTCTCCCGCTGGACGAGCTCCTCGCGGGAGACCCGGCGCAGGAGCACGACGTCGCCGCGCGACAGCGCCGTGGAGGGCCGGGAGATGAGCGCGTCGGGGTAGTAGGCCTCGGGGTTCGGCCTCCGCGCCCAGCGCATGCCTGAGATGGGCAGGAGCCCCTCGTTCTCCCCGACCTCCACGTGGGCGACGCCCGCCCGGTCGTCCACCTTCGCGACGACGCCCACCACGTAGCGGCCGAGCTCGATCGAGCCCTTCGGCCAGGCCCGGGCGAGCCGCTCCGCGAGCGCCTTCCGCTCCTCCCCCGAGACCCTCGCGACCGGGCCGGCGTAGCCTTGCCGGTGATCGACCTCCATGAGCCCGCGGAGCGTCGCCGCCTGGGCGGCCCGCTGCTTCTCGAGGTCCATCGCCATCTCCACGCGGAGCCCGGCTTTCAGGAGCCGGTCGTTCCCGTACCGGTCCACGACGTAGCGGCGCGCGTGCTCCACGTAGAAGGGGGCGGTCTCGCGGAAGACGTCGTCCACGCCGAAGACCTTCACCTCCGCCTCGGAGGCCCGGGCCCGCTCCTCGGCGGTGATCATCCTCTCCTCGGCCATCCGGCGGAGGACGTACCGCCGGCGCTCCTTCGCCGCCTCCGGGCGGGAGAAGGGCGAGTAGCGGGAGGGGGCCTGCGGGAGGCCGGCGATGAGCGCCGCCTCCTCGAGGGTGAGGTCCTCCACGTTCTTCCGGTAGTAGTTCTCCGCGGCCGCCTGGACGCCGTAGCTGTGGTGCCCGAGGTAGACGCCGTTCAGGTACATCCAGAGGATCTGCTCCTTCGTGAAGGCGCGCTCGAGCCGCTTCGCGAGGATGAACTCCCGGATCTTCCGGCGCAGGCTCCGCCGCGTGCCGGCCTCGAACCCCTCGGCGCTCACGAGGAGCGCCTTGGCCGTCTGCTGCGTGATCGTCGAGCCCCCCTGGATCCGCTTCCGGAGGACGTAGGTGTTCACGGCGGCGCGGAGCGTCCCGAGCCAGTCCACGCCGGAGTGGTCGAAGAAGTGCTGGTCCTCGGAGGCGACGAAGGCCTGCACGAGCCGCTTCGGGACGCGCTCGTAGGGCACGACCTTGCGCCGCTCGACGAAGAACTCCCCGGCGATCTGCCCGTCCGAGGAGATCATCTCGGTGACGATGGGAGGCCGGTACTCCTCGAGGGTCGGGATCTGCGGGAGCCCCTTCGAGAAGTGGAGCCACCCGGCGACGAGGACGGCCGCCCCCGCGTGGACGAGCGCGATCGCGGCGAAGAGCGTCCAGCGGAGGAGCCGCCGCCAGGCGGGCGCGCGCGGCGGGAGCCCCTCGAGGACGAGCCGCGGGGGGGGCTCGGCCGGGGCGCCTTCCCCCGTCTTCTCCGGGCTCGGGTTCTCCGTCTCGCTCATCGGCCCGCGAATCTACGCGCCTTTCCCCCGGGGGTTCAACGTTCCTCCTCGCGCCTGCCTTCCCCGGTCCACTCCGCTCGCCCTTCGACAGGCTCAGGGCGAACGGATCCTCTCTAGTCCGTTCGTGGTGAGCGTGTCGAACCACGAGCGGGCTCGGGCCGATCCAGGCCCGCGCCTCCGGGAGACAGGTTCGCCCGGGAGAGGACCTCGCGGAGCTCCGCGGGCAGGACCGCCTCGAGCCGGAGGGGCCGGCCGCCGCCGCCGGGGTGGGGGAGCTCGAGCTTCCAGGCGTGGAGGAACATCCGGGAGAGCCCCCACCGCTGCTTCGCCATCCGGTTCCAGGCGAAGTCGCCGTAGCGCCGGTCGCCCGCGACCGGGTGGCCCACCGCCTCGAGGTGGCGTCGGATCTGGTGGGTGCGCCCGGTCTCGATCGTCACCGAGAGGAGGGAGGCCTCCTTCATCGAGGAGAGGACCTTCCAGCGCGTGACCGCCTCCTGGAACTTCACGCCGCGCGCCGCCTTGGACCGGGCCGTCTGCTCGTGCTCGGCGAGGGGCAGGTCGATCGTCCCCGCCTCGCGCGGCATCTTCCCCTTCACGAGGGCGAGGTAGGCCTTCCGGACCCCCTCGCCGCTCGTGAAGATCTCGGTGAGCCTCACCATCGCCTTCCGGTGCTTCGCGACGACGACGACCCCGGAGGTGTCGCGGTCGAGCCGGTGGGCGGGCGAGGGGCGGAACTCCGTCGCGGGGAGGTCGTCCGGCACGCCGAGGTGGGCCCGGGCCATCTCCACGAGCGTCGCCCCCTCGATGCCGGTCCCCGGGTGCGCGGCGAGCCCCGCGGGCTTGTCCACCGCGAGGACGTCCTCGTCCTCGTGGAGGACGCCGAAGGTCGGCTCGGCCCGCGGGGCGGGCCGCCCCGCCGCGGGCCGGGCGAGGAGCCGCTCCTCGTCCCCGCGCACGGCGACCGCGTCCCCCTCCTTCACGATCTGCTCGGGCTTTCCGCGGCTCCCGTTCACCCGGATCTTCCGGGTCCGGAACATCTTGTAGACGTGGGAGAGCGGGACGTCGCGCAGGGCCTTCCGCACGAGCTTGTCGAGCCGCTGCCCCGCGGCGTCGGCGGAGACGGTGAAGGTGAGCACGGTGAGGTCTTACACGACGCGGGGCCGGAGGGCGACTCGAGGCTTCCGGCCGGTCGCGAATCGCGCGCGGCCGTCCAGGATCGCCACGACCGGTCCGCTGGATCCGCTCGCCCTGAGCCTGTCGCAGGGCGACTGGACCCCGCCCCTCACAGGAGCTCGAGCTGCGCCCGCTCCCGGAGCGGCTCCGCCCGGATCCCCTCCTTCCGGAGCGCCGCCGCGAGGTCGTCCGCGAAGCCGTGGACGGTGAGGACCCGCGACGCGCCGGTCGCCTTCGCGTAGCGCACGAGGGAGGGGAAGTCGGCGTGGTCGGAGAGGGGAAAGGCCGCGTCGGCGCCCCGGAAGAACCGGTTCCCGTCGAGGGCCCAGCCGGTGAGGACCGCCGTCCGCCGCCTGCGGATCCCCCGCATCGCGGGGCTGCGGGCGAGGTGGGGCGGGGCGACGACGACCTCGAGCGGCTCGGGCCCCTCCGGAGGGAGGGCGCGCACGTTCGGCAGCGCGACCCCGTGCTCCTCGTAGACCCGGTTCACCGCGTGGACGACCGGGTGGACCGCGCAGCGGTAGCCGGCGCCCGCGAGGAACTTCAGGATCTCCTGCGCCTTCCCGAGGGCGTAGCCGAGGAGGACGGGGGTCGCGCCGCCGGAGAGGGTCTCGTCCACGAAGGCGCGGACCGCGGCGAGGATCTCCTCCTTCGGCGGGAAGACGTACCGCGGGTGGCCGAAGGTGGACTCGAGGAGGAGGACGTCGCAGCGCATCGTCTCGGCCCGCTCCGCGGCGTGGTTCGGCTCCGCGCAGAAGTCGCCCGTGTACCCGACCGAGCGGCCGTCCCGCTCCACCCGGAGCTGCGCCGAGCCGAGGACGTGCCCGGCCGCGAAGAGCTCGAGCGTCATCTCCCCGAGGCCGAAGGGCTCGCGGAACCCCACCGGGAGGGCCTCCGTCTTCCGGCGCTTCGGCTCCCCGAGCCGGTGGCGCATGAGCGCGAGGGTGGCGGGCGTCGCGATCGTCCGGTCGTGGCGGCCGATGTGATCGCCGTGGGCGTGGGAGACGAAGGCGCACTCCACCCGCTTCCGCGCGTCGAGGTGGAGGGCCGACCCCGCGACGCGCAGCTCTCCCCGGTGGATCTCCACGGGCAACCGCCGCATCGGCCGGGTTCTACACCGGACCGCCGACAGCCGGGGACCTCCTCGCCGGCCCGCGGGACCTCCGGGCCCCCGCCGCGGACGCGCCACGCGCAGGGCCGCCCCGCGCCCGCCCCCCTCGCTCCCCGGCGGGGCGTCCCGATTGCGGTGTCGTACCGCATGGGTGCGTGTGTCCCTTACCCGCGGTTCTGGGGCGCACTAGGATTCGCGAAGGGAGGATGCCCCCGCACATGGCCGAGCAGATCGAGAACCCCCGCCAGTCCCCCCGCGCGCCGGTCCGCTGCGACGCCCGCGTCGCACTCCGGGAGGGGGGCTTCTGGATCACCCCCACCCGCGACTACGGCCCGCGGGGCTGCCAGGTCCTCGCTCCGTCCGCCCTCGCGCCCGGCGCCCGGCTCTTCGTGGAGCTCCTGAACGAGCGGGTGGACGGTCCGGTCGAGCTCGCGGGGCGCGTCGCCTGGACCGCGCGGGAGGAGCCGTGGCGGACCGGGATCGCCTTCGACGATGGGAGCCTCTCCGCCGCGCGGACGTTCTTCGAGCGGCTCGTCGCCGCCTACCCGGGCGTGGACGCCTACGGCCGCGCGCCGGAGCGGGTCGCCGCCGGCGCGCCGCTCGCCCCGGTCGTGCCGCCCACGGAGTTCGAGCCCCGGCTCTCGCCCGACGAGGCGGAGGTGCTCCTCGCGATCGGCGCCGGCGCCACGGCGGGGGAGGTCCGCGAGCGGCTCGGCGCCCGCTGGGCCGACGGGCCGATCCACGCGCTCTTCTCCCTGCTCGGCCGACGCTACCTCGTGCCCGGCGGGCCGGACGAGCAGGCGGCCGCCGCCTGGAAGGCGCTCCTCGGCGCGCGAAAGTAGGCCGAAGTCCCTGCGGCGATCGCTCGCGTCGATCCCACCGTTCGCCCTTCGACAGGCTCAGGGCGAACGGATTCCCCTCCGGTCGTCGTGACGACCCGCTCAGCGGAGGAGGAGGTAGTAGAGCCGCCCCGGCTGCTTCAGGTGGCCCGCGGCGTGCTCCGCGTAGGCCCCGCTGCCGAAGAAGAGATCCACCCGGGCGGAGGTCCGGATCGCCCCGCCAGCGTCCTGGTCGAGGACGAACCGGGAGAAGGGGCGCAGCCCCGGGCTCGCCGCGTCCAGGGGGCGCTCCGTCTCGACGAACGCGAGCCCTCCCTTCGGGAAGACCTTCGCGTCCGCGGCGATGGTCCGGTCCGCGGTGACCGGGACGCCGAGGGCGCCCGTCGCGGCGTCGGCGAAGCGGAAGAAGACGTAGGAGGGGTTCGTCGCGAGGAGCCCCTCCTGCTCGGCGGGGTTCGCGAGGAGCCAGGCCTTGATCTTCTGCATCGAGACCTCCTCGCGGGCGAGCGCCCCCCGGCGCACGAGCTCTCCGCCCACCGCCGCGTAGCGGTGGCCGTTCTTCCCGGCGAAGGTGACGACCTTCGAGGTGCCGTCCTCGAAGCGCACGATCCCGCTCCCCTGGATCTCCACGAAGAAGGCGTCCGCGGCCGAGTCCACGAAGCAGAGCTCGGCCCCCTTCCCGTCGAGCGCCCCCGAGGAGATCTCGGCGCGGGTCGGGTAAGGGACGAGCCGGCCTCCCTCGACGCGCCCCACGAGGTCGGCGGAGAGCTGGGGGAAGTCCTTCGCCCGCACCTGCACGAGGTCCTCGGGGGGGCGGTGGAGGGGGACCTGGTAGCGCCCGCCCTGGACCGGCGAGCCGCGGAGCTCGGGGAGGTAGTAGCCGGTGAAGAGGACCGTCCCGCGGCCGTCGCCCACCGAGCGGAAGACGCGGAACTCCCGGCGCAGGGTCTCGGCGAGCGCGGCGGGCGAGGGGCGGGAGAGGGCGATCTCCCGGAAGCGGGCGAGCGTCGCCTGCATCCGCTCCAGGGGCACCCGCTCCTTGCCGAAGGCGAAGGTGCGGCCCGGGTCCGCCGCGGCGACGCGGGCGAGCCAGGCGGCGGAGCGGCCGAGCGCCTCCTCGAGCCCGGCGAAGTCGAGGTCGTCGGCGAAGGGCGGGAACGCCTCCGGCGCGAGCTCCACGAGGGCGCCCTCGGCCGTCGTGGCCGCGGACGGCTCCGGCGGGGGCGGGACGATCCGGCAGGCGGCGAGCGCGAGGAGGGCGGCAAGGACGGGGACGCGGCGCATCGAGCCCGAAGCTAGACGAGGTCCCGCCCCCAGGCCACTACCCGCCGGCCGATTCCCCCGCGCCGGGGGCGGGGACCGCGCGCGCCTCCGCGGGGCGCGGGTCGAGCGCCGCCCCCACCTCACCCACGATCACCGCGAGCACGATGAGCCCTCCCCCCGTCCAGTCGGCCGCGGAGAGGGGCTCGCCGCCGTAGTAGTGGCTGAAGAGGGCGGCCGCGACCGGCTCGAGCGCGAAGATGAGCGCCGCCCGGACGGCGGTCGTCCGCCGCTGCGCCCAGTTCATGACGAAGAAGGCGCCGGCGGTCATGAGGACGCCCATGTAGAGGACCGTCCCGGCGAAGCGCCCCGCCGCCTCCGCGTGCAGGAACGCCCCCTCGACGGGGAGGAGGAGCGCGGCCCCGAGGCCGGTGAGCGAGACCTGGGCGAGGGTGAGCGGGACGAGCGGGTGCCGGGGCGACCACTCCGAGGTGAAGGCGATCTGGAGGGCGAAGGCGACGGCGCAGGCGATCGTGAGGAGGTTCCCGAACCGGACGAGCTCGCCGATCGCCCCGTCGAAGGGCCGGGTGAGGACGAAGAGCCCGACGACGGCGAGGGCGACGCCCACCCAGGAGGCGCCGCGGACGCGGCGCCCGATGAGGAACCGGGCGAGGAAGGGGACGATGAGGACCGAGAGGCCGGTGAGGAAGCCGGACCGCGCCGGGGTGGTGTAGCGCAGCCCGATCGTCTGCAGGACGAAGCCCGCGAGCATGAAGAGGCCGAGGAGGGAGGCGTGGCGGGCGAACCCGGGCCCCACCCGATCCCGGCGCACGACCGCGACCGCGCCGAGGACGAGGGCGGCCGTCGCGAAGCGCGCCACGAGGAAGACGCCGGGCGAGGCGATCTTCAGCACCTCCCCCACGAAGTGGAAGGTGGTTCCCCAGAAGAGGGTGAGGACGAGGAGGGCGAGATCGGCCACGCCTACGGCTCCCGGCTCGCGGCCGCTTCCGCCTCGAACCGCCGGTCGATGCCGAGGACGATCTCCACGGCGGAGAGCGTCGCGAGCGAGATCCAGGCCTCGGGGGAGGTGAGGAGGGCCATCATGGGAGACCCTACCTAGCGGAAGCGCCAGGCGCCGTCCACGAGGTCCCGGGAGGCCGCGCCCCGGGCCTCCATCGCCTCGAGGTTCCCGATCGTCTCGGAGATCACGAGGAAGAGCTCGCCGGGGCGCGACGACGGGAAGAGCACCCGGGACAGCTCGTAGGGGGTCTTCGCCCCCTCGTCGAGGATCGAGCGGATCCGCTCCTGGCGCTGCGCGTAGAAGGAGAGGAGCCGGTCGATCACCGCGCGGTGCCCGGAGAAGGGCGGGCCGTGACCGGGGAGGACGAGGTCGAGGTCGAGCGCCCGCATCCTCCCGACGCTCTCCACGTAGGCGAGGAGCGGCTCGAACCACCCCTCCTCGCCCGCCGGCCCGAGCTCGATGAGCGGGTTCGGCGAGATCTTCTCGAGGAGGTGGTCGCCGGAGAGGAAGAGCCGCCGCTCCTCGTCGTGGAGGCAGAGGAGGCCGGGGGTGTGGCCCGGCATGTGGAGGACGCGCAGGGTGAGGTGGCGCGTCCGGAGGACCTCCCCCTCGCCGATGGGCCGCACCTCCGGGACCCGCCGCGCGAGCCCGTACCCCTTCTCCCCCTCCTTCGCGATCGCGAGGAGGGCCTCCATGGGGACGCCGAGCTTCCCGAGGTAGGTGGCGTAGAGGGCCGCCCGGTCCCTCCACCGCCAGCCGGCCTCGCCGATCTTCGCCGCGTCCGCCGGGTGGGCGTAGACGGGGACCTCCCCGCCGTGCCGCTCCTGCACGAACCGGGCGGCGCCGTAGTGGTCCACGTGGCCGTGCGAGACGACGATCCTCCGGACCTCGTCGAAGCGCCGCCCGAGCCGCGCGAACCCCGCCTCGAGCGCGGCCTGCGCCTCGGGGGAGCCGAGCCCCGCGTCGAAGAGGAGGAGCCCGCCGTCCTCCTCCTCGAGGAGGTAGACGTTCACGGGCCCCCCTGCCTGGGGGAAGGGGATCGGCAGGGGGATCCGGTGGATCCCCATCCCCGCGAGGTCGGCCTCGGTCATCGGTCCTTCGTCTGCACGACGGCCCGCGATTCGCGAGCGGTCGCGCCGTTCCCGTTCGTGCCGGGCGGTGCCGGGCTACTTCCCGGCCTTCACCTTCGCGCCGAGCTCCGGCAGCACCTTGAGGAGGTCGCCGACGAGGCCGTAGTCGGCGATCTGGAAGATCGGCGCCTCCGGGTCCTTGTTCACCGCGACGATGACCTTCGAGCCCTTCATCCCGGCGAGGTGCTGGATCGCGCCGGAGATGCCGGCGGCGACGTAGAGCTCGGGGGCGACGACCTTGCCGGTCTGGCCCACCTGGAGGTCGTTCGGCACCCAGCCGGCGTCCACCGCGGCGCGGGTCGCGCCGACCGCGGCGCCGAGCTCGTCCGCGAGCGCCTCGACGGGCTTGAAGTCGCCCTTCGTCCCGCGGCCGCCCGCCACGACGAACCGCGCCTCGGTGAGCTCGGGCCGCTCGCTCTTCACCTCCTCGAAGGAGACGTGCTTCGTCCTGAGCGCCGCGGCGTCGACCTTGGCCTCGAACGGGACGACGTTCCCCTTCCCCTCCTTCGCCGCGGCGGCGAACTCCGTCGCGCGGACGGTGAAGAACTTCACCGGGGTCGCGATCTCCACCTCGGCGAGGACGTTCCCGGCCCACATCGGCCGGCGGAAGGTGACGTTCGCCCCCTCGCCCCCGAACCCGAGGGTCTCGGTGGACATCCCCGCCCCCATCCGGGCGGCGGCGCGGGGGAGCACGTCCTTCCCGATGGCGGTGGCGGCGGCGCCGACGAAGGCGGCCCCGGCCTTCTTCGCGATCTCCGCGAGGACGGGGGCGTGCGCCTCGGCGAGCGGGAACTCGAGGGCGGGGGCGTCCGCGACGTGGACGTCCGCCCCCCAGGCCGAGAGCTCCTCGGCGATGGGGCCGACGCCCTTGCCGAGGACGGCGAGGTGGAGCTTGCCGCCCGTGCGCTTCGCGAGCTCGCGGCCGGCGCCGATGGCGTGGAGGGTCGCCTTCCGGACCGCTCCCTTGAAGTGCTCCGCGACGATGAGGACGTGGGACATGGCGTTCTCCGTTCCGGCGGGGGCCCTAGAGGACCTTCGCCTCCTCGTGAAGCTTCTTCCAGAGCTCCTCGACGTCCGCGACCTTCACGCCGCCCTTGCGGGCGGGCGGCTCCTGGAGCTTCTTCACCACGACCTTCGGGGCGAGGTCGACGCCGAGGGACGCCGCGGCGAGCTCCTTCACCTCCTTCTTCTTCGCCTTCATGATCCCGGGGAGGGAGGCGAAGCGCGGCTTGTTGAGCCGCAGGTCGGTCGTCACGACGGCGGGGAGCGCCACCTCGAGGGTCTCGACGCCGCCGTCCACCTCGCGGACCACCTTCAGGCTCTTCCCGTCGCCGCCGAGGACGAGCCCGGGGTCCTTCTTCTGCTCCGACTCGCTCTCGAGGCTCTCCGTCTTCGAGGCGAAGGTGGCCTGGGCGAGGCCGAGCTTCTCGGCGAGATACTGGCCGGCCTGGTTCTGGTCGTCGTCGATCGACTGCTTGCCGAGGACGACGAGGTCCGGCTTCTCCTGCTCGAAGACCTTCGCGAGGAGCGCCGAGACGACGACCGGGTCGAGCGCCCCCTCGTGCTTCACGAGGATCCCGCGGTCCGCGCCCATCGCGAGGGCGGCCCGGATCTCGGTCGTGGACCTGTCGCCGCCGATCGAGGCGACGACGACCTCGCCGCCGTGGCGCTCGCGGAGCCGGAGCGCCTCCTCGACGGCGATCTCGTCGAAGGGGTTCATCTTGTAGTTCACCCCGTCGGTGACGATGCCCGAGCCGTCGGGCTTCACCTTGATCTTCGATTCGGGGTCTTCGACGCGCTTCGCGGTGACGAGGATCTTGAGGGGCATGGGCTCACCTGATTCCCGAGTCAATCCGGGGCGCTGAGTATTGCGCACCGCGCCAAGGCGCCGCAACCGAAATCCTGCGCAGGCCGCGCCCGCGCAGGGCGAGGGCCCAGCCCCCCTCGCCCCATCGACCCCCGTCCGGGGCGCGGCTTTTTCCGGCGCGGGCGCGCGTGCGGACCGCTATCCTCGCCGGCAACCACTCTCTCCCCGGGGGGGGGGTCCTCCCAGGGCGCAGTCACCTCAAGGAGAAATCCGATGCGCATCGCTCTCGCACTCGCCGCTCTGCTCGCCGCCGGCCCCTCCTTCGCCCAGGGTCTCAAGGGCGGGGGCGCCTACGGCACCGCCGGCTGCGGCCTCGGCTCGCTCGTCTTCGGCAACCAGCCGGGCGCGGTCCAGATCTTCGCCGCGACGACGAACGGCACCTTCGGCAGCCAGACCTTCGGCATCACCACCGGCACCTCGAACTGCGGCCCCGGCCTCATGGCGATGGGGACGAAGAACTTCGTCGAGGCGAACCGCGAGGCGCTCGCGAAGGACGTCTCCCGCGGCGAGGGCGAGGCGATCGGCGCGCTCACGGTGATCAACGCCTGCGCGGACTCCCGCGCCGTCGGCGCCGCGCTCCAGAGGAGCTTCACGGCGATCTTCCCCTCCGAGAACGCCTCCTCCGACGAGGTGACGAAGGCGATCCTCGACACGCTCCACGCCGATCCGGCGCTCGGCTGCGCGAAGAGCTAGGCTTCGACCGCCGGCTCGCTTCGGTGGTACACGGGAGCGCGATGGGCACCCCGCTCGTCGCGCTCCTCGTGTCTCTGGCCGCCGCGGCCGGGCCCGCCCGCGCCGCGCCGGGGCCGGCGGAGCCGCCCCGCCCCGACCCCGCCCACCTCGAGGAGCTCCTCCTCCGGGCGCGGACGCTCCGGCTCGCCGAGGATCCCGCCTGGCTCCGGCTCGGCCACTGGCGGCGGACCCCCGGCGGCGGCTGGAAGAGCGAGGTGGACGGGAGCGCCTTCTTCCGCGCGCTCCTCGGGAAGACCGACCCCGGGGCCGAGCTCGAGGCGACGCTCCGCGCCTTCTTCGACGACCGGCCCGTCGCGGACGAGCTCTCGGACGCGATGTGCCGCTTCCCCGCCCGCTTCGCCTTCCTCGCGGGGAAGCTCGGCGCGGACCTCGCGCGGCTTCCGCCCCGGCGCTGCCCGAGGCTCGAGGACTTCCTCGAGCGGGTCCGGCCCCGCTCGGCGACCTTCGTCTTCTCGTCCTACTACCTCAACAACCCCGCCTCCGCCTTCGGCCACACCTTCCTGCGGCTCAACAAGGAGGACGGCGCGCGGGCCGGGAAGGACGCGGAGCTCCTCGACTACGGCGTGGACTACTCCGCCACGGTCACGACCTCGAACGCGGTCCTCTACGCCTTCCAGGGGCTCTTCGGCCTCTTCCAGGGCCACTTCAACCACTACGCCTACTACTACAAGGTGCGGCAGTACGCGGACGCGGAGTCCCGCGACATCTGGGAGTACGACCTCGACCTCTCGCCGGGCGAGATCGCGATGCTCGCCGGCCACCTCTGGGAGCTCGGCGGGACCCACTTCGCCTACTGGTACCTCGACGAGAACTGCAGCTACCACGTCCTCGGCGCGCTCGAGGCGGCGGCGCCACGGCTCTCCCTCCTCCGCCACGTGGGGCGCGCCGTCGTCCTCCCGTCGGACACGGTGAAGGCCCTCTTCGAGAACGAGGGGCTCGTCCGCGGCGTCCACTACCGTCCGTCCATCCGGACCCAGTTCCTCGCCCGCGCGGCCGCGCTCCCGGGCCCCGCCCTCCGCGCGGTGGAGGTCCTCGCGGGCGACCCGGCCGCTCCCCTCGAGGGGCTCCCGGTCGCCGGGCGCGCCGCGGTGCTCGACGCCGCCCTCGACCACCTCGACTTCCGGTCCGGGCGGGAGCTCGCGGAGGGGAAGGCCCCGGCCGCCGCGCGCGCGAGGCAGACGCTCCTCGAGCGGAGGAGCGCGCTCCGCGTCGTCTCCCCGCCGCTCGCGATCGCGCCGCCGCGCGACCGGACCCCGGAGATCGGCCACGGCTCCTCCCGGCTCGGCCTCGGCGGCGGCGCCTCCACGCGGGACGGCGCCCTCCTCCTCCTCGACCTCCGGCTCGCGCTCCACGACCTCGGCGATCCGCTCCCCGGCTACCCGCCCCTCGCGCAGATCGAGTTCGTCCCGGCGCGGCTCCGGCTCGCGCCGCGGGAGGGGCGCGCCGAGGTGGAGGAGCTCTGGGCGGTCCGGGTCGTCTCCCTGAACGGCCTCTCCCGCTTCGACCTCCGCCCGTCCTGGCGCGTGAAGTTCGGCGCGGCGACGGTCCGGGACGCGGGCTGCGACGCCTGCCTCGCCGCGCAGGGGGAGCTCGGCGCGGGCTTCGGCGCCGCGGACCTCCTCGGCCTCGCGGACCTCTACGCCGGCGCCGACGCCGCTGTGGAGTGGTCGCCCCGCCTCGCGGGCCAGGACGGGCGCCCCGTCCGCGCCGGGGTGGGGCCCGGCGGGATCCTGCGGCTCCGGCTCGGGACGCTCGCCACGCTCCTCGGCGACGCCCGGTTCCGGTGGATGCCCTTCTCGGAGCCGGACCGCACCTTCGACCTGCGCGCGACCCTCCGGGTCCACCTCGCGAAGGACCTCTCCCTCGCGCTCGAGGCGCGGAGGACGCCCTCCGAGGACGTCCTCTCCGCGGTGGTCCTCGCGTACTACTGATGGTCGTCGGCGCCTGCGCCGTTCCGGACCGTTCGTGGTTCGACAGGCTCACCACGAACGGACTGGAAAGGATCCGGTCGCCCTGAGCCTGTCGAGGGGCGGCCGGATCTCTCGCCGTCCGTCCGTTCGGCGTGACCCCTCGACAGGCTCGGGGGAACCACGAACGGTCTGGATCCACGCAAAGGGCGAACGGCCTGGATCTACCGGAGCGGGCGCCGCCCGTAGTCCATCGCCGCCTCCTCGCCGCGGAGGACGTGCAGCGCTCCCTCCGCGAGGGCCAGGAGCTCGTCCTCGCCCGGGAGGACCTCGACCGGCGCCATCCACTCGATCCGGCGCCGGACGGCCTCCACGATCTCCCGGAGGTGGGCCATCCCGCCGGTGAGGAGGATCGCGTCGGGCTTCCCCCCGAGCGCGGCGGCGAGGGAGCCGGCCGCCTTCGCGATCTGGTAGGCCATCGCCTCCACGGCGAGCCGCGCCCGCCCGTCCCCCTCCGCCGCCCGGCGGAGCGCCTCGCGCGCGTCGCGCGTCCCGAGGAGCGCGAAGAGGCCGCCGTCGCCGAAGAGCCGGCGGCGGAGCGCCTTCGGGTCGGCCCCGGGGGCGAAGCAGAGGTCGAGGAGGGCGGTCGCGGGCACCCCGCCCGCCCGGTCGCCGGAGAACGGCCCCTCGTCCTGCGGGTTCACGACGTCGGCCATGCGCCCGTCGCGGAAGGCGGCGAGGGAGACGCCCGTGCCCATGTGGACGGCGACGAGCCGGAGCCGATCGAGCGGGGCCCCCCGCTCCTTCGCGAACCGGCGGGCGACCGCCCGCATGTTGAGCGCGTGGGAGAAGCTCCGGCGCTCCACCCCGGCGAGCCCCGTGATCCTCGCCACGGGATCGAGCTCGTCCACGGAGACCGGGTCCACGACGAGCGCCGGGCAGCCGTGCTCCCGGGCGAGCTCCCCGGCGAGCGGCGCGCCGAGGTTCGAGGCGTGCTCGCCCCGCTCCGCCCGCTCGAGGTCCCGGAGCATCGCGTCGTCCACGAGCCAGGCCCCCGCGGCGAGGGGCGGGAGGAGGCCGCCCCGCCCGGCGACGGCGGCGAGGCCGCCCGGCGCGACGCCGGCCGAGGCGAGGAAGGCCCGGACCGCCGCGAGCCGGACCGGGAGCTCGTCCCAGATCCGGCCCCTCGGGCGCTCCATGAGCTCGTCGTGGACGAGCTTCTCCTCACGGACGGGCGCGGCGCCCCGGTAGAGGGCGAGCTTCGTCGAGCCGGCGCCCGGGTTCACGGCGAGGACGAGTGGCTCCACGGGACCTCCTGTTCGCCCCTCGACAGGCTCGGGGCGAACGGACTGGGGCTGCCGCTCACCGCGGTCTCCCTCGTGCGAGTGACTGGGACGCCGCTCGTCGCCCATCCCCGGTGGGAGCGTTCCATGGGAAGCCGCTCGCCCTGAGCCTGTCGAAGGGCGGGCGGCACACCGACCCTAACCCGTCCCCCGCTCCGCCGGAGGCCGGCTCGCCGCGAGGACGCCGAGCGCGATCGAGCAGAGCTTGTCCTCCGCCCGCTCCACGCGGGAGGGGATGAGGACCGGCGCCTTCGCGCCCACGATCACGTGGGCGACCGGCGCCTTCGCGAGGTAGGTGAAGGCCTTCCCGAGCGCGTTCCCGGTCTCGATCGTCGGGACGAGGAGCACGTCGGCCCGGCCCGCCACGGGGTGGTCGATCCCCTTCGCCCGCGCGGCGTACTCGTAGAGGGCGTTGTCGAGGGCGAGGGGGCCCGAGACCGTGCAGCCCGCGATCTCCCCGGCGATGTTCATCTCGGCGAGCGCCTGGGCGTCCTTCGTGTGGGGCATCGCCTCCGAGACCGTCTCCACGGCGCAGAGGCAGGCGACCTTCGGAGAGGCGTAGCCGAGCCGCCGGAAGAGGGCGACCGCGTTCTCCAGGATCTCCTTCTTCTGGGCCCGGGTCGGCGCGACGTTCACGCCGCCGTCGGTGACCCCGACGAGGCGTGGGGTCTCGGAGAGCGGGTGCTCGGCGACGAGGACGTCGGAGAGGAGCCGCCCCGCCCGGAGCCCCGCCGCCCGGTCGAGGACGGCGTGGAGGAGGTCGCCCGTCTTCATCCGCCCCTTGAGGAGGACCGCGGCCTCGCCGCCCCGGACGAGCTCGACGGCCTTCCGCGCGGCCTCCGCGTCGGTGGGGACGTCGACGATCCGGTACCGCTCGGGCTCCTCCCCGAGGGAGGCGAGCCGGGCCCGGATCCCCGCCTCCCCGCCGACGAGGATCGGATCGGCGATCCGCTTGCGCCGGGCGTGGGCGACCGCGGTGAGGGCCGTCTCGTTCTCGGCGGCGGCCACGACGATCGGCACCGGCCCCACGGCGCGTGCCTCCTCGAGCAGGGCGGACAGTGAGGGGATGGGCTTCATCAGGGGCCTCGGGCTATCATGCCCGTCCTTCTGGCCTCGCGGTGGAGGGACGCAACGGTCGGGCTTGTAGCCCGGAACCGGGCGCTCCGCACGTCCCGGCCCACGGGTCGCGGGGGGAGAGCGGAAGTGCGATGGAACGACGGCTCCTTCACACCGGGGTGAACGGCCTCCTCGAGATGGTCTACAACCCGCCCCCGACCGGCCACGTCCTCGTCGTCCTCGACAACGGGACCACGGCGATGACCGGCCGGCAGGAGCACCCCGGGACCGGCCGCACGCTCGACCACGAGCCGACGGGCAAGGTGTCGATCGAGGGGCTCGCCCGGTCGGTGGGCGTGAAGAACGTGGACGTGATCGACCCGATCGCCGATCCGGGCGGCTGGGAGAAGCTCCTCGTGGACCGGCTCTCGCGCAAGGAGCTCTCGATGATCGTGGCGCGCCGGCCCTGCATCCTCGCCGCGGCCGACATCCGGGCCTGGGAGAAGGCCGCCGCGGACGAGTGCGCCGCCTGCGTGGAGGAAGTCGAGATCGGAAGGGCGAAGGCGGCGGGGGGAGGACGGTGATCGAGTGCCACTCGACCGTGGAAGACGAGAGCACGATGCCGATCCTGTCCCACTTCCCCTCGATGCCATCCCCCCGGTCGTGGTGAGCCTGTCGAACCACGAGCTCGCGGCCCCGTTCGCCCTTCGACAGGCTCAGGGCGAACGGCTCCATGCGGGACGGGCCGCGCTGGCCCTTCGACAGGCTCAGGGCGAACGGCTCCATGCGAGACGGGCAGGGGTGACCCTTCGACGGGATCGCGGGAACCACGAACGGCGAACGCGGGAGGCGACGCGATGAAGACGCAGTGGAACGACGCGCCCGGCGGCTTCCACCCGGCGAGCGCGCCCGACTTCCTGCCGCGCCGGGAGCTCGAGCGGCTCCAGCTCGGGCGGCTCCAGTCGGTGGTGGCCCGCGCCTACGAGCGCGTCCCCCTCTTCCGGCAGCGGATGGAGGAGCGGAAGCTCCGCCCCGACGGCGTGAAGGCGCTCGCGGACCTCGCGAAGCTCCCCTTCACCGTGAAGGCCGACCTCCGGGACACCTACCCCTTCGGCCTCTTCGCCTCGCCGATGGACGAGATCGTCCGGCTCCACGCCTCGTCGGGGACGACCGGGAAGCCCATCGTCGTCGCCTACACCGAGGCCGACCTCCAGGTCTGGACGAGCGTGATGGTCCGGACCTTTGCCGCCTGCGGCCTGCACAAGGGCGACGTGATCCAGAACGCCTACGGCTACGGCCTCTTCACCGGCGGCCTCGGGGCCCACTACGGCGCCGAGGCGCTCGGCGCGACGGTGATCCCGATCTCCGGCGGGAACACCGAGCGGCAGCTCATGGTCCTGCAGGACTTCCACGTCACGGCGATCTGCTGCACCCCCTCGTACATGGTCCACCTCATCGAGCGGGCCAAGGAGGCGAAGATCGGCTTCGGGCGGCTCAAGGTGGGGGTCTTCGGCGCCGAGCCCTGGTCGGAGTCGATGCGGGCCCACATCGAGGCGGAGACCGGCATCCAGGCCCACGACATCTACGGCCTCTCGGAGATCATCGGCCCGGGCGTCGGGATCGAGTGCTTCCGGAAGGACGGCCTCCACCTCTTCGAGGACCACTTTTTTCCGGAAGTCATCGACCCGGCCTCGGGCGAGGTCCTCCCGGACGGCAGGGAGGGGGAGCTCGTCCTCACCACCCTCTCGAAGCAGGCGATGCCCATGATCCGGTACCGGACGCGGGACATCACCTCGATCCACCCCGAGCCCTGCGCCTGCGGGCGGACGATCCGGCGGATCCGGCGGATCGGCCGGCGCTCGGACGACATGTTCATCATCCGGGGCGTGAACGTCTTCCCCTCGCAGGTGGAGGCGGCGCTCCTCAGGGTGGAGGGGACCCTCCCGCACTACCAGATCGTCCTCACCCGGCAGAAGGGGCTCGACGAGATGGAGGTGCAGGTCGAGGTCACGCCCGAGGTCTTCTCCGACAGGATCGGCGCCCTCGAGTCGCTCCAGAACCGGCTCGAGGACGCGATCGAGCACGTCCTCGGCATCCGCGTGAAGGTCCACCTCGTCGCCCCGCGCACGATCGCGCGGAGCGAGGGGAAGGCGAAGCGGGTGAAGGACGATCGGAACATCTAGGACACGGGAGGATCGGCCCATGAAGATCCGTCAGCTCTCGCTCTTCCTCGAGAACCGGCCCGGGCAGCTCCGGGTGCCGTGCAAGGTGCTCGGCGACGCGGGGATCGACATCCTCACGATGTCGCTCGCGGACACCCAGCAGTTCGGGATCCTGCGGCTCGTCGTGAAGGACTGGGAGCGCGCGAAGAGGGTCCTCGAGGAGGCGGGCGTCGTCGTGAACGTGACCGACGTCCTCGCGGTGGACGTGCCGGACCGGCCGGGCGGCCTCGCCGGCGTGCTCGAGGCCTTCGAGAAGGCCGGGCTCGGGATCGAGTACATGTACGCCTTCGCCGCCGCGCGGGAGCGGGGGAAGCACGCGACCCTCGTCTTCCGGCTGGAGGACCCGGACCGCGCCGCGGCGGCCCTCTCCGCGGCCGGGGTGAAGCTCGTGTCCTCCGCGGAGCTCTTCGCCCGGGCCGGGGCGTGAGCGCGGGCCTCGCCGTGGAGAACCGGATCTGGGATCCGGCGGAGACCCTCTCCCGCGACGACCTCGCCGCCCTCCAGGCCCGCCGGCTCGCCGAGACGGTCCGGCGCGCCGGCGCCGTCCCCTTCTACCGGGAGGCGCTCGCCGCGAAGGGCGTCGACGCGGGCGCGATCGGCTCCGCCGCCGACGTCCGGCGGCTCCCCTTCACGGTGAAGGACGACCTCCGGCGGAACTACCCGCTCGGCATGCTCGCCGTCCCCCGCTCCGCGGTGGCGCGCGTGCACGGCTCGTCCGGCACGACCGGGAAGCCCACGTTCGTCGCCTACACCCGGAAGGACCTCGACACCTGGGCCGGGCTCGTCGCCCGCTTCCTCGTCGCCGGGGGCCTGCGGCCCGAGCACCTGGTCCACGTCGCCTTCGGCTACGGGCTCTTCACCGGGGGCTTCGGGCTCCACCAGGGGATCGAGCGGGTGGGGGCGGGCGTCGTCCCGGCGGCGGGCGGGAACACCCCGCGGCAGGTCCTCCTCATCCGCGACCTCGGCGCGGAGGTGCTCGTCTGCACTCCTTCCTACGCGCTCCACATCGCCGAGGTCGCCCGGGCGGAGGGGTTCGGTCCCGGCGCGCTCCCGCTCCGCTTCGGCCACTTCGGCGGAGAGCCCTGGACCGAGGAGATGCGCGGCGAGATCGAGCGCTCCCTCGGGATCCTCGCCTTCAACAACTACGGCCTCTCCGAGGTGATCGGCCCGGGCGTCTCGGGGGAGTGCGGCGCGCGGGAGGGGATGCACGTCTCGGAGGATCACTTCCTCGTGGAGTGCCTCGACCCCGAGACCCTCGGGCCCGTCCCCGAAGGCGAGACGGGCGAGCTCGTCTTCACGACGCTCACGAAGGAGGCGCTCCCGGTGCTCCGCTACCGGACGCGCGACCTCGCCGCCCTCGACCGCCGCCCCTGCCCGTGCGGGCGGACGGGTGTGCGGATGGGGCGCGTCGTCGGCCGCTCCGACGACATGCTCATCATCCGCGGGGTGAACGTCTTCCCCTCGCAGGTCGAGGAGGCGCTGCTGCGCGTGGAGGGGACCGCGCCGCACTACCTCGTCGAGGTCTCGCGCCCCGGCGCGCTCGACGAGGCGGTGGTGAAGGTGGAGGTCCGCCCCGGCGACTTCTCCGACGAGATGCGGCAGATGGTGGAGCTCCGGGACCGGATCGACCGGGAGATCCACGCGGTCACCGGCGTGCGGATGACGGTGGAGCTCGTCGCGCCGAACACGCTGGAGCGGTCGGCGGGCAAGGCGCGCCGCGTGCTCGACCACCGGCGCCCGTCCGCTCCCTGATCGCAGCCCTCACGCGGGGTGCGGGAATCCGGGGGCGGATCGAGACGCCGTGTCAATTGATCTGGATCGCGACGCGCCGCGGCAGGTGGGCGGATCCACGGGCTTCTACCACCTGCGATGCACCGCGTGCACCACGTGCGCGCAAAGAATTCCGTCCGCCAATTCCCAAAGCGGCGCGCCGGTGGGTATAGTGCCCACTCGCCGGTCACGGCGTGCACCGAAAACGAAGCGAAAGGGCCGCATCCCAGGAGAATCAGGACGCAGCACGGAGACAACGGGCGGCGTTCTCCCGCGAGGACGGCGGCCCTCAACACGGCGTTGGAGGAACCCTGACGTGAAAAACCTGCGCACCCTCTTCATCGGCTCCACCCTCGCGATCGCGCTCGTGGCGAACACCGCCCGCGCGCAGGAAGCGAACCCCTGGAAGTTCGAGTTCCACGGCTTCGTCACCACCTCGATGTTCGTCGCCGACACCCAGTTCGGCCCGGGCTACGGCCAGATGTCGCTGTTCACCGCTCCCGCGTCCGTCACGGCCGGTGGCGTCCTCGTCGAGCCGTCGGTGGACAAGGCCCACTTCGGC
The DNA here is from genome assembly GCA_037442705.1 of Anaeromyxobacter sp. Classification (GTDB taxonomy): domain Bacteria; phylum Myxococcota; class Myxococcia; order Myxococcales; family Anaeromyxobacteraceae; genus Anaeromyxobacter. Next base: position 28,090 of record JBBIPT010000001.1, read on the forward strand.
GGCGACATCCGCCAGTCCCGCATGAACCTCTCCATGGCCGGCCCGAAGGCCTTCGGCGAGTGGCAGCCGAGGGGCGTCCTCGAGTTCGACCTCTTCGGCGGGTTCACCGCCGGCGCCTTCGGCGACGAGTCGCTCGCCCCCCGCATCCGGGTCGCCTTCGCCGAGCTGAAGAAGGGCGGCACGACGATCCAGATCGGCCAGATGAACCAGCTCGTCGTCCCCCAGATCCCGGCCTCGGTCTCGCACATCGCCTTCCCCTGGTCCTACGCGGCCGGGACGATCGGCTGGCGGACTCCCGGCATCATGGTCTTCCACGTGATCCCCGTGGGCGACATGAAGCTCGAGCTCGCCGGCGCCGTGCAGCGCGGCAGCTGGAATGACGGAACGGGCGTCTCCCTGGGTGAGGCCGCCGGCATCCCGCAGATCGAGGCCCGCGTGAAGCTCGACGGCAAGGCCGGGAACGCCTCCTACACGGCCTACCTCGTCGGCCACTACGACGAGAAGGACCTCTCCGGCTGGAACGCCCAGGCGGCCCCCGGCGCGGATGCCAAGCTCACCGGCACGGCGATCCAGGTCGGCGGCAAGTTCACGCTCGCCCCGGTGACCTTCTCCTTCAACGCCTACCAGGGTAAGGCGATCGGCCAGCTCCTCGGCCAGGTCCTCCAGTTCGGCGACATCTCCAGCGTGGCCGGCTGGGCGCAGCTCGGCTTCTTCGCCTCGAAGGAGCTCTCGGTCTGGGCCGGCTTCGGCATGGACAAGCCGGACGAGGACGACATCAACACGAAGATCACGGCCCCCGTTCGCCGCAAGCAGAACCAGGTCGTCACCGGCATGGTCCGCTACGCCTCGGGCAACTACTCGTTCGCCGCGGAGTACTTCCGGACGACGACGAAGACGGCGACCTACGCTTCCGCTGCCCCGACGACGGCGGTGGACGAGAAGGACCTCACCGGCCAGCAGGTGGTCCTCTCCGCGATGTACACGTTCTAGTCGCGGAGCGAAGCGCATCCCGAGAGCCCCGCTCCCGCCTCGGCGGGGGCGGGGCTTCTCGCTTCTCCCGGCCCCTCCGACGCGCCGCGGCGAGGCGCCTCCCGGGGGACCCGCCCCCGCCTCCCACTTGCCAGCCGCCCCCCGCGGACGTAAGAAGCAGCCACCCCGAGACACGGAGGAGACCCCATGCGCTTCACGGTGCGGAATTCACTTGTCGTCGCAGCGCTCTCCCTCGCCGTCCTCCCCGCCGCCCGGGCGGCGGAGACGGTGAAGATCGGCGCCGCCCTCTCGATGACCGGCCCGGCCGCCGTCTACGGCGCCACCCAGAAGGCGGGGATCGAGGCGGCGATCGCCGACGTGAACAGGAGCGGGATGCTGAAGGGCATCACCCTCGTGGCGGTGATCGAGGACGACGCCTCCACGAAGGAGCAGGGGATCGCCGTCTTCCAGCGGTTCATCAACAAGGACAAGGTCTCCGCCATCCTCGGCCCGACCCTCTCCAACACCGCCACCGCCGCGGACCCCCTCGCCCAGGGCGCGGGCGTCCCCGTCGTCGCGATCTCCAACACCGCCCCGAAGGGGATCACCGACATCGGCGACTACATCTGGCGCGTCTCCCTCACCGAGGCCCAGGTCATCCCCGGCGCGCTGAAGCGGCTCCAGGGGAAGCTCGGCTTCAAGAGGGCCGCCCTCCTCTACGGGAACGACGACGCCTTCACCCAGGCCGGCTACAGCGTGATGAAGGCGGCCCTCGCGGCCCAGGGGATCGCCGTCGCCGGCGAGCAGACCTTCGCGAAGCCGGACCGCGACTACAACGCCCAGCTCACGGCCCTCCGCGGCCTGAACCCCGAGATCCTCATGGTCTCCGCCCTCGCCGAGAACGCGGCGGGCATCGTGGCCCAGGCCCGGCAGCTCGGCTGGGACGTGCCGATCATGGGCGGGAACGGCTTCAACAGCCCGGCCTACATCAAGAACGCCGGGCCCGCCGCGGAGGGCACCTACGTCGGGACCGCCTGGAACAAGGTGAGCCAGGACGCGGCGAACCAGGCCTTCCTCGCCTCGATGAAGGCGCGCGGGATCGACCCCGACCAGTTCTGCGCCCAGTCCTACACGGGCGTCCTCGTGATCGCCGAGGCGATCAAGCGCTCCGGGAACAAGGGCGGCCGGAACGACATCAAGGCCGGGTTCCTCGAGGTGAAGGACCTCGCCACCCCGCTCGGCAAGTTCTCCTTCCTCGAGACCCGCGACGGGAACCACGAGCCGACCGTCCAGGTGGTGAAGGACGGGAAGTTCCAGATCGTCCCCTGACCGCGGGAACGCCGGTCGCAGGCCGGAGAGGTCCCGTGGCGAAACCGACGCTCCGCTCGCCCTGAGCCTGTCGAAGGGCGGGCGGAGCCAGGAGAGAGTCCCGGATTCGTGCCTCGACAGGCTCGGCACGAACGGGAGAGGGGGCGGGCGATCGCGCGTGGCGCCCACCCGCTCGGCAGTCCCACCCGTGGCACCGGAGGCGAGCGTTGGGCCAGCAGATCGTGAACGGGCTCTTCCTCGGGAGCATCTACGCTCTCTTCGCCCTCGGCTACACGCTCGTCTTCGGCGTCCTCGACATCCTGAACCTCGCCCACGCCGCGGTCTTCATGCTCGCGGCGTTCGTCGCCCTCGCCTTCGTCGGGAACGCCGGGCTCCCCATCCTCGTGGCGATGCCGCTCGCGGTCCTCGTCGCGGGGCTCCTCGGCCTCCTCCTCGAGCGGGTCGCCTTCCGCCCGCTCCGGGGGAGGGCGAACTCCAACTTCTCCGGCCTCATCAGCTCCCTCGCGATGGCGACCGTCTTCGAGGCGACCGCCCTCCTCGTCTGGGGGCCGAACGTGACCCGCTTCCCCTTCGGGACCCTCGCGCAGGGGAAGCCCATCCCGATCCTCGGCGTCGAGGTCTCCCGCCTCCAGCTCACGACCGTGGCGGTCGCGATCCTCCTCTTCCTCGCCCTCACCTGGCTCGTCCAGTGGACCCGGCTCGGCCGCGAGGTCCGGGCGGTGGCGGAGAGCCCCCGGGCCGCGCGCATCCTCGGGGTGAACGTGGACCGGGCCATCGGCGCCTCCTTCTTCATCTCCTCCGCCCTCGGCGGCGCGGCCGGCGTCCTCTTCGGGCTCGCCTACAACGCGATCGCCCCGGACATGGGCCGGAGCGTGGAGCTGAAGGGGCTCGCCGTGATCATCCTCGGGGGGATGGGCTCGATGCCGGGGGCGGTGATCGCCGGCTTCGCCCTCGGCCTCACCGAGGTCTTCGTGGTCGCCCACCTCGGCGCGTCCTGGCGGGACGCCATCTCCTTCGCGGGGCTCTTCCTCATCCTCGTCCTCCGGCCGCGCGGCCTCATGGGCGCGGCCTCCCTGCGAGAGGCGTGAGGGAGGGGCCGCCGTGCTCGAGACGCTCAGCGACCTCTACGCCACCTACCAGTCCACGCTGGCGTACATCGGCATCAACACCCTCCTCGCGCTCTCCGTCTACGCGACCCTGTCCTGCGGCCAGCTCGCCCTCTCGAACGCCGGCTTCATGGCGATCGGCGCCTACGCCGCGACCCTCCTCACGAAGGGAGCCGGCGCGCCGTTCCCCGCCGTCCTCCTCGCGGCGGTGGTCCTCCCCGCCCTCGTGGCCGTGCCCCTCGGCCTCCCGGTGCTCCGGCTCAAGGGGGTCTTCCTCGCCATCGCCACGATCGCCTTCGGCGAGGTCGTGCGGCTCGGCCTCGTGAACTGGGACTACGTGGACCGCGCGCAGGGGATCGTCGCGATCCCGCAGAAGACCTCGGTCTGGATGATCTACCTCGCGGTGGCCGCCGTCCTCTTCGTCTTCGCGCGGCTCCGCGGCTCGAAGTGGGGCTTCGCCCTCGAGGCGATCCGGGAGGACGAGCCGGCGGCGCGGACGATGGGCATCCCGACCGCCGCCTACAAGCTCGCGATGCTCGTCTTCGGCGCGGCCATCGCCGGGCTCGCGGGGGCGCTCGAGGCCCACTTCACCTTCATGGTCGCCCCGAACGGCTTCACCTTCGTCCGCGTCGTCGACATGCTCGTCTTCGCGGTCGTGGGGGGCACCGCCTTCTACTGGGGGCCGGTCGTCGGCGCCGCCTTCCTCACGCTCCTCCCCGAGATCATCCGGGAGCTCGCCCCCCTCGTCGGGATCGAGCCCGGCCCGCTCCGGCTCCTCGTGAACGGGCTCGTCCTCCTCGCCGTGATCCTCTTCCTCCCGAACGGGATCGTCTCCCTCCCCGCCGTGCTCCGCGAGCGGAAGGGCGCGAGGGGGGGCGCGTGAGCGCGATCCTCGAGGTGGACCGGCTCGAGCGCGCCTTCGGCGGGCTGCGCGCGGTGGACGGCGCGACCTTCGCCGTCCGCGCGGGAGAGGTCCACGGGCTCATCGGTCCGAACGGGGCCGGGAAGACGACCCTCATCAACCTCGTCTCGGGCCTCGTCGCCCCGACGGGCGGCGCCGTCCGGCTCGACGGCCGGCGGATCCACGGGCTGCCGCCCCACCGGATCGCCGCCCTCGGCGTCGCGCGGACGTTCCAGAACATCCGGCTCTTCGCGGACCTCTCCGCGGAGGACAACGTCCTCGTGGGCCAGCACCTGCGTCGGAGCCCCTCCCTCGCCGCCCGCCTCTTCGTCCTCCCCTCGGCGCGGGAGGAGGAGCGGCGGGCCCAGGAGCGCGCCGCCGCGCTCCTCGAGCGGGTCGGCCTCGGCGGCCGGACGAAGGAGAGGGCCCGGAACCTCTCCTACGGCGAGCAGCGGAAGGTGGAGATCGCCCGGGCCCTCGCCGCGGAGCCCCGCCTCCTCCTCCTCGACGAGCCGACCGCCGGGATGAACCCCGTGGAGGTGGAGTCCATGGCGAAGCTCATCCGGAGCGTCGCGGAGGCCGGCCACTCCGTCCTCCTCATCGAGCACAACGTGCGGCTCGTGATGGACGTCTGCGACGCGATCACGGTCCTCCACTTCGGCCGCGTGATCGCCGAGGGCCCCCCCGCCGCCGTGGCGAGGGACCCCGCGGTCGTGGACGCCTACCTCGGGAGCGCGGCGTGAGCGGACGGCCCTCGACCCCGCTCCTCGAGGTCCGGGACCTCCAGGTCGCCTACGGCCACGTCCAGGCGGTCCGCGGCGTGTCGCTCTCCGTGGGGCACGGCGGCTTCGTCGCGCTCATCGGCCCGAACGGCGCCGGGAAGACGAGCCTCCTCGGCGCCCTCGCGGGGCTCGTCCCCCCCGCGGCGGGCACCGTCGTCCTCGGCGGCGAGGACGTCACGGGGCTCCCCGCCCACCGCGCGGTCGCGAAGGGGATCTCGCTCGTCCCGGAGGGGCGGGCGGTCCTCGCCCGGATGACGATCGAGGAGAACCTGCGGCTCGCGGCGGAGGTCCGCCGGCCGCGCGCGGAGATCCAGCCCGCCCTCGAGGAGCAGTACGCCCGCTTCCCGGTGCTCGGCCAGCGCCGGGCCCTCCCCGCGGGGACGCTCTCCGGCGGAGAGCAGCAGATGCTCGCCTTCGCCCGGGCGCTCGTCGCCCGTCCCCGGATCCTCCTCCTCGACGAGCCCTCCATGGGGCTCTCCCCGCTCCTCGTCCGGCAGGTCTTCGAGACCGTGCAGGCGATCCACCGGGAGGGGGCGACGATCCTCCTCGTCGAGCAGAACGCCCGGCTCGCGCTCGGGGTCTCGGAGCGCGCCTACGTCCTCGAGCGCGGCCAGATCACCGTCGAGGGGCCTTCCCGGGCCCTCGCCGAGGACCCGCGTATCCGGGCGGCCTACCTGGGCGGCGAGCGGGGCTGATGGCCGTGATCACCCGGAGCGAGCCGCGACGTTCGCCCTTCGACAGGCTCGGGGCGGGCGGATTCCCTTTCGTCCGTTCGTGGTGAGCCTGTCGAACCACGAACGACCCGGATCGAAGCGAGAGGGCAACGCCATGACGGCCGTGATCACTCGCGTCGAGCCTCCGCCTTCGCCCTCCGACAGGCCCGGGGCGAACGGCCGCGCGCAGAACCGCCCCCGCACGAACGAGCCGGAGACCCCATGAAGATCCGCAGCGGCGGCTTCGTCCACAGGCTCCTCGGACGGCTCGCGAGGAGCGCGCGCGAGTCGGAGCGGCAGCGGCTCATGCTCGAGGAGGCGCTCGGCCACGCCTACGAGGGGCTCATCATCACCGACGCCGGCGGCCACATCGTGAAGACGAACGAGGCCTACGCGCGGTTCCTCGGGCTGCGGCAGGCCGACATGATCGGCAAGCACGTCACCGAGGTCGTCGAGAACACGCGGATGCACGTCGTCGCCCGGACCGGGATCGCCGAGATCGCGCACGTCCAGAAGATCGGCGGCCACGAGATGATCTGCAGCCGCATCCCCATCGTCGAGGACGGGAAGGTGGTCTCCGTCGTCGGCAAGATCATGTTCAAGGACGTCGACGACCTCTTCGCGATGACGGAGCGGTTCGCCGCCCTGAAGAAGGAGCTCGAGTTCTACAAGAGCGAGCTCAGCAAGCGGCTCGTGGCGCGCTACTCCTTCGACTCGATCGTCGGCGGGAGCGAGGCCCTCGAGCGGGTGGTGGCGCTCGGCCGGAAGGTCGCGAGGAGCGACACGACCGTGCTCCTCAAGGGCGAGAGCGGCACCGGGAAGGAGCTCTTCGCCCACTCCATCCACGTGGAGAGCCACCGCGCCCTGGGGCCGTTCGTGAAGGTGAACTGCGCCGCGATCCCGGAGACCCTGTTCGAGTCCGAGCTGTTCGGCTACAAGGCGGGGGCCTTCACCGGCGCGCAGAAGCAGGGGAAGAAGGGCCGGTTCGCCCTCGCCGACAAGGGGACGATCTTCCTCGACGAGGTGAGCGAGCTCCCCGCGAGCATGCAGGTGAAGCTCCTCCGCGTGCTCCAGGAGCGCGAGATCGAGCCGGTGGGGGCGGTGGGCCCCGAGGCGATCGACGTCCGCGTCGTCGCCGCCACGAACCGCGACCTCGAGCCGCTCCTCGAGCAGGGCGCCTTCCGCCAGGACCTCTACTACCGGCTGAACGTCGTGAAGCTCGAGATCCCGGCGCTCAGGGAGCGGCGCGGCGACATCCCGCTCGTCGCGGAGAACCTCCTCCGCCAGCTCGAGAAGGAGACGGGCGTTCCCGTGGAGGGGCTCTCGCCGGACGCCGAGGAGGCCCTCCGGAGCTACCGCTGGCCGGGCAACGTGCGCGAGCTCCGGAACGTCCTCGAGCAGGCGCTCTACGTGAAGACCGGCAACAGGATCACCCGGCGCGACCTCCCCCGCTCCATCGTCGCGAGCGCCGAGGAGGCCGCGAACGGCGACGGCGCCCGGACCCTCCGGTCGCTCCTCCGCCAGACCGAGGAGGAGGTCCTCCGCCGGACGCTGCGCGAGGCGAAGGGGGACAAGGCCACCGCCGCCTCCCGGCTCGGGATCAGCCGGTCCTCGCTCTACGCGAAGCTCGAGCAGTACGGCATCGAGTCGGCCCGCGGTTGAGAGGCCCCATTCCCCTCACGGCCCTGACTCCCGGGGCCGTCCGGACTTCTGGAATCTGCTTCCAGACCCCCGGAATGGCTGCGGCGGACCGTCGCGGAGACAGCCCCGCGCCCTTTGCCTGGCGCCCAAGGGCTTCATGTGCGCGCGAGCGGAGCCCCTGCCCACCGCTCACCTCGGCCGCGAACTACCGTCCAGAAGTCTGGACTTCCAGCCGAGTGCACCGATCCCGACCGATGGGACATATCACCTGTGTCGGCAGTATCTTACGATCCGTCGACCATATACCTCGTCTGGGATGGCGCAACCTTTGCTGACAAGACGCATGCTTTGCCGCATCCGTCCCGAGGACCTCTGGAGGCCGCCGAGCCGGTCCACGGGAGCTTCACCCTCCCGGGTAGGACGGGAGAGCGGTCTTGGCCGACGAGGGAGAGGTCGCCGATGATGTCGCGCCATCGCGGACCCGTCCATGGAGGAGGGATGAGCACGGACCTCATCCTCGAGACGCGCGACCTCGTGAAGGAGTTCCAGGGCTTCGTCGCCGTGGACGGCGTGTCCCTCCGGATCGCGCGCGGCTCCATCCACGCGCTCATCGGCCCGAACGGCGCGGGGAAGACGACGACCTTCAACCTCCTCACCCGGTTCCTCCCGGCGACGCGCGGGACGATCCTCTACAAGGGCGAGGACATCACCGGCGCCCGCCCCGCCGCCGTCGCCCGGCGCGGCCTCGTCCGCTCCTTCCAGGTCTCCGCCGTCTTCCCCGAGCTCACGGCGCTCGAGAACGTCCGCGTGGCGCTCCAGCGCCCGCTCGGCACCTCGTTCCACTTCTGGCGATCCGAGAAGAGCCTCTCCGTCCTCGACGCCCGCGCGGTGGAGCTCCTCGACGCGGTCGGGCTCGCCGACCAGCGGGAGACCGTGACGGGCGAGCTCCCCTACGGCCGCAAGCGCGCCCTCGAGATCGCGACGACGCTCGCGCTCGAGCCCGAGGTCATGCTCCTCGACGAACCGACCGCCGGGATGGGGCACGAGGACGTGGGGCGGGTGGTGGAGCTCATCCGGCACGTCGCGAAGGGGCGCACCGTCCTCATGGTGGAGCACAACCTCTCCGTCGTCTCCGACCTCGCCGACCGGGTCACGGTCCTCTCCCGCGGCAGCGTCCTCGCCGAGGGGACCTACGACGAGGTCTCGAGGAACCCCGCCGTGCTCGAGGCCTACATCGGGGTGGCCGCGTGAGCGCCGCCGCGGCGGCCGCCGGCACCGAGTTCCTCCGGGTCACCGGGCTCCACGCCTTCTACGGCGAGTCGCACATCCTCCACGGCGTCGACTTCACCGTGCGGCAGGGGGAGCTCGTGACCCTCCTCGGGCGGAACGGCTCGGGGCGCACGACGACCTTGAAGGCGATCCTCGGGCTCGTGGGCAAGCGGAGCGGCTCGGTGATGGTGAACGGGCGCGAGACGATCGCGATGCCCACCCACCAGATCGTCCACCTCGGCGTCGGCTACTGCCCGGAGGAGCGCGGGATCTTCGCGAGCCTCTCCGCGGAGGAAAACCTGACGCTCCCGCCCGCGGTCCGGTCGGGCGGGATGACGCTCGAGGAGATCTACGCGATGTTCCCGAACCTCGCCGAGCGGCGGAAGAGCCAGGGCTCCCGGCTCTCCGGCGGCGAGCAGCAGATGCTCGCCCTCGCGCGGATCCTCCGGACGGGCGCCCGGCTCCTCCTCCTCGACGAGATCACCGAGGGGCTCGCGCCGGTCATCGTCCAGGCGCTCGGGCGAGTGGTCCAGACCCTGCGCGACAAGGGGTTCACCGTCGTGCTCGTGGAGCAGAACTTCCGCTTCGTCGCGCCCATCGCGGATCGGCACTTCCTCGTGGAGCACGGGCGGATCGTCGACGTCGTCGAGAAGCAGGACCTCGAAGGAAGGATGGGCTCGCTGCACCGCTTCCTGGGCGTGTAGCCCGGGACCGAAAGGAGAAACGCATGAGAGGCATCGCTCGCTTGGTTTCCGTGGCCGCGTCGCTCTTCCTCGCGACGGGGGCCCTCGCGGCCGACAAGGTCTCCGACGGCGTCGTGAAGGTCGGCGTCCTCACGGACATGACCGGCTACTACTCCGACCTCGCCGGGCCGGGCTCCGTCCTCGCCGCCCAGATGGCGATCGAGGACTTCGGCGGGAAGGTCCTCGGCAAGAAGATCGAGCTCGTCTCGGCCGATCACCAGTCCAAGGCGGACATCGCCTCGAACACCGCCCGGAAGTGGTTCGACGAGGAGAAGGTCGACGTGATCGCCGACCTCGTCTCGTCCTCCACCGCCGGCGCGGTGATGCCGATCGCCGCCGAGAAGAAGCGGATCACCCTCCTCTCCGGCCCGGCGACCACCGCCTTCACCGGCGAGAAGTGCACCGCCTACAACGTCCACTACACCTACAACAACTGGGCGCTCGCGAACGGCACCGGCCGCGAGGTCGTCCGCCAGGGCGGCGACACCTGGTTCTTCGTCACCGCCGACTACGTCTTCGGGAAGTCCCTCGAGGGGGACACGAGCGCCGTCGTCCTCGGCGCGGGCGGCAAGGTCCTCGGCTCGGCCCGGCACCCCTCGCCGGGCACGACCGACTTCTCCTCCTACCTCCTCCAGGCCCAGGCCTCCGGCGCCAAGATCATCGGCATGGCGAACGCCGGCGGCGACACGGTGAACACGATCAAGCAGGCGAAGGAGTTCGGCGTGACGCCGAAGCAGAGCCTCGCCGGCCTCCTCGTCTTCATCACCGAGGTGCACGCCCTCGGCCTCGACCTCACGAAGGGGATGTACCTAACGACCGCCTTCTACTGGGACCGGGACGACGCCTCCCGCGCCTTCGCGAAGCGGTTCTCCGAGCGGCACAACAAGAAGATGCCCACGATGGTCCACGCGGGCGTCTACTCCGCCGTGACCCACTACCTCGCCGCCGTGAAGGCCGCCGGCACGGACGACGGGGACGCGGTGATCGCGAAGATGAAGGCGACCCCCGTGAACGACTTCTTCGCGAAGAACGGCCGGATCGGCCCCGACGGCCTCCACCGGCACGACATGTTCCTCGCCCGCGTGAAGAGCCCCGAGGAGTCGAAGTACCCATGGGACTACTACACGATCGCGAAGACGATCCCGGCCGCCGAGGCGTTCCCGACGGTCGAGATGCAGAAGTGCCCCCTCGTGAAGTGAGACGACGCCGGCCCGCCCCCGGGCACCCCGGGGGCGGGCCCCCGCCGCCATGATCCAGGCACTCTTCGGCCAGCTCCTGCTCGGGCTCATCAACGGCTCGTTCTACGCCCTGCTCTCGCTCGGGCTCGCCATCATCTTCGGGCTCCTCAACGTGGTGAACTTCGCCCACGGGGCCCTCTACATGATGGGCGCCTTCGCCGCCTGGATGCTCGGCACCTACCTCGGGGTCGGGTACTGGTGGGCGCTCCTCCTCGCTCCGGCGGCCGTCGGGCTCGTCGGCGTCGTGGTGGAGCGGCTCCTCCTGCGCCGGCTCTACGGCCTCGACCACCTCTACGGCCTCCTCCTCACCTTCGGCCTCACCCTCATCGCGGAGGGGCTCTTCCACCACGCCTACGGGAACTCCGGGAACGCCTACCCCGTCCCCGAGGCCCTGCAGGGGGGCGTCCGGCTCCCGTTCATGTACCTGCCGATCTACCGGGCCTGGGTCGTGGTCGTGTCGATCGTGGTCTGCGCCGCGACCTGGTTCGTCATCGAGAAGACGAAGCTCGGGTCCTACCTGCGGGCCGGCACGGAGAACCCGCGGCTCGTCCAGGCGTTCGGCGTGAACGTCCCGCTCATGTTCACCCTCACCTACGGGTTCGGGGTCGCCCTCGCCGCCTTCGCCGGCGTCATGGCGGCGCCCATCTACCAGGTGACCCCGCTCATGGGGAGCTCCCTCATCATCGTCGTCTTCGCCGTCGTCGTGATCGGGGGGATGGGCTCCATCGCCGGCTCCATCCTCACCGGGATCGGCATCGGCCTCGTGGAGGGGTTCACGAAGTACCTCTACCCGGAGGCCTCGAACGTCGTCGTCTTCCTCGTGATGGCGGGCGTCCTCCTCGTCCGGCCGGCCGGCCTCTTCGGGAGGGAGAAGTGAGCCGCGCCCGGAACCCCGTCCTCTGGGGCTACGGCGCGATGCTCGCGCTCGGCGTCGCCGCGCCCTTCCTCGTCTACCCGGTCTTCGCGATGAACGTGCTCGTCCTCGCTCTCTTCGCGAGCGCGTTCAACCTGCTCCTCGGCTACACCGGGCTCCTCTCCTTCGGGCACGCCGCCTTCCTCGGCTCGGCCGCCTACGTGACGGGATGGGCGATCCGGGGCTGGGGCCTCCCCACCGAGGCCGGGATCCTCCTCGGCACCGCGGTCGCGACGGTCCTCGGCTTCCTCTTCGGGAGCCTCGCGATCCGCCGCTCCGGCATCTACTTCGCGATGATCACCCTCGGCTTCGCCCAGCTCGTCTACTTCCTCGTCGTCCAGATGCCCTGGACGGGCGGGGAGGACGGGCTCCAGGGCGTGCCGCGGGGGAAGGCCTTCGGGCTCGTCGGGCTCGACGATCCGTACACGATGTACTACTTCGTCTTCCTCGCCTTCCTCGGCGGCTTCTGGGTGGTCCACCGCGCGGTCCACTCGCCCTTCGGGCACGTCCTCCGGGCGATCCGCGAGAACGAGCCGCGCGCGCTCTCCCTCGGCTACGACGTCGCGCGCTACAAGCTCCTCGCCTTCGTCCTCTCCGCGGCGCTCTCCGGGCTCGCCGGCTCGCTGAAGGTCGTCGTGCTCCAGTTCGCCTCCCTCTCCGACGTCCACTGGCACCGCTCCGGAGAGGTCGTCCTCATGACGCTCCTCGGGGGGATGGGGACCGTGATCGGCCCCTCCGTCGGGGCGCTCCTCGTCGTGGCGCTCGAGAACTACCTCGCCACGGCCGGCTCCTGGGTCACGGTGATCACCGGGGCCGTCTTCGTCACGACCGTGCTCGCCTTCCGGCGCGGGATCGTCGGGGAGATCCGCGCGCTCGCGAGGCGTTCCTTCTTCGGAGGGAAGCCATGAGCGGCGCGCTCGACGGGAGGGTCGCCCTCGTCACCGGGGCCGCCGGCGGCATCGGCCTGGAGATCGCCGGGACGTTCGCGCGGGAGGGGGCGAAGGTGGTCCTCGCCGACATGGACGGGGCCGGCGCGGCGCGCGCCGCCGGGGAGATCGCCGCGGCCGGGGGGACGGCCTCCGGCGTCTCCTGCGACGTGACGCGCGAGGAGGAGCTCCGCGCCGCGATCGAGGGGGCGGTGAAGGACCACGGCCGGCTCGACGTCCTCGTGAACAACGCCGGGCTCCAGCACGTCGCGATGATCGAGGACTTCCCGCTCGAGAAGTTCGAGCTCCTCCTCCGGATCATGCTCGTCGCCCCGTTCCTCGCCCTGAAGCACGCCTTCCCCGGGATGAAGCGGCGGCGGTACGGCCGCGTCGTGAACGTGGCCTCGATCAACGGGCTCGTCGGCTTCGCCGGGAAGGCCGCCTACAACAGCGCGAAGCACGGCCTCCTCGGCCTCACGAAGGTCGCCGCGCTCGAGGGAGCGCCCCACGGGATCACCGTGAACGCCCTCTGCCCCGGCTACGTGGACACCCCCCTCGTCCGGAACCAGCTCGCCGACCTCGCCCAGACGAGGAACGTGCCGCTCGAGCGGGTCCTCGAGGACGTGATCTACCCCCTGCAGCCGATCCGCCGGCTCCTCGGGGTCCGGGAGGTCGCGGACTACGCCCTCTTCCTCGCGAGCGAGCGGGCGGGCGGGGTCACCGGGGCAGCGGCCGTGATCGACGGCGGGTACACCGCGCAGTAGGCGACCCTCCGCTCGCCCTTCGACAGGCCCGGGGCAGGCTCAGGGCGAACGACTCCCATTCCGCCCGTTCGTGGTTCGACAGGCTCACCACGAACGGACCGGGAGCGATGCGAGCGAAGACCGCCACGAGGCGGCCGCAGCGACGTTCCGCTCGCCCTGAGCCTGTCGAAGGGCGAGCGTCGCGACTCGACCCGCCGCCGCCGAGACGAGGAAGGGCCGCCCTCGGACGGGCGGCCCTCCTGTGCCTCGATGATCTCCCGCCCGGCTACTTCGCGCCCGGCGCCCAGCCGAGGGAGACGCCGTAGATGAGCGCCGCGATCTCGTAGGTTCCCCGGAAGGATCCGGTGGGGAGCGGGGCGCCGAGGACGGGCTCGGACCCGTTGTTCGTCGTGGTCACGTCGTCCATGAAGGCGAAGAAGATCCCCGCGTCGAGGGAGAGGCCGTTGCCGAACCTGTAGCCGGCGCCGGCGGTGACGGCCCAGGAGCTCGCGTCGGGGAGCGTCGGCGAGTAGGTGCTCTCGTCGAGGCCAGAGACGTCGCGGTGGACCCCGAGGCGGAGCTGGACGGCCGGGTTCAGGTCGTACTCGGCGCCGGCCCGGAGCGTGTAGCCGTTCCGGTACTTCCGCGGGACGGACAGCTCGGCCCCGGGCTGGCTCCCGGTGAAGGTGTCCGCGTCGTAGACGACCCAGCGGTCGAGCGTCCAGGTGAACATGAGGTTCAGCGGCTTCGCCACGCGGTAGGCGATCCCCACGTTCAGCGTGTTCGGGATGGTGAGGACCTGCTCCGCGTCCTGGTCGCTGAGGATGGGGTCGAGGGCCGAGACCGCCGGGGGGACCCCCGTCCACCTCACGTCGCCCTCGAGCGTCTGGGTCGCCTTGTGCTTGTAGTCCACCGCGATCCGGAGCGGCACGTCCGGGATCGGGTCGATCTCGGCGGAGAGGTCGAAGGAGATCGCCCCGCCCGAGAGCTCGAGCTCGCCCTTCGCGTCGGGCGCGGCGGCGATCCCGAAGCAGGAGAGACAGAGGTTCTGGGAGAGCTTCTCGGTCGTGTAGTAGTAGACGAGCCCGCCGCCCACGCGGATCGACGGGAGGAGCTCGATCCCTCCGGTGAGGACGGTGGAGAAGACCTTACGATCCACGGTGAGGATCCGGTAGCGCCCCTCCCACCCGTCCGGCCAGAAGACCGCTCCGCCGCCGAAGGGCTGGAGGCCGAAGCCGACGCCCCACCCGCGGCCGCCGAGGGCCTCGAGCTTCCCACCGTAGGAGACGGAGAGCGACGGGAGCGGGACGAACTTGCGGTCCATCTCCACGTCCGCCGCGGCGCCGGTCGGGTCGTTCCAGACCGTGGCGAGGTTGAGGACGCTCGACCCGAGCCGGGCGGCCGGCCCGCTCTGCCGCGCGAGCGCCGCGGGCAGGGCGAAGCTCGCCCCCGAGTCGCCCTGGGCCGCCACCGCGGCGGCCGCGAGCGAGAGGTCGCGCGGGTTCGTGTTGGGGAGCGCGTAGCCGCTCGCGAGGGCGAGCGACGGGAGCAGCGACAGTACGGTCAGGATCGTCTTGCTCACGGGGAGCCCTTTCACCTTGTGAGGGTCGCTTCGAGACGAACGCAGCTCGTGGGCCTTCTGCGAGCCCCCGGCGGTCACGGGCAGCCTCCGGTGCAGTCGATCATCCTGCGCGGGACGGTCCCCGCGGGCGTGGCCGCGTCGTACCTCGAGGGCAGGAACCCTCCGTTCGCGGCGCACACGCCGTGGACGTAGGAGCCGAGCGCCTCGTGATCCTTCACCGCGCTGCCGTCGCCGCGGCGGATGATGGCGCCGGTGGGCGTCGTCGGCTGGCCGGTCATGTCGAGGAGCGGCACGCCGAAGGTCGAGGCGAACGACGCGACGTACCAGGTCGTCACGACCGGCAGCGCGTGACTCGCCGGGTTCACGGTGCGCCCGAAGTGCGGGAACGGGAGGCTCACGTCGTAGAGCACCGTCCCGTCGTCGAGCGCCATGTAGGTGACCCAGCCCGGGCAGAGGCCGGGCGCCGGCAGGCCGCAGGTCGCCGTCTGGTCGTAGGGGGCCCGCGACATGTCGTAGCGCACGACCATGCCGGCCGGCGCGACGAAGAAGTCCCCGTCGAGGAGCGAGAACTGGAGGGTCCCCTCGAGGGCGCCGCGGAGCGCGGCCGTCGGGATGAGCGCCCGGACGAGCGGGAAGCCGGGGAGCGCGTTCGGGTCGGTGAGCGGGTTCGCCGTCGGGTCCGCGCCGAGCGGCACGACCCGGTAGAGGTCGCCGAAGGTGATCGCCCCGGTCTCGCCGGCGAGGAGGTCACCGCGGATGGGGCCCGAGGCCTGGAGCGCGACGCGGCCGGGCTGGCCCTCCGCGAGGGCCGCGGCGAGCATCGCGTCCGCGTCGAGGTTCATCGCGTTCGTCTCGCCGGGGGCGAGCCCGATGACGTCGAACGTGGTCTGGCAGAGCTCGTAGAAGTAGAGCTCGCCGAGGACGCCCGGGTCGTCCGTCACCGGCGCGCCCAGGATCGTGGAGAGGGTCTCCTCGAGGAAGGACGGGTAGGCCGGGACGGCCGGGTTGCCCGCCTCGAGGTAGCCCATGACCGACTGGAGCTCGCCGAGGATCTGGGCGTTCGTCGTGGGGAGGACCCGGTCGTTCACCGCGATGAAGGCGCTGCCGGCGGGGTCGAGCCACACCGGGCGGTCCGGGTCGTCGGGGAAGACGAGCTCGACCTTGCCGACCTCGCGGCCGTACGCCTTCGCCTGCACGACGGGGACGAGCTTGCCGCCCGGCCCGTGGACGAACCGCGGGGCGGGCATGCTCCGGTGGGTGTGGCCGCTCACGACGAGATCGACGCCGGAGAGGTAGCCCGCGAGCGCCTCGTCCTCGCCGACCTCCCCGCCCGCCGGGCCGATGCCGCCGTGCCCGAGGAGGATCACCGCGTCCACCGGGTTCGCCCCCGTGCGGAGCGCCGTGATCGCCGGCTGGAGCTGGGCCACGACGGAGAGGAAGCGCTGGTCGTTGTTCGCGCCGCTCCAGAAGGTCACCGGCGCGGCTCCGGCGGCCACGGTCCCCGCGGCGACGCCCATGCTCCCGACGACGCCGATCCGGATCCCGGAGGCGGTCGTGATCACGCGGGAAGGGGCGACGAGGTTCCCGGGGCCGTAGATGCCCTCGAGGGCGTCGTCGGCCGCGCTCGCCGCGCTGAAGGTCACGTTCGTGAGGACGAGGGGCGGGAGCGCGCTGCGCGTCGCGGCCGTCCCGATCGCCGCCGCGAGGGCGGCGGGGCCGAGGTCGAACTCGTGGTTGCCGAGGGAGACGGCGTCGTAGCCCATCCGGCTCATGAGGACGAGGTCGGACGAGGTCGCGAGCCACGCTGCCGAGACGAGCGTCCCCTGGGAGAAGTCGCCGGAGGAGACGGTGATCGACTCCGCGCCGCGCGCGGCCGCGGCGGCCCGCTCCGCCTCGAGGATCGTGAAGCGCCGGGCGACGCCGCCCACGAGCGCGCCGGTCCCGGCCGTCGACGGGAGCGGCCAGTCGTCCACCTCGGGAGCGATCGCGAGGAGGTGCGAGTGCTCGTCCGTCGTGAAGAGGACGACGACCCGCTGGCCGTCGGCCTCGTCCTTGTCGGCGGTGGGGCAGCCCGCCGTGACGAGCACGAGCGCCGCAGGGAACAACCATCGAAGGGTGGATCGCATCCTTGCCTCCCGGTTCGAGCCTCGAAGGAGATGTGCCGCCGGTCCCGAGTTCCGGCCCATCGCCGATGTGACCGCGCGGACCCGGCGCTCCTTTCTAACCCGGAAGGCGCGGACCGGGCGGCGGCGTCCGGCCGGCGCACCCTTTCGAGACCATTGACAGGGCTCACCGGAAGTGGCTGCCCCGCTCCTCCTCGACGGCGTGCCGGGCCCCGTGCTCTCATCCGGCCCCTCCGGAGACCCCGCGCCCGTGCTCGTCCGCATCCTCGAGATCATCCTCCCCGTCTTCGCGGTCGTCGGGGTGGGCTTCGTCTACGGCAGGACGGGCAAGCCGGACACGGCCGCGGCGAACCGGATGAACATGGACGTGTTCGTCCCGGCGCTCGTCCTCTCCGCCCTCACGAGCAAGGACTTCGACCTCGGCGCGAACCTCTGGCTCATCCTCGGCGGCGTGGGGGTCGTCGTGGGCTCGGGCCTCCTCGCCTGGCCCGTGGCGAGGGCGCTCCGCGCCGACGTCCGCACCTTCGTCCCGCCGATGATGTTCAACAACTGCGGGAACATGGGACTCCCCCTCGCGCTCCTCGCCTTCGGGGAGGCGCACCTGCCTTCCTCGGTTGCCCTCTTCGTGACCTCGAACCTCCTCCACTTCACCCTCGGGACCTACCTCGTCCGGCACGACGCCCACTACGGCCACCTCCTCCGGAGCCCGATGGTCATCGCGACGGTGCTCGGCGCGGCGCTCTCCGCCGCCCGGGTGACGCTCCCTCCGGTCCTCGCCCTCCCGCTCGAGATGCTCGGCGCGATCGCCGTGCCGCTCATGCTCTTCACGCTCGGCGTCCGGATGACGACGACGCCGATCGGGAGCTGGCGGATCGGGATCGCCGGCGCCGCCGTGCGGCCGCTCGTCGGCCTCGCCGTGGCGCTCCCGCTCGGGCCTCTCCTCGGGCTCGAGGGGATCCGGCTCGCGCAGCTCCTCCTCTTCGCGAGCCTGCCGCCCGCGGTCCTGAACTTCCTCGTCGCGGAGCAGTACCGGCAGGAGCCGGAGAAGGTCGCGTCCATCGTGCTCGTCGGGAACCTCGCGAGCCTCGTCTTCGTCTCGATCGGCCTCGCGCTCGCGTTCCGCGCGCTGTGAGGGCCTGGGGCGCAGGGCGAACCGGCCCGACCTCCTCGCGATGCTCGCCGTCCCCTTCGGCGCGGCGGCGGTCGCCCACGGGGCGGCGCGCCTGTTCCCCGAGGTCGGCGACGTCGTGTCGTCCCTCACCCGGTTCGTCGTCGTCGTGACGGCGGTCGGGCTCGGGGCGTCCTTCACGCGGCTCCGGCGGCTCGAGGGCTCGGGCGCGAGCCGGGTCCTCCGCGCGAGGCCGCCCGTCCCTGTGCTCCGCGACGGGCCCCGGGCGGGGCACTCGACGGATGCGCTCCGGATCGGAAGATGGGGCATCAGGAGGTCCCGATGCCCCTCTACGAGTTCTACTGCCGGAAGTGCCGCAAGGCGTTCAGCGCCTCGATGAGCATCGCCGCGCACGACCGCGGCGTCGCGGCCTGCCCGAAGTGCGGAAAGAAGAAGGACGTGGAGAAGCGGATCTCCACGTTCACCGCGGTGACGAGCCGGAAGTCGGCGGGGATGTGATGGCGGCAACCGTTTGCGTTGATCCGCGACGTTCGTGGTTCGACAGGCTCACCACGAACGGCTTTTGCACGCGAGCGGCCCTGTTCGCAGCCGTTCGCCCTGAGCCTGTCGAAGGGCGAACGTCGCGGCTCGATGCGAGTGATCACGGCCATGATGGCCGCGATCGGCCCGATCGAGCCGCGGGCGCTCGAGGAGGGTCGTCCATGACCACGGGAAGCCGCGTCGCCGACATCGAGTGGATCGCGAGGACCGACGACGTCGGCGTCCGCGTGAACACCCTCGCCCCCGGCCAGGGCACGCCCTGGCATCACCACTCGGTCGTCGCGGACGACCTCTTCTGCCTCGAGGATCCGGTGGAGGTGGGGCTCCGGGGGCCGGACGAGACGGTCTCGCTCCGGCCCGGACAGCGGGTGCGGATTCCGCCCGGGCGCGTGCACCGCGTGGTGAACCGGGGGGAGAGGCCGCTCCGCTACCTCCTCGTCCAGACGGGCGGGAAGTACGACTTCGTGGAGGTGGGGGGGTAGGGGCCCTGCCTTTACCCCGGCGGTGGCCGAGCCGGCGGCCCGGCCGCCTCTTACCGGGTGGTGGCGCGATCCGGCGAACCCCAGCCGGTCGGACCCCTACCTCGCGGAGTGGGACCGCCTCATGGAGCGCGGCATGGACGAGGCGCTCGCGGCCGCGGTCGAGGACTCGGAGCGCGCGGCGGCGCTGCGGGCCTGCTCGCCCTTCGCCGGCATCCTCTCACCGGGCGAGCGGTTCGCCTTCCTGAAGGAGTGGAGCGCGTCCCATGCGGCGTGAGGAGCTCGAGCACGTCATCCGGGCGGCGGCCGCCGTCGCCGGGGAGTCCGAGATCGTGGTCATCGGAGCCGCCGCGCTCCTCGGCACCGTGCCTTCACCGCGACGGCGCCATCGGCGAGCTCTCCCCGTTCCACGAGACCTTCCGGTACTACGCGCACGGAGTCGGCCCGGAGGCCGCCGTGCTCCCGGAGGGGTGGCAGGAGCGGCTCGTCAGGATCCAGAACGAGGGCACGCGGCAGTACGTCGGCTACTGCCTGGATCCGGTCGACCTCGCGGCGTCGAAGCTCGCCGCGGGGCGCGAGAAGGACAGGGCCTTCGTCGAGGGGCTTCTCGAGCACCGGATCGTCGACGGAGAGCGGCTGGCCGAGCACATCGCGCTCCTCCCGATCGACGTCGAACGACGCGGCCTCCTCGCCCGGCAGGTCGAGGCGTGGGTCCGGGCGCGTGGGCCGGCCCGCTAGGACCACGAAGCCCCGCGAACTTCGCAGTCCGCGGGGCCTCTGGATGTCCGAGCGAGATGGTTCGATTCCGGCCCCAGGCACTGTCGAGACGAGGCTACCGGCGCTGCGCACGTTCTTCGGCGCGAACCCGGTGCTCAAGAACGCGGACTACCGGCGCCTCTTCAGTGTGGAGTCCCGCTCGGGGGCGAGCCGCGAGCTCGGTCGCCTCGTGAGGCAAGGATTCCTCCTCGCGGAGGGGGAGCGGCGCGGGGCTCGTTACCGGGCCGGGCCCCGGCTCGGCGCTGCGGCCAAGGAATGATCGATATGAACCCGATATGTGCGCGCATAGGTGGGCCGGCGCGCGCATGGAGCCGCCCGTTGCAGAGTACGCCTCGGACGTCTCCTTCAGAGCGTCGCACGGGTGGCTTCGCCGATGCGGCCCGCGATCCGCTGGCGGACCTGCGCCAGGTCTTCCGCCGGAACGTGCTACGGTCTCGTGGCGTATGGGCCCGAGGGCGCTCCGCCATCTTCGCGCTCGCTGGGCCCTCGTTCGGCCCCGGTTCGCGGCGGACCGGCTCGTCCCCCTCGAGGCGCTCCCCGTGGAAGTCCGCGAAGCGATCGCGTCTCCCCGGACGCTCCTAGAGCCGTACTCCGAGTTGGCGAAGGTGTGGCACGAGCGCGGCAAGCGTCTGGCCGGAGACTACGGCGCCTACGCGCGCTTTCTCATCCAGGAGCGCGCGATCGAGCCGCGCCGCGCGCTCGACCTGGCCTGTGGCACGGGCGTCACCACCGAAGCGCTCGCGGCGCTCTTCGGGGAGGTCACCGGTCTCGACCTGAGCCCCCACATGATTCTCCAGGCGCGCGCCTGCCTCGGTCGTCTCTCGAACGTCGAGATCGTCGAGGGCGACTTCCGGGCGTTCACGTTCGACCGGACCTTCGACCTCGTGACCTGCTCCGGCGACTCGTTGAACTACGCGCAGACGCCGGACCAGCTCCTGCAGTCCTTTCTCTGCGTCGCGGACGTTCTCTCGCCTTCCGGCGTCTTCGTCTTCGACCTGCAACCGCAGCACCTCCCCTTCCTCGATCGCGTGGCCGTTCGACACGACGACGGACGCGCCGGCTTCTACCAGGTCCACGCCTACGACCGTTCGACGCGAGTCGACACCTCCCACGTGATCTGGCCGTTCGGAGTCGAGACGCATCGCAGGAGGATCTTCACCGCCCCGGAGGTGGCCGGTGCCGCAGAACGCGCGCAGCTGGTGCGCGCCGATCGGCTCGATGGCTGGCTTCTGCGCTTCTTGTCGGTGAGAGGGCCGCGAAGGTTCTGGGCCTTCAGGCGCGGCTAGCTCCACGTGTCGTACGTCGAGGCCGTGGAGCGGGAGCAGCCGAGCGCCCTCGGGACCCCGGATTCGAGCAGATCGGTCGGACGGCCGGATCGCCGGCCCCCGCGGCCGCTCCCGCGCCGGAAAATGCTGAGGCCCAGGGGACTTCGCAGTCCACTGGGCCTTCGGATGCCGGACGTGATGGAGTGCCTGGGGCCGGAATCGAACCAGCGACACGGGGATTTTCAGTCCCCTGCTCTACCGACTGAGCTACCCAGGCGTTTCCCCAGCGGCCTTCGAGGGCCCGCGAGGGGTGGCTGTTTTACGATCGCCCAGGGCCGAACGCAACCGGGATCCGGGTGGTTGCGGGTCCACGACCCCGCCCGCCCTTCGACGAGCTCAGGGCGAACGGGGCCCTGGAACCCACGGAGAGCGCTCGTCGAGAACTCGGGCGGAACGACGGGGACCCTACACCTTCGGGATCGCCTTCAGGACCGCCTTCCCGTCCTTCACCTCCACCTTGAACTCGACCGACTTCGCCTTGTACCGGGTCATGAGCTCGGGGATCTGCTTCGACACGCTCTTCGCGACGGCGTCGAAGGTGAGCCGGGAGGTGTCCTCGCGGCAGCTCTTCTTCGCCGC
The DNA here is from genome assembly GCA_037442705.1 of Anaeromyxobacter sp. Lineage (GTDB taxonomy): Bacteria > Myxococcota > Myxococcia > Myxococcales > Anaeromyxobacteraceae > Anaeromyxobacter. The sequence goes on from JBBIPT010000001.1 coordinate 49,897, forward strand.
GATGTAGGAGTCGTAGAGCGACTTCATCTGCGCGTCGCTCATCCCGCCGGGCGAGGCCGGGGGCCTCGCGGCGGGCGGCGCCGCCCTCGGCGCAGCGGGCCCTGCGGGCTTCCCCGCCACGGGCGCGGCCGAGTGGGCGGCGCTCGTGGGCGTGGAGCCGGGCGAGCTGGCGCTCGAGTGGAAGACCTTCGCCGACTACATGGAGCGGCTCGAGGCGGCACGACCCGCGGCCAA
>JBBIPT010000002.1:0-46412 GCA_037442705.1 Anaeromyxobacter sp.
GCCCCGGAGGGGCCGACGAGGACGCCGGTCCGGTCGGGACTCAGGCGCGCGGCGAGCGCCGCGACCCCCGCGCCGGTGAGCCCGGAGGCGACCTCCACCTCGACGGCGGGCGCGGCGGCGCGGGCCTCCGCCACCGCGGCGGCGAGGTCCTCCGCCCGGTCCGGCTTCGTGAGCACGATCACCGGCTCCGCGCCGCCCGCGTGGACCGCCGCGAGCGTCCGCTCGAGCCGGCGCGGGTTCGGCCCCTCGTCGAGCCCCTGCACGGCGAAGACGACGTCCACGTTCGCGGCGATCACCTGCTCCGCGGTCGCGCCGCCCGCCACGTTCCGGGAGAGCCAGGTGCGGCGCGCGAGCACCCGCCCGACCGTGCGGTCGGGACCGGGAGCCGCGACGACGAAGTCCCCCACCACCGGGTGGGCACCCCCGGCGCGCAGGCGCCCCGGGACCACGACCGGGTGAACGCCGTCCGGGAAGAGGACGAGGAGCGCCCGTCCGCGTTCCGCGACGGCGCGGCCGACGATCGAGGTCTGGGTCTCCTCCGGGGAGAGCTGGGACGAGAAGAACGAACCGAAGCCGGGAAGCTCGGGATGGATCGCGGGGACGGCGCGCATCACCACCTCCCGCTGCCGTGGCACCGCGGGCAGGCCCGGACCCCGTGCCCCATGCAGTCGTCGCAGCGGTCGCGCCCCGTCCCCGCGCAGGTCGCGCAGCCGCCGCCCTCCCCCCGGCCCGACCCCCCGCACGCCTCGCACTTCATCTTCCCGGTGCCGGAGCAGTAGAGGCACTTCACGTCGCCGGTGCCCTGGCAGTCGATGCAGTCGTCCACGAATCGCTCCTCCGGTGCGGACCCTACCCCATCCTCGACATCCGCCCGGCGTTGAACGACCGAGCACCGGAAACACCCAAGGCTTCAGGCCTCAGGAAATGCATCTCTGCCGCCGTTCCCGAGGCCTGAGGTCCGAGGCCCGAGGCCATGGGCCGATCACGTATCGCGAGCGGCCGTCTAGCCCGCCACCCGCCGCTTCCAGACGCGCTGGCGCGCCCGCTCCACCCAGACGAAGACCACCGGCACGACCCAGAGCGTGAGGAGCGTGGAGGTGATCACCCCGCCGATCACCGAGATCGCCATCGGCGACCGGAACTCGCTCCCGATCCCCCGCCCGAGCGCCGTCGGCAGCATCCCGAGGACCATCGCCGCGCTCGTCATGAGGATCGGCCGGAGCCGGCGCGGCCCGGCCTTCCGGATCGCCGCCTCCGGATCGTCCCCGTCGTCGCGGATGTGCTGGATCGCCCCGTCCACGAGGAGGATCGCGTTCTTCGTCACGAGCCCCATGAGCAGGATGAGCCCGATGAGCGAGCCGAGGCTGATCGTGTTCCCGGTGATCCAGAGCGCGAGGAAGGCGCCGACCACCGCGAGCGGGAGGGAGAGCATGATCGTGAACGGGTGGACGAGCGACTCGAACTGGCTCGCGAGGACGAGGTAGATGAAGACGACCGCGATGCCGAGGGCGAGCCCCATGTTCTCCTGCGACTCCTCCTGCTCCTTCTGCATCCCGTCCCATATGTACGCGTAGCCGGGCGGGAGCTCGCGCCCCGCGAGCTTCTCGCGGAGCGCCGCGACCGCCGAGCCGAGGTCGTGGCCGGGGGCGATCTCCGCCCAGACGGAGAGCTTCCGCTCCCGCTGCTGGTGCTCGATCACCGCCGGGCTCGTCGCGAGCCGGAGCCGCGCCACCTGGGAGAGCGCGACCTCTCCCCGGGGGGTGGCGATCCAGAGCGACTCGAGCGCCCGGGCCGAGTCCCGCTCCTCCCCCGCGATCCGGACCCGGATCTCCGACTCGCGCCGCCCGTCGCGGAGCTTCCCGGCGATCTCCCCCTGCGTCGCGAGCCTGACCTGGAGCCCCACCGCGCCGGCGGGGAGCCCGAGCCGGGCGAGCTCGTCCCGGTCCACGTCCACCTGGAGCTCCGGCTTGCCGGGCGAGTCCCTGAGCTGGATGTCCGCGAGCGCGGGGAGCTCCCGCATCGCGGCGACGAGGAAGTCCGCCTCCTTCGCGAGCTGCCCGAAGTCGCGCCCGGTGACGTGCATGAGGATCGGCGGGTAGTCCCCGAGCCCCTCGAGCATCGGCGGGTCGGAGACGGCGCTCGTCCGCAACCGCGGGTCGCCGGCGAGGATCTCCCGGATCCGCTCCTGGTACCAGGTCACGCCCTCCGCCCGCTCGTTCTTGTCCACGAGGTTCACGCGCCACCGCGCGAGGCGCGCGTCCTCCATGTAGCCGGCGGTCGCGTAGACCGCGGTGACGCCCGGGAGCGCCTGGACCCTCCGCTCGAGGGCCGCGCTCCGCCCGGACGTCGTGGCGAGGCTCGTCCCCGGCGCGTACTCGAGGTTCACGACGAGCTGGTTCCGGTCCTCCTTCGGCGCGAACTCGCTCCCGAGCCGGGAGCCGAGCCCGAGGCTCGCGAAGAAGAGCGCCGCCGCCCCGAGGGCGGTGAGCACCCTGTGGCGCATCACCCAGCCGAGCGTCCGGGCGTAGAACCGGTCGTTCCACTCGAAGGCGGCCCGGATGCGGGCGGTGACCGGGTGCTCCCCCCCCTCCCCCCGCGTCTTCACGAAGCGGGCGGAGAGCATGGGATCGAGGGTGAAGGCGACGAAGAGCGAGATGAGGACCGCGACGGTGATCGTGAGCCCGAACTGCCGGAAGAACTGGCCGGTGATCCCCTGCATGAAGGCGACCGGCACGAAGACCGCGACGAGGGTGAAGGTCGTCGCCATCACCGCGAGGGCGATCTCCCGGGTGCCCTCGCTCGCCGCCCGCACCGGCGGATCGCCGCGCTCGAGCCGCCGGGTGATGCTCTCCCGCACGACGACGGCGTCGTCGATGAGGAGGCCGATGGCGAGGGAGAGGCCGAGGAGCGTGAGCTGGTTGATCGTGAACCCCATCGCCCACATCGCGAAGAGGGTCCCGACGACCGAGGTGGGGAGGGCGAGCGCCGAGATGATCGTCCCGCGGAGGTCGAGGAGGAAGAGGAGGATGATGAGGACCGCCATCGTTCCGCCGAAGAAGATCGCGAGCCAGACCTCGTGGGCGTTCGCCTCGATGAGCTGGGACTGGTCCACGAGCACCTGGGCCTCGAAGCCCTGCTCCCGCTCGAGCTCGGGGAGGAGGGCCTTCACCGCGTTCGCGACCTGGGCGGAGTTCGCGCCGGCCTGCTTCACGACCTCCACCGCCACGGAGTCGACGCCGTTCGTCCGGACGAGCGTCTTCGGCTCCTTCGCGCCGCTCCGGACGAGCGCCACGTCGGAGAGGCGCACGAGCCCGCCGCTCGCGCTCCGCGCGACCGGCATGTTCCGCAGGCCGTCCACGTCGCGGAACTCCCCGCGGACGCGGATCCCGATCTCCCCCTCCCCCGCCGCGTAGTCGCCGCCCGGGAGGTCGAGGTGCTCGCCCTGGATCCGCCGGAAGATGGCGTCCGGGGTGAGCCGGAGCGTCCGGAGCCGGTCGCGGAAGAGCTCCACCGCGATCTCCGGCTCCCCTCCCCCGACGATCCGGACCGCCGCGACCCCCTGGAGCTGCTCCAGCCGCGGCCTCACCCGGTCCTCCAGCTTCTCGCGGAGCGCGATCGGATCGACCCCCGCCGCCGCGGAGAAGACGAGCACGGGCTGGGCCGCGACGTCGTACTGGGCGATCACGGGGGAGCGCGCCCCGAGCGGGAGGTTCCCCTGGGCGATCCCCACCTTGTCGCGGACGTTCTGGACCGCCTCGCCGAGCGGGACGGAGAGCTGGAACTCGATGAAGACCATCGAGACGTCCTCCCGCGACCACGAGAAGACGGTGTCGATGCCCGGGATGGAGGAGACCGCGTCCTCCACGTGCCGGGTCACGCTCTCCTCCACGTCCTCCGGGCTCGCCCCGGGGTAGACGGTGGAGATCGTGACGAAGGGGAAGGTGACGTCGGGGTAGAGGTCCGTCCCGAGCCGCCGGTAGCCGAGGACGCCAAGCACGACGAGCCCGAGGGAGAGCATCGCCGTGAAGACCGGCCGGCGGATGGCGACGTCGGAGACGGTCATCGCCCGCCCTCCGCGATCGCAGCCCCCTCCTCGAGGCCGAGCGGAGGGGCCTCCACGACCCGCAGCCCCGCCGGCCACTCCCCCGCGTCCGGCGCGACGAGCGCGAGGTCGCGCTCCTCCGAGAGGAGCCGGACCGGGAGCGCGAGGGCCTTCCCGTCCCCGCCCGCCGTCCAGACCGCATGTCCGCCGCCCCGCTGCAGGAGCGCCGCGGCGGGCACCCGCCAGGCGTCGCGCTCGCCGGCGCCCTCCAGCTCGGCGCGCGCGGAGGCGCCCGGGAGGAACCGTCCGCTCGCGTTCGACACCGCGATCTCGACCGGCACGCGGTTCGTCTCCGGGTCCACGGCGGGGACGACGGCGGAGACCGTCCCCCGGCCCCGCTCGCCGGTGGCCGGGACGGACACGGCCGCCTCGGCCCCCGGGCGGACGCCGGCGGCCTCCTGCTGGGTGAGCGAGGTGCGGAAGACGAGGTCCCGCACGGAGACGAGCCCGACGACGGGGACCCCCGGCGCGACGGTGATGCCGACGCCGTCCGGGAGCTGGGTCACGACGCCGGCGAAGGGCGCGCGGAGCTCGTGGTGGGCGAGGTGGATCCTCGCCTGCTCGAGCTGCGCCTCGGCCGCCGAGACCTGCGCCGCGGCGAGGTCCCGCCGCGCGGAGACCTCGGCGAGCTGGGCCTGCGAGGCCCCCTCCGCCTCGGCGATCCTCCGCACCCGGGCGAGCCCGTCCTCGGCGAGGGCGAGCTGGGCCTTCGCGGCGGCGACCGCGGCCTCGGCCTGCCGGACTCCGGCGCCCGCGGCGGCCGAGTCGAGGGCGGCGAGGAGCGCGCCCTTCGCCACCTCCTCGCCGCGGCGCACGGCGATCCGCGCGAGCGTCCCCGGGACGCTCATCGCGAGCATCGCCGACTGCCGCGCCTCGAGCGCGCCGGTCACCGCGATCCGCGCGGAGTGGCGCACCCTCTCCGGCGCGACGAGGCGGGCGGCCGGGGCGGCGGGAGGGGGCTTCGCCTCCGCCGCGGGGGCCCGGTGCGGGCGCTCCCGCCCGCAGCCTGGAAGCGCCGCGGCGACGGCGAGGAGGAGACCGAGGATGGGCGCGCGCGTCGTCGTCATCGAGATCCCCCGGAGCCGGCTCGATCGGCTCGGACGGCGCCCCGCCGGGTGCCCGGCGAAGCGTCGCGTCAGGGGCTGGCTGTACCGCGCCCCGGCCTGGCCGGCAAGGGACTCCACGTCCCGAGCGTGAACCCGGCGAGAGCACCTCGACCGGGCCCTCACGCCGCGGAACGGCGATCGGCGGGCGGGGCTTCCGGGCGAGAATGAGCATCGCCGATGCGTCCCCCGATCCCGCCGCCCTCACCCGGAGGTCACCCGTTCCGGATCCTCTCGCCCGGCGAGGCGGGGGGGGGGCGCGCCTGGCCCCCTCGACCTCGTCCTCGACCGGAGCGCCTTCGGCGGAGGGACGCACCCGACGACCGCGAGCTGCCTCTCCCTCCTCGCCGCCCTCGCCCCGCTCGACGGCCTCTCCGTGCTCGACCTCGGCGCGGGCACCGGCATCCTCGCCCTCGCGGCCCTCCGGCTCGGGGCGGCCCGCGCGCGCTGCGTGGATCCGGACCCGGAGGCGGTCGCGTGCGCCCGCCGGAACGGCGAGGCGAACGGCCTCGCCGACCGGCTCGGCCACCTCCCCGGCACGGCCTCCGACCTCGGCGGGGAGCGCTTCGACCTCGTCCTCGCGAACGTGGGCGGCGAGATCCTCCTCGACGAGGCGGGCCTCGTCGCGCCGCTCGCCCGCCCGGGGGGGAGGCTCCTCCTCTCCGGCCTCCTCGCCGGCGACGGCGACGGGCTCGCCGCCGCCTACGCGCGATGGGGCTGCTCCGTCCTCGAGCGGCGCGAGCCGGCCGGGTTCGTCACCCTCCTCCTCCGCCGCGAGTGATGACCTCGATTCCCCTCGTCGGGCCGCGTCGATCGCCCTTCGACAGGCTCAGGGCGAACGGATTCCTCTCCGTCCGTTCGTGGTGACCCCTCGACAGGCTCGGGGGAACCACGAACGGTCGAGCGGACCCCTGCTCGCCCCTCACGCACCGTGGCCGTCGAGGAACCCCTCGACGATCCGCGTGCACTCCGCGCCGGTCCTCGTGCTCGCGTGCGGGCAGTGGCCCGCGTCCACGAGGGCGAGGCGGGCGGAGGGCAGGGCGGCCCGCGCCGCGTCGAGCTCGCCGGGCTCCGTCCTCGGGTCGCGGCTCCCGTGCAAGAGGAGCACGGGCACGCGAAGCTCGCCGAGCCGGCCGTCGTAGAGGTCGCGCTGGCCGCGGCGACCCTCCTCGATGACCGAGAGCCAGGCCCGTCCCCCCGCGGCGACGACGCCGCGCCAGTCCTCGCCGTGGTCGCGCTCCAGCGCCGCGACGACCGTCTCCCCGAACCGCTCCGGGGCCACGACGCCCGTCCGGAAGAACTCCACCGAGGACTCCTTCGCCGCGAGGAAGTGGAACGCCTCGAGGACGAGCGCGCGGACGCGGCGCGGCGCGAGGAGGGCCATCCAGGCCGCGATGACCGAGCCGTCGCTGTGCCCCCAGACCGCGGCCTCCTCCAGGCCGAGCGCGTCCATCACCCCGAGCGTCTCCTCCGCCATGAGCGGGTGGAAGCCCCGGGGGAGCTCCGGGATCCGGGCCGAGCCCCCGTACCCCACCCGGTCGGGCGCGACGACCCGGCGGCGCGACGAGAGCGCGGGGACGTCCCAGGGATAGGCCTCCCACCCCCACCCTCCGTGGAGGAGGAGGAGCGGCGCCCCCGCGCCGGCGTCGCGCACGTGGAGCTCGACCGGCGAGACGCCCGGGAGCAGGGGGGAGGAAGGGATCCGCACGGCGCCGACTCTACACCTCGGGCGCATGTTCGTTGATCCCCGCCCCGGCCCGCGGGAGACTCCCGCCGTGCCCGCCTCCCGGACCCCGGCCCTCCGCCGATGACGCCCGCCGCCGCCGTCTTCGTCCTCGTCTACGCCGGGATGATCCTCGGCGGGCTCCCGTTCCTGAAGCTCGACCGGACCGGCGTCGCCCTCCTCGGCGCGATCGCGCTCGTCGCGACCGGGACCGTCTCCCTCGCCGAGGCCGCCGCCTCCGTCCACCTGCCCACCCTGCTCCTCCTCTTCTCGTTCATGGTCGTCTCCGCCCAGATGCGGCTCGGCGGCTTCTACACGCGGGTCGGGCTCTGGCTCGCCGCCCTCCCCCTCTCGCCCCCGGCGCTCCTCGCCGCCCTGATCGGCGTGGTCGCGGCCCTCTCCGCGGTCTTCAGCAACGACGTGATCTGCCTCGCGGTCGCGCCGGTCCTCGTGGACGCCTGCCGCCGCCGCGGGCTGCGCCCCGTCCCCTTCCTCCTCGCCCTCGCCTGCGCCGCGAACGTCGGCTCGGCCGCGACGCTCATCGGGAATCCGCAGAACATGCTCATCGGGGAGAGCCTCCGGCTCTCCTTCTCCGGCTACTTCCTCGAGGCGGCGATCCCGGTCGCCGCCGGGCTCGTCCTCACCTGGGCGATCCTCGCGGCGCAGGCCCGGGGCAGCTGGGAGGAGGCGCCGGAGCCCACCGCCGCCTTCGAGCGGCGGGCGGCGGATCGGGCCCGCTTCGATCCCTGGCAGACCGCGAAGGGGCTCGCCCTCACCGGCGCCCTCCTCGTGATCTTCCTCGTCGCCCCCTGGCCGCGGGAGATCGCCGCCCTCGGCGCCGCCGGGATCCTCCTCGCGAGCCGGAAGATGCACTCCGAGAAGATGCTCGGCCTCGTGGACTGGCAACTCCTCGTTCTCTTCGCCGGGCTCTTCGTCGTGAACCACGCCTTCCAGGCGACGGGCGCCCCGGCGCGGGCCGTCGAGGCCCTCGCCGCCTCGGGCGTGGATCTCGCGAGCCCCGCCCCGCTCCTCGCCACGACGTTCGTCCTCTCCAACGTGGTCTCGAACGTCCCCGCGGTGATGCTCCTCCTCCCGGTCGCGACCCATCCCGTCGCCGGGACGCTCCTCGCCCTCGTGAGCACGCTCGCGGGGAACCTGCTCGTCGTGGGGAGCATCGCGAACATCATCGTGGTGGACGCCGCGGCCCGGCGGGGGATCGCGATCGACTGGCGGACCCACGCGCGCGCCGGGATCCCGGTCACGCTCGCCACGCTCGCGGCGGCGGGGCTCTGGCTCGCGATCCGGGCGGCTTGACGCCGCCGCAGCGAGTTCGCCCTTCGACAGGCTCAGGGCGAACGGACCCTCGCCGCTCCGGTGCCTTCCCTCGTCAGGCCGCGCCTCGCCGCCCCTCGTCCTCGCGCTCGCCGAGCTGGGGCAGCCGCGTCCCTCCCTTCGGCCCCCCGGGCCCTCCCCCCCGGGCCCTCCGCCCGGCCGGGGCGGGGCGGCGCGGGTCCAGCGCTCCAGCCCCACCTCTCGCCATCTGGCCGCCCCTTCGGTGAAGCCGGGCATCTTGCCATGCGGGGCGCGCTCCGCGCGCCCCCCTCCTCGCCGCTTGCCTCGCGTGGCGTCTCCACCGTAAGGAACTCCTCTCCGGAGCCCGACCTCGAACGCCAGGGAGCCGTCCATGCGCGCCATCCTCGTGGAGAAGACCGACGCCGGCCAGACCGCCCGGCTCACCGACGTCCCGGACGCCTCGCTCCCGGAGGGGAACGTGACCGTCCGGATCGAGTACTCCACCCTGAACTACAAGGACGCGCTCGCCCTCACCGGGAAGTCCCCGGTGATCCGGAAGTTCCCCATGGTGCCGGGCATCGACCTCGCCGGCACGGTCGAGGAGAGCGCGCACCCAGCCTGGAAGAAGGGCGACCTCGTCGTCCTGAACGGCTGGGGCATCGGGGAGGGGCACTTCGGCGGGCTCGCGGAGCGCGCCCGGGTGGACGGCGACTGGCTCGTCCGGATCCCGCCCCCGCTCGACGCCCGCCGGGCGATGGCCATCGGCACCGCCGGCTACACGGCGATGCTCTGCCTGCTCGCCCTGGAGAAGCACGGGATCTCCCCGAAGGACGGCGAGATCCTCGTCACCGGGGCGGCCGGCGGGGTGGGGAGCGTCGCCGTCGCCCTCCTCGCGCGGCGCGGCTTCGGGGTGGCCGCCTCGACCGGGCGCAGGGAGGAGGAGCCCTACCTCCGCTCCCTCGGCGCCTCGCAGATCCTGGACCGCGCGGAGCTCTCCGCGCCGGGCAAGCCCCTCGGCAAGGAGCGCTGGGCGGGGGTCGTGGACTCCGTCGGGAGCCAGACCCTCGCGAACGCCTGCGCGGGGACGAAGTACCGCGGCGCCGTCGCGGCCTGCGGGCTCGCCGGCGGGATGGACTTCCCGGCCACGGTCGCCCCGTTCATCCTGCGCGGGGTCACGCTCTACGGGATCGACAGCGTGCGCGCGCCGGCGGAGCTGCGGCGCGAGGCCTGGGCCCGGCTCGCCTCCGACCTCGACCCGGGAAAGCTCGCCTCGATGACCCGCGAGATCGGCCTCGGGGAGGCGATCGCGGGAGCGGGCGACCTCCTCGCCGGGAAGGTGCGCGGGCGCCTCGTGGTGAGGACCTCGGCCTGACGGCCGCGCCCGCCGGCGTCGCGGACTCGCTCCAATTCCCCAGCGAGATCAAGGAGTAATCCGCGCCACACCCCTTTCCTCCGGCCGTCCCCCGGGTCCCGGGAGGCGGCCGGCTGCTTTTCGACGCACGGGACTGGCGCCCCGACCCCGAGATCTGCGAAATGGGCTTCATGTCCCGCGTGAACGTCCGGCCGCTGCAGGGCAAGAGGATCGTGGAGATCGACTTCGACGGCTGCACCCCCGGGGGCTTCGCTCCGATCATCCTGGAGGCCCAGCAGCTCATCACGAAGGAGCCCCGCTCCTCCGTCCTCGCCCTCACCTCCGTGGAGGACGTCCGCTTCGACCCGAGCACGGTCGGCGAGATGCAGAGGTTCGCCTCCACCTGCATGCCCTTCCTCGCGGCCCAGGCGATCGTCGGGATCTCGGGCCTGAAGAAGGTCGTCTTCCAGGGGATCCGGCCCCTCTACTCCATCCCGGTCCAGCTCTTCGACACGCGGGACGCCGCGCGCGCCTGGCTCCTCTCGCCCCGCTGACCGCCGCCGGGCCTTTCCACCCGCCCCGATGAACCCGCCGGCCTCGCCGCGCCCCCGCCTCTCCCCTCCGCGGCGGTGGGCGATGATCGCCCTCGGCTGGATCTTCTTCTCCCTCGGCCTCCTCGGCGCCGCGCTCCCGCTCTTGCCGACGACGCCCTTCATGCTCCTCGCGCTCTGGGCCTTCTCCATGGGCTCGGAGCGCTTCCACGCCTGGCTCGTCGATCACCGCCTCTTCGGCCCTCCGATGAGGCGCTGGCGGGAGGAGCGCGCGATCCCCCGCTGGGCGAAGCTCCTCGCCTCGGCCTCGATGCTCGCGAGCCTCGCCTGGCTCTGGCTCGGCGCCCGCGTCTCCTGGACCGCGCTCGCCGCGGCGGCCGCCGCGATGGCGTGCGGGATCGCCGTGATCGCGAGCTTCCCGAGCGCTCCCCGGCGCTGACGGGGCCGCCCCTCCCGGGTGCGGCGCCACACATGGGCCTTTGGCCCTTCCGCCGCGTGGAGTCAGGCAAGGAGGTCCGCCAGCCGGCCGGCGCGGTGGCCGCGATCTGCTGGGGGAACGACGCGACCGGCGCATGGCTCGTCACCGTGGCCGCGACGCTCGCGGCGACGCCGCAGGTGGACGGGATCCGGGCCCGCGGGAGGCTTCCCCCGCGGGCCCGCGCGGCCTTTCACCATACCGCCGCGAGGAACCAGGCCCAGATCCCGAGCGTGGTCGCGAGCGCGATCGCCCCGCCCGCCACCTCCGCGGCGACGCTCCCCGGGGCCCGCCAGAGGAACCGGGGCGCGGGCCGGCGCCGCTCCGGGCGCTCGCCGCCCCCCCAGGGGATCACCCGAACCAGCCTCGTCGCCTGCGTCGTCATGGCGGCCTCCTCCTCGTGCGGGGAGGCCTACGCGGGCGCTCCGCCGCTATTTCACCGGCGCCCCGGGGAGGACGAGCTCCCCCCTCGCGACCTCCACGACCCCGCCGCCCACCCGGACGTCCGTCACGCGATCGCCCTCCCGCCCGGCCCGCACGTGGATCCGTCTCGGCCGCCTCGCCTCGATCCCCTGCTCGATCACGACCCGCGCGCCGGCTGCGGCGATCCCGTGACGGACCATCCACGCGGCGCAGCACCCCGCCGCCGAGCCCGTCGCCGGATCCTCCCCCCCGTAGAAGATCATCCGCGCGTGGATCCCCGCCGCCGGATCCTCCGTCTCCCGCGAGACGAGGTAGAGGAAGCGGGCGTCCGTCCCGGCGAGCCACGCGTCCACGCGGCTCCACTCGGGCCGGAGGGTCCGGAGCCTCGCGAGCGAGCGGACCGGGACGACCGCGAAGGCGAGGCCGGTCGAGACGGTCTGGACGGGCGCCGACGGGTCGAGGTCGGAGGGATCGAGCCCCAGCGCCCGGGCGACCGGCTCCGGAGGGTGAACCCTCCCGAACTCCGGGTCTCGCTGCCGCATCTCCCCGAAGAGCCCGTCCCCCCGCCGCTCGAAGTCGACGGGAATCTCGCCCACGTCGAGCGCGAGGACGACGCGGGCGGCGCCGGTGGCGCCCTGGAGCACGGCCGCCGTCCCCAGGGTCGGGTGGCCGGCGAAGGGGACCTCCTCTCCGACGGTGAAGATCCGGACCCGCACCGGCGCGTCCGCGGCCGCGCCCGGCGCCGGGAGGACGAAGGTCGTCTCGGAGAGGTTCGTCTCCCGGGCGATCGCCTGCATCTCCTCGCCGGAGAGGCCGCGGGCGTCGGTGAAGACCGCGAGGGCGTTCCCCTCGAGCGGCCGGCTGGTGAAGACGTCGACCTGGACGAAGGGGAGGCGGCGGTCGCTCATCCCCGTTCCCTCGCACGGGAGCCCGGCCGCGTCGAGCGGCCCGGCGGCACCTTCCCGGGTAGGGCCCCCGGCTCCGGCCGGGCGGCGCGCTGCTCCGCCCCCCCGAGGCGGATGGCAAGGGCTGCGCCTCGCCCGTCTCGATCAGCGGCGAGACCCCCTCGCGCCGCTCACTTCCCCCCCGTCGCGACCCGCGCCGCGCCGTGCGGGCTGTGGCAGCTCGTGCAGGCCGCCCCCTTCGGCGCACCCGCGTGCTTCTTCTTCGCCCCCACCTCCTCCAGGTCGTGGCAGTTCGTGCAGAGGGCGGGGAGGGGCTCCTCGAGCTGCGCCGGGCTCGCGGAGGCGTGCGGGTCGTGGCAGCTCTCGCAGTCCCCGCTCCGGAAGGGCTCGTGCACCCAGCCCGCGGAGAGGAGCGCCTTCTCCTTCGCGTGGCAGGGGAAGCAGAGGTCGGCCCCGGTGCGGGCGAGGAGCTTCTTCTCCGTGCCGCCGTGGACGGCGTGGCACCCGGCGCACTCCCCGCGCCGGACGGCGGTGTGGACGAACGGCTGCCGGAACGCCTCCTGCGCCTTCCCGTGGCAGCCGAAGCAGAGGGCCGCCTGGGGCTTCAGGAGGAAGTGCTCGCGCGGCGACGCGTGGGGCGTGTGGCACTCGAAGCACCGCCCGGCGCGCACCGGCGCGTGGGCCACCTTCACCGCCTTCGCGCGGGCCGCGAAGTCGTGGCAGTCGTCGCACTCGGAGAGGATGTCCTTCTTCAGGCGGGTCCTCCCCTTGCCCGAGGGCGGCTCGTGGCAGGTCGAGCAGTCGCGGTCCGCGAAGGGCGGGTGCCCGACGTCGGCCACGAGCTTCGGGTTCGCCGAGACGTGCGGATCGTGGCACCCCGTGCAGCGCGCCTCCGCCACGGCGTAGCCCCCGTGCGCCTTCTGCACGGCCTCCCCCTCCACGTCGTGGCAGTCCGCGCAGAGCGCGGGCTGGGCCTTCCGGAGGAGGGCCTCCGCCATGGACCCGTGGGCGGCGTGGCAGTCGTCGCAGGAGCCGTCTCCCACCGCGGAGTGGACGACGGCCTTCGGCCTCTTCAGCCGCTCCGCGAGCCCCTGGTGGCAGGAGAGGCAGAGCTCCTTCGGCTCCTTCGCGAGGAGGCTCTTCCGCTTCACCCCGTGGGGCTCGTGGCAGGACCAGCAGACCCCATGCGTGAAGGGCTCGTGCTGGGAGATCGCGCCTGCCCGGGACTTCCGGGCCCCCACGTGGCACTCGAGGCAGAGGGCGGCGTCCTCCTTCTTCAAGAGCGCGCGCTGGGATCCGTGGGACCGGTGGCAGGCGGTGCAGTCGCCCCCGGCGAAGGGGTTGTGGAGCTCCGCCTCGGCCGCGGCGAGCTTCTCGATCTTCCCGCGGTGGCACTGCACGCAGAGGACGTCGGCCGTCTTCGCCACGAGGGCGGGGCGGTCGGACGCGTGAGGCGCGTGGCAGGAGGCGCAGTCGCCCTTCACCACGGGAGGGTGGCCCTTCGCCTTCTTCCGCTCCGCCTCCTGCACGTCGTGGCACTGCGCGCAGAGCGCGGAGGCGTTCTCCTCGAGGAGGAGGTCCTCCCGCCCGCCGTGCGCGTCGTGGCAGTGGCCGCAGTCGCCGGACCTCGCCGGCTCGTGCGAGGAGCGCTGCTTCGCCCACTCCCGCGATTCCCGGTGGCAGCCGGTGCAGAGCTCGTCGGAGTCGCTCGCGAGGAGCTTCGGCCGGTCGGTCGCGTGCGCGGCGTGGCACGCGTCGCAGCGGCCGGCGCGGGCCGGATCGTGCCCGAAGGGTCCCCGGACCTTCTTCGCGACCCCCTCGTGGCAGCGGAGGCACAGGTCCAACGGCGCCGAGGAGAGGAGGCTGGCCTGGTTGGCCGCGTGCGGGGAGTGGCACGCCGTGCAGGCACCCTTCGCGACCGGCGCGTGGACGACCTTCTTCCGGAAGGCGGCCTCCTCGCCGGAGTGGCAGTCGTAGCAGACCCCCGGCTGCGCCCTCCCGAGCGCGAAGGGGCGGGCCGAGGAGGCGGCCGCGTGGCAGCTCGAGCAGTCGGAGACGACCTCGTGGGTCACCTCCCGCAGGAGCTTCTCCCGGTACGAACCGTGCGCCTGGTGGCAGTCCAGGCAGCGGGCGCCGTCGATCCGGTAGCCGCCGTGCTGGCCCGAGACGTCGGTGTGGCAGGTCCCGCAGAGCTCCCGCGCGGGCCGGGCGAGCAGCCTGGGCACGGCCGAGGCGTGGGGCTCGTGGCACCCCGTGCACCCGCTCATCTGGACCGCGGAGTGGAGCTTCCCACGGTGGAACCGATCGTCGTCGTGGCAGGCGAGGCAGAGCCCCGGCTCCTTCTCCACGAGGACGTTCTCCCCCTTCGGGCCGTGGGGGCGATGACAGGAGTCGCACGAGCCGTCGCGGAACGGCTCGTGGACCGCGGCGAGGGCGCGCTGCGCCTTCGCCGTCTTCTCGTGGCACCCCGCGCACGCCGGGGCGGGGCCGCGGCGGGCCGCCGTGGGGGCTCCGCACGCGGCCGCCAGGACCGCCAGGACGGCCAGGGGCCGGAGCCCGTTCACTCGGCCTCGAGCCGGAACTCCGCGACGTCGAACCAGAAGCCCATGCCCTGGACCGAGTCGAGCTGCGCCTGGACGATGGCGAGGTGACCGTCCTCGATCCCGAGGAAGCCCTCGAAGAGCTCGCGATCCCCCGCGGGGAGCTCCGCCACGAGCTTGTGGTAGAAGGTGGCCGCGTCCTTCTCGAACTGGAGCGCGGTCTTCAGGACGTCGAGCTCGTCCTTCGTGGCCACCCTCTTGTCCTTGCGGCCGGCGAGCTTCTTCCGCTCCTCCTCGATCCACTTCACGCCCTTCGGGAGGATGCTCTTCAGGGTCTTCTTGGGAACCTTCCCCGTCTTCTTCCACTCCGCGAGGCAGTGGTCGAGGTAGTCCACGTGACCCTGCTCCTCCTTGCCGAGGGTCTCGAAGACCTTCCGCCCCTGCGGGTCGTCGATGGTCTTGGCGCTCTTGAGGTAGTGGTCGCGGACCTTCTTCTCGAAGTCGAGCGCGACGACGATCGCTTCCTGGAGGTTCAAGGCCTCCCCCTTTCTTCCGGTTGGGTTGGGGTGTGAATCGGGGCGAGACTAACCCGGGTCCGGTGGCTTCATCAACGACGGGCGCGCCGAGTCCTCTCGCCCGCGATCGGGTTCGAGAGCGCGGAGCTCGTGCCCCGACGATGCCCGCGCTGCCCCGGTGGGCCGCGTCGTGGGCCGCCTGCTCCGGGGCGAGCGCTCTCTGGCTCGACGCGGACTGCGTGCGCCAGGAGGCGGTCGCCCACCTCGAGCCGGCCCCGGCCCTCCCCCCGCCGGCCTTCGCGGACCGACGCTCCTCGGGGCGCGGCGGGGAGGGTGAGGTGAGCATGCTCCCGACATCCGTGAGGAGAATCTCGTTCCTTTTGACGCTGGTCACTTGCTTTCCGGGCTCTCTGCGCAAAAATGACGCATGTCGTTCGCGCCATTTCACCCACCCCCCAGGACGACTGACATGAACCTCCCCGCGAAGCGAGCGCCGGCCACCGGCACGGTGAAGGGCACGCTCCTCATCGCCCGCATGAAGTACCTGCGCGCCCAGGGGCTCGACGCGAGCGAGCGCGTCCTCCGGCGCCTCGCCCAGGCCGACCAGTCGACGCTCCGCGGGATGCTCCTGCCGAGCAGCTGGTACCCGTTCGACCTGCTCCTCCGGCTGGAGATGACGATCGCCGCGGTCCTCGCGCAGGGTGACCGGCGCAAGCTCTTCCTCGACATGGGCCAGTTCTCCGCCGAGACGAACCTCGGGCCGAACGGGGTCCAGCGCCCCTACCTGCGCGACGGCGACCCGCACTTCCTCCTGCGCAACGTCCCCCGGATGTACTCCTCCCAGCACAGCGAGGGGACGCGGACCTACGAGCAGACGGGCGCGCACGCCGCCATCGTCCGGACGATCGACGGCGAGGAGCCCAACGCGGAGGACTGCCTCACGGCCGTCGGCTGGCTCTCCCGGGCGATCGAGCTCTCCGGCGGCCGCGCCGTCACCGTGGACGAGACGCAGTGCCGCGCCCGCGGGGGCGCCTGCTGCGAGTACGTCTGCAAGTGGGTGTGACGGTCCGTCACCCCGCCCGGAACGCCGCCCCCATCTCCCGCCTCGTCCGGACCGCGATCGACCCCTCGTCGAGCGCCAGCATCGCGTGGAGGTTCATCCCTCGCGCTCCTCTCCGGCCGCGGCGACGAACGCCGCGACGTCTTCCCATGGCCGCTCGAACCGCTCGCGGGTGAAGCCGGTCCCGGACGCGAGCCGGTCGACGTGGGTGGGGGCCCGGCACGCCCGGGAAGTCTACCGGCCCCGGCGGCGCGCGGACCTTCCCGTTCGGGCCGTCAGCCGAGGTCGCCGAAGCGTCGGAGCGCCGCGTCCACGAAGCGCGAGCGGACCTGCTCCTTCGCGAGGATCGCCTGCGCGGGCGGGAGGCGCACGATGGCGTCCACCGCGTGGTGGAGGAAGCGGCTCCCGAGCCCGGCCCCCTCGTCGAAGAGGAGCTCGGCGAGGCGGTTCCGCTCGAGGGCCATCCGGATCACGCGCTCCACGGCGTTCGCGGGCACCGGGCGGGGCTTCCCGCCGCGGTCCATCGCGAGGGCGTCCTCGTGGCAGGCGCCCGCGCAGACGCCGCAGCCGATGCAGCGCTCCTCGTCGATCCGCGGGGAGAGGGCGTTCTTCCGCTTCGCCGTCTCCCGCTCGGGGGCCATCGCGATGGCCCCCACCGGGCAGGCCCGGGCGCAGCGCGAGCAGCCGGAGCAGCGGGCCTCGTCGTGGCGCGGGAGGAAGCCGCTCGGGTTCACCGCGGGGAGCTGCCAGCGGTTCACGGCCTGGAGCTGCTCGCAGCAGCAGCCGCAGCAGTTGCAGACGAACGTCGGCTTGTTCCGGACGTTGTCGGCGATCTGGACGAGCCCCATCTCCCGGGAGCGGGCGAGGACGTCCATCGCCTCGGCCCTCTCCACGGCGCGGCCGAAGCCCCGCCGGACGACGAAGTCGGCGCCGCCGTTCAGCGAGAGGCAGACGTCCATCGGCGCGTCGCAGGCCTCGCCGAGGTGCTCCGCCTTGTGGCGGCAGAAGCAGAGCGAGACCGCCCAGGACCGGGCCTCGCCCACGACCTCGCTCGCGCGCTCCCAGGCGAGGACGTCCGGGAGCGGCTCGTCCGCGAGCGCCGTCTCGTGGACGAGCGCCCGGCCGATGAGGGTCTCCTTGCCGAAGGCCTCCCGCGCGAAGGCGGGGTCGCCGTGGGTGTAGGCGTGGAGCGCGTCCGCCATCCGCTTCTTCGGGATGGAGTCCTTCGCCCGCATGAGCGAGTACTCGAAGAAGCCCACCACCGGCGGCGCGAGGAGGTAGGACCGCTTCCCGGTCTTCGGATGCACGAGGTCCATCACCACGCCCCGCTCGCACATCGGCTCGAGCCTCGCGGAGAGCTCCTCCGCCCGGACGCCGAGCCGGGCCGCGAGCCGCTCGAGCGACGTCGGCCGGACGGGCATGCGGGCGGCGAGCGCCGCCTCCTCCGGGGTGAAGAGGATCTCGAGGATCTCGCGCCAGCCCTCCCGGGCGCGCTCGTCCTGCGGCTCCGGGAGCGCCATCGTCCCGCGCTCGAGCCGCTGCACGAGGCCCCGGTACTCGTCCTTCAGCCTGCCGAGATGTCCCATGCGGTTGGCGTACCACGCCGCGGGGGCGGGGGCGAAGGGGCCGCCGGGGCCGGAGCCGCCCGCAGGCCCCCACCTCCCGCGTGCCCGGGGCCCCCTTTCGCGCTAAAGAGGACGCCGCATGGACCCCGCCTTCACCGACCACCTCCGCGCGCAGCTGCGCCAGCTCGAGGCCGACGGCCTCGCGAAGCACGAGCGGATCCTCACGAGCCCCCAGGGCGCCTGGATCGAGGCGAACGGGAAGCGGGTCGTGAACCTCTGCGCGAACAACTATCTCGGGCTCGCCGGCCGGCCCGAGCTCGTCCAGGCGGCCCAGCGCGCCCTCCCCCGGTTCGGCTTCGGCCTCTCCTCGGTCCGCTTCATCTGCGGGACCCAGGACGTCCACAAGGCCCTCGAGGAGCGGCTCTCCCGCTTCCTCGGCTTCGAGGACACGATCCTCTTCTCCTCCTGCTTCGACGCGAACGGCGGCGTCTTCGAGGCGCTCCTCGGCGAGGAGGACGCCGTGGTCTCCGACGCCCTGAACCACGCCTCGATCATCGACGGGATCCGGCTCTGCAAGGCGAGGCGCTACCGGTACGCGAACTCCGACATGAAGGACCTCGCCGCCCAGCTCCGCGCGGCGCGCGCGGAGGGCGCCCGGCACGTCCTCGTCGTGACCGACGGGGTCTTCTCGATGGACGGCTTCCTCGCGAACCTGCCGGCCATCTGCGATCTCGCGGAGGAGCACCGCGCCCTCGTCCTGGTGGACGACAGCCACGCGGTGGGCTTCGTCGGCGAGCGCGGGCGCGGCACCCACGAGCACCACGGCGTCATGGGCCGGGTGGACCTCGTCACCGGCACGCTCGGGAAGGCCCTCGGCGGCGCCTCCGGCGGCTACGTCTCCGGGTCGAGGGAGGTCGTGGAGTGGCTCCGGCAGAAGGCCCGCCCCTACCTCTTCTCCAACACCCTCGCCCCGGTGATCGCGGCGGTGAGCCTCGAGGTCCTCGACCTGATCGAGGGGGGCGGCGACCTCCGCCGGCGGCTCCGGGAGAACGCGGCCCGGTTCCGCGCCGGGATGACGAAGCTCGGCTTCACGCTCCTCCCCGGGGAGCACCCCATCATCCCCGTGATGCTCGGCGACGCCCGGCTCGCGCGGGATCTCTCGGCGCGCCTCCTCGAGGAGGGGGTCTACGCCATCGGCTTCTCCTTCCCCGTCGTGCCGAAGGGGCAGGCCCGGATCCGGACGCAGATGAGCGCGGCCCACTCGGGGGACGACCTCGACTTCGCGCTCGAGGCGTTCGGGAAGGCCGGCCGCGCCCTCGGCGTCCTCAGGTGACCCGCATGAAGGCCCTCGTGAAGTCGAAGCCCGAGCAGGGGATCTGGATGGTCCGGGACGCGCCCGTCCCGGTGGTCGGCGTCCACGACGTGCGGATCCGGATCCGGAAGACGGCGATCTGCGGCACGGACGTCCACATCTTCAACTGGGACGAGTGGAGCCGGCGCACGATCCGGGTCCCCATGGTGATCGGCCACGAGTACTGCGGCGTCGTGGACGAGGTCGGCGCGGAGGTGGAGGCCTTCGAGAAGGGGGACCGCGTCTCCGGGGAGGGGCACATCACCTGCGGCTTCTGCCGGAACTGCCGGGCGGGGCGCCGCCACCTCTGCCGCCACACCGTGGGCGTCGGCGTGAACCGGGACGGCGCCTTCGCGGAGTACCTCGTGATCCCCGCGGACAACGTCTACCGGATCCCCGCCGACGTCCCGGACGAGACGGCGGCGATCTTCGATCCCTACGGGAACGCCGCCCACACCGCCCTCTCCTTCGACCTCGTCGGCGAGGACGTCCTCGTCACGGGCGCCGGGCCCATCGGGATCATGGCGGCGGCGATCGCCCGGCACGTCGGGGCGCGCCACGTCGTCGTCACCGACGTGAACGACTACCGGCTCGACCTCGCCCGGAGGATGGGGGCGACCCGGACCGTCCACGTCCCCCGGGAGGACCTCCGCGCGGTGATGAAGGAGCTCGGGATGAAGGAGGGCTTCGACGTGGGGCTCGAGATGAGCGGGAACGGCCCGGCCTTCCGCCAGCTCCTCGAGGTGATGAACCACGGCGGGAGGATCGCGCTCCTCGGCATCATGCCCGGTCCCGAGGCGGTGGACTGGAACCAGATCGTCTTCAAGGGGCTCTTCCTCAAGGGGATCTACGGGAGGGAGATGTTCGAGACCTGGTACAAGATGACCGCGATGCTCCAGGGTGGGCTCGACCTCGGCCCCGTGATCACGCACCGCTTCCCCGTGGACGCCTTCCAGGAGGCGTTCGAGGTCATGCGGGGCGGGCAGTCCGGGAAGGTCATCCTGGACTGGGAGGCCCGCTGAACGGCCGCTCGCGATTCGTGATCGGCCCCTGGCCTCGGGCCTCGGGCCTCAGGCCTCGGGAACGGCGGCAGAGATGCATTTCCTGAGGCCTGAAGCCTGAGGCCTGAAGCCTTGGGTGTTTCCGAATCGCGCTCGGGCGTTTAGCCGCCCGGCGAGCGGGACGGCCCGCGCGAGATCGGCGCCCACCGCGAGAGGGCCTCGCGGATCCGGTCCCATCCCTCCACTTCCCGGGGCACGAGGATCGACGCCTCGCCCGGCCCACGGACCACGAGCCCCTGCGGGAGCTCCTCGATCGCCTCGACCTCGGCGCGGGCGATCCGCGCGGATGGGAAACCCTCCACCTCGCGGCGGAGCTCCTCCTCGCCGAGGACGATCGCGAAGGTCGCCCAGCGGGCGTGGAGCCTCCCGAGCCGCTTCCGCGCGGAGAGCCCCGCGAGGACGAGGAGGAGCGCGAGCGCGAAGGCCAGGGTCCCGTAGCCCGAGCCGCCGCGCCGCCAGGTCCACGCCCAGGCGATCGCGACGAGCGGCGCCGCCGCGGCGAGGGTGAGGACGATCCTCCGCCGCGTCCGCGAGGCGGCGGCGCGCAGGACCTCCTCGCGGAATCGGAAGCGCTCGGCCACGGGATCGCGATGCTACGGGGTGGCCCGAGTCCCCGCAACGGGCCTTCCACTCCGGACCGCGGTAGAGTCGCCCGGAACCAGGGGAGGAGGGACGCGGGATGGCGACCGTCTGGGACGACGTGATCGTGGGCGGAGGGCACAACGGGCTCGTCCTCGCCGCCTACCTCGCGCGGGCCGGCAGCAAGGTGCTCGTGCTCGAGGCGAACGAGCGGCTCGGGGGCGCCTCGACCTCCGAGGAGACCTGGCCCGGCTTCCGCGTGTCGACGGCGGCCTACGTCGTCTCCCTCTTCCGCCCGGAGATCGTGCGCGACCTCGACCTCGCCCGGTACGGCTACGAGGTCCTCCCCCGGAGCCCGTCCTCCTTCACCCCGTTCCCCGACGGACGCCACCTCCTCATGGGCCCCGATCGCGCCCTCACCGCCCGGGAGGTCTCGAAGTTCTCCGCCCGGGACGCGGAGCGGCTCCCCGCCTACGAGGCGATGCTCGAGCGGATCGCCCGGGCCATCGAGCCCTCGCTCGTGGAGACCCCGCCCGATCCCTTCTCGCGGCGGCTCGGCGACCTCTGGCGGCTCGCCCGCACCGGCCGGCGGCTCCTCGCCCTCGGCGCCGACGGCCCCGCCGCGGTGGAGATCCTCACCGCCCCCGCGACCGCCGTGCTCGACGCCTGGTTCGAGTCGGACGAGGTGAAGGCGACGCTCGCGACCGACGCGATCATCGGCGCCTGGGCCTCCCCCTCGACGCCCGGGACCGCCTACGTCCTCTTCCACCACGTGATGGGCGAGACGAACGGCGCCCGCGGCGTGTGGGGCTACGTGAAGGGAGGGATGGGGAGGCTCCCGGAGGCGATCGCGGCAGCGGCGCGCGAGCGCGGCGCCGAGATCCGGACGGGCTCCCGGGTGGCGAGGATCCTCGTGCGGAGCGGGACGGCGGAGGGCGTGGTCCTCGAGGATGGCACGGAGATCCGCTCCCGGCGGGTCGCCTCGAGCGCCGACGCGACGCGCACGCTCCTCGGGCTCGTCGGGAAGGAGCACCTCGCCCCGGAGGTCGCGGACCGCGTCCGCCGCATCGACTACTCGAGCGGCTCCGTGAAGATCAACGTGGCGCTCTCCGCGCTCCCGGACTTCCGGGCGCTCCCCGGCGGCGGGAGCGTGCCCGGGCCGCAGCACCGGGGGACGATCCACGTCGCTCCCTCCATGGCCTACCTCGAGCGGGCCTTCGACGACGCCCGCGCCGGGCGCCCCTCCCGCGACCCGGTGCTCGAGTGCACGATCCCCTCCGCGGTGGACCCGACCGTCGCGCCGCCGGGGCGCCACCTCATGTCGATCTTCGTCCAGTACGCCCCCTACCGGCTCGCCGAGGGGACATGGGAGGAGGAGCGGGAGCGCTTCGCCGCGCGCTGCTTCGACGTCCTCGAGGAGTACGCCCCCGGCTTCCGCGCGTCGATCCTCGCCCACGAGCTCCTCGCCCCTCCCGACCTCGAGCGCCGCTTCGGCCTCACCGGCGGCAACATCTTCCAGGGCGCGATGACGCTCCCGCAGATGTTCTCCATGCGGCCGATCCCGGGCTTCGCCTCCTACCGCACGCCGGTCCGGAACCTCTACCTCTGCGGGGCGGCGGCGCACCCGGGCGGAGGCGTCATGGGGGCGTGCGGCCTCAACGCCGCGCGGGAGATCCTGCGCGACCGGCGCCGGGGCTGGCCGCGGGGCTGAACGGCCGCTCGCGATTCGTGATCGGCCCCTGGCCTCAGGCCTCGGACCTCAGGCCTCGGGAACGGCGGCAGAGATGCATTTCCTGAAGCCTGAGGCCTGCGGCCTGGCCCGAGGCCGGCCTGAGGCCCCGAGGCCCGAAGCCTCGAGCGCTTCCGACCGGCGCCCTCAGCCTCCCGAGACCGGCACGCTCCCGAGCACCTGCGTGCACTCGCCCTCGATGCAGAGGCCGGGCACCTCCTCGGGGAGCCGGCAGCCGCTCTCGTCGGGGGCCACGGACGTCACGCACGCGCCGGTCGCGTCGCAGGCGGCGACGCGGCACTCCTCCGCCGGCTCCTCGCAGACCACCTCGAGGCACTCGCAGGCGTCGCCGATGCCGTCCTCGTCCACGTCGCCCTGATCCGGATCCGGCACGGTGGGACAGACGTCCACCTCGTCCGGCACGCCGTCGCCGTCCTCGTCGCCGTCGCCGCCGGCCTCGGAGATCCGGAACTTCACCGGCACGGTCCGCCGTCCGGTGAGCCCGAAGACCTCCTCCGACGCCAGCATCCGGAGCTCCCGGCCGTTCCGGGCGACGGCCGCGTCGGCGAAGCCGAGCGTCGCGCCGTCGAGGAGGACCGAGATCCGGTAGGTCGTGCCGGCGGCGGGCACGTGCTCCTTCGTCGACCAGTGGACCATGTAGTGGTGGTCCGACTCCTTCACGGCGTCGCCGGAGAAGGCGGCGAAGAGGATCCCGTCCGGGAGCGCGCGGATCTCGACGACGGGGCCGAGCCCCCGGAGGTTCGTGCCCTCGCCGGGGTTCGCCGCGACCGGCGGCAGGAAGTAGAAGCCGGCCGCCCCGTCGTTCCGGCCGTCGGAGAGGATGGCGTCCGTGCGGACGGAACGCTCCCCTCCACACGCGGCGAGGACTGCGAGGGCGGCGGCGATGCGGGTCGTGCGCTTCATGAGTGAGTCCCCCAGGAGGCCCGTGAACGCGGGACTCCACAGGATAGGGGCCTGGGGCGCGGCCGTCCGAGCCCCTCGGGGGGGCGCGGGGACGGAGGCGGCCCATCCGGGGTGCTTTCCCGGGCCCGGCCGCCCGGCCGGGTCACCAGAAGAGGTAGAGGGTCCGGTTCTTCCGGAGCTCCTCCGCGAGCAGCGCGAGCATCTTGTCGCGCTTGCCGGCGGCGAGCTCGGGGGCGAAGGCGGCGAGCCTCTCCGCGAGCGCGGCCGGATCCGCCGGCTCGCGGTGGAACCGTCCGGCGACGTAGTCCACGCCCACCTCCAGGAGGTCGAAGGGCTCGTCCTTCTCGAGCGCCGCGAGGAACGCGACGATCCGGTCGGGCTCGGCGCCCTTCCCGGAGGTCCCCACGCGGCGGATCACCGCCGCACGGTCCGCGGCGGCGAGGACCGCCACCCGGTCCCTGTCCCCCGCCATCCCGTAGGAGCGCTCGGCCCGGAAGAGGTAGAGCCCCGCGCCGCGCCAGGCGGCGTGGCTCCCCGCGAGGAGCCGCGCGGCGGTCCCCCCGTCCATCGCGAAGGACCGCCCCTCGCTCGCCGGCACCACGCCGGCGGCCGTCTCGAGCGGCTCGCCCTTCGCCCCTGTCGCCGCCTCGATGGCGGCGGCGGCGGCGGCGACGCCCGCCGGGGCGGGCAGCACGATGGGCTCCCCCTTCGCGGCCGCGAACACCGGGCTCCCGGCGACGAGGAGGAGCAGCGCGGCGATCCTCCCCGTCCGGACGAACGGGTGGCTCCGGCTTCGCATCGGCTTCGCCATGGGCAGGCCCTCCTCGCACGCACACCGGGTCCAGCCGAACATCCTATGCGTCGGCGCGCCGCATCCCAATACCGGCTTCAGACGACACGGGCGGCCTCCGCCCCCCGTCCGCTGGCATCGCACACACCCGGCGGAGGGAAGGGGAACGGCCCCGCGCCTTGTCGCCCCACCCCCCGCGGAAGGCTGGATCTCCGGCGCTCGATGGGTAGGGTGGGCCGCACCTGGAGGCAGAAGACCGATGAGACCCTCCTCTCTCGACGACGCACGCGCGTTCCTCCGCGCCCGCCGGATCGTGGTGGTCGGGGTCTCGCGCGACGAGAAGGACTTCAGCCGGATGATCTTCCGGGAACTCGTCCGCCGCGGCCACGACTGCGTGCCCGTGAACCCGGCCCTGCCGTCGGCGGACGGCCGGGCCTGCTTCCCGCGGGTGCAGGACGTCTGGCCGCCCCCCGACGCCGCGCTCCTCCTCACCCCGCCCGCCCGCACCGAGCAGGTGCTGCGGGACTGCGCGGAGGCGGGGATCCGCCGCGTCTGGCTCCACCGCGGCGGCGGGGTGGGCGCCGCGAGCCCGGCGGCGATCGCATTCTGCGAGGCGGCGGGGATCGAGGTGATCCGGGACCTGTGCCCGTTCATGGCCCTCCCCGGAGCGGCCTTCCCCCATCGCGTCCACGGCTTCCTCCGCCGGGCGCTCCACCCTCCGCGGTGACACGTCCGTGACGCGGCGCGGCTAGAACGGGCCTCCGTAACCCTGGAGGCCCGATGAGCGCCCTCGCCCAGCCGACGAAACCCCTCCTCCGCGGCGTCTCCCACGAGATCGCCGCCGCCGTCGCCCTCGCGGGCTGGATCGTCCTCGCGACGATGGCCTCCGGAGCCCGCGCCCTCGCCGCGGCGAACGTCTACGGCGCGACGCTCCTGTCGCTCTTCCTCGTGAGCGCCCTCTACCACCGGCCGAACTGGCCGCCCCGGGCGCGCCTCGTGATGCGCCGGATCGACCACTCCGCCATCTTCCTCCTCATCGCCGGGACCTACACCCCGTTCTGCCTCCTCCTCCCGCCGCGCACCGGCCTCACCCTCCTCGCGGTCGTCTGGGGAGGCGCGGTGCTCGGCCTCTTCCAGTCGATCCTCTGGGTCCGGGCGCCGAAGCCCCTCATCGCGGTGCTCTACGTCGCGCTCGGCTGGGTGGTCGTGCCGGTCCTGCCGGCGCTGCGGACGGCGCTCGGGGGCTGGGCGGTGGCGCTCCTCGCGGGCGGCGGGATCGCCTACACGCTCGGAGCGGTGGTCTACGCCACCCGGCGCCCGGATCCGTTCCCGAGGGTGTTCGGGTACCACGAGGTCTTCCACGCCCTCGTGGTCGCCGCCGCCGCCTGCCACTTCGCCGTGGCCGCCGCGGCGGTCCGGGCGCTCTAGGAGCCCTTGAGGGCGTTGGGCCCCCGCCTCGCGCTGGCGCGTCACGCGGGCCCTGGCGGCTCGCCTCCAGAGGAGCGAAGCTCGAGCCCGAGCTCGCCTAAGCGGCGATCCCCTCGAAGAGCGCGCTCGAGAGGTAGCGCTCCCCCGCGTCCGGGAGGATCACGACGAGCGTCTTCCCCTTCGACTCCGGGCGCGACGCCACCTTCACGGCGGCGGCCGCGGCGGCGCCGCAGGAGATGCCGCCGGTGATCCCCTCCTCCTTGTGGAGCCGGCGCGCCATCTCGATCGCCTCGTCGTTCGACACCGTCACGACCTCGTCCACGAGGGAGAGGTCGAGAACGTCGGGCTTGAAGCCCGCGCCGATGCCCTGGATCTTGTGCGGCCCCGGCTTCGGCGGCTCGCCGTTCCGGATCGCGGTGAGCACCGGCGAGTGGACGGGCTCGACCGCCACCGAGCGGAGCGGCCGCTTCTTCTCGTTCTTCACGAAGCGGGAGACCCCGGTGATCGTCCCGCCCGTGCCGACCCCCGCGACGAGGATGTCCACCTTCCCGTCCGTGTCGTCCCAGATCTCGGGGCCGGTGGTCCGGAAGTGGATGTCCGGGTTCGCCGGGTTCTTGAACTGCTGGGGCATGAAGTACCGCCCCGGATCGCTCGCCAGGATCTCCTCCGCCTTCGCGATGGCGCCCGGCATGCCCTTCGCTCCCTCGGTGAGGACGAGCTCCGCCCCGTAGGCCCTGAGCATCCGGCGCCGCTCGACGGACATCGTCTCCGGCATCGTGAGGACGATCGGGTAGCCGCGCGCCGCCGCCACGAAGGCGAGGGCGATCCCGGTGTTGCCGCTCGTCGGCTCGACGATCGTGCGGGCGGTGGAGCCCGGCGAGAGGACCCCGTCCCGCTCGGCGGCCCAGATCATCGAGGCGCCGATGCGGCACTTCACCGAGTAGGCCGGGTTCCGCCCCTCGATCTTCGCGAGCACGGTCGCGCCGAGCCCCTTCGTCACCCGGTTCAGGCGGACGAGCGGCGTCGCCCCGATGCTCCGGCTGTTGTCCTCGTGGATCCGTCCCATGGCGATCTCTCCTCTCGTCCCCGCCTCCCGAGCGTCATCCAATATAACGGACGCCGTGTCAAGCCAGGCCTCCGCTGGGGCGGACGGCCGGCCCCGCCGGGTTCCCCCGGGTTGCTCCGCGCCCCTGCACCCGGGCTGGACGCGCCCCCGCCGTGACCGCCGGGTCACGGCGTGCTCGCACCTGCGGAACGGCCGTCACCCCCTTTCCGCCCGCGGCCCCGGGCCTGGAGCCCGGGATCACGAGCTCAGCCGCGATTTCGCCACCACTTCTCGAGACCGATCACCGGCAGGATGAGGGCGCCGACGAGGATGCTCAAGAGCACGTCGCCGGCGGGGAGGGGCGCGGACGCGAAGATCGCGTGCATGAACGGGGCGTAGACGAAGAGCGCCTGCAGCACGAGGACCGCCGCGATCCCGGCGAACACGGTCTTGTTGCTGAACACCCCGATCTTCAGGATCGAGTCACGCAACGAGCGGCAGTTGAGCAGGTAGAAGATCTGGAACATGATCACCGTGGTGACGGCCATCGTCTGCGCCTTGGCGAGCGCCGGGAGCCCGCTGTCTCCCGCGGCTCGGAACTCGTAGAGGAAGAGCCCGATCGCCCCGGAGGTCATCAGGATCGCCACCACGAAGGTGCGCACGACGAGGAAACCGCTCAGCACCGGCGCGGTCGGGTTGCGCGGTGGGCGCCTCATGACGTCGGACTCCTTCGCCTCGAACGCGAGCGGCAGCGCCAGCGCCACCGCCGCCACCAGGTTGATCCACAGCAACTGCGTCGGCGCCATGGGCAGCAGCAGCTCGCGCACCGTCAGCGTCACGCCGCCGACGACGTGCGTGGCCTCGACGAACGGGAAGAAGGCCACCGCCCACATCAGGATCAGCGCCAGCCCGAGGTTGGTCGGCAGCACGAAGGCGAGCGGCTTGACGAGGTTGTCGTAGACGCGCCGCCCTTCCTCGACCGCCGCGGCGATGGAAGCGAAGTTGTCGTCGGCGAGCACGATCGCCGACGCCTCCTTGGAGGCGCTGGTTCCCGTGATGCCCATCGCCACGCCGATGTTCGCCTGCCTGAGCGCAGGCGCGTCGTTGACGCCGTCGCCGGTCATCGCGACCACCTCGTTGCGGCTCTGCAGGGCGCGCACCAGGCCGAGCTTGTGTTCCGGCGCGACGCGCGCGAAGACGTTGCACGCGCCCACCGCGTCGCGCAGCTGCGCCTCGGACATCTGCGCGAGCTGGGCCCCGGCGATCGCCCTGGGTGCCGAGGGATCCTCGGGGAGGATGTCGAGCTGATCCGCGATCGCCTGCGCCGTGCCCTGGTGGTCGCCGGTGATCATCTTCACCGTGATCCCGGCCTGATGGCAGAGCTGGATCGCCGCGATCGCCTCCGGGCGTGGCGGATCGATCATGCCCTGGAGCCCGAGCAGCGTGAACCCGCCTTGCGTATCGCGCATCTCGACGCCCGCCTGCCCGCGCGCGGGCTTGGCGGCGAAGGCCAGAACGCGCATCCCCGTGGCGGACAGCGCTTCCACCTCGCGCAGCACGCCCGCCGCGTCGAGCGTGCCGCCGCCCGGCATCGAGGTGCACCGCTTCAGCACCGCCTCCGGCGCACCCTTGAGCAGGATGCGCCCGCCGTCCTGCGCGTGCAGGGTGGCCATGAACTGGTTCTCGGACTCGAACGGAATCGCGTCCAGGCGCTCGTGTTGCGCCCGCGCCACGTTCACCTCCAGACCGGCCTTTTCCGCGGCGACGACGAGCGCGCCCTCCGTCGGATCGCCGTGGATCTTCCACTGCCCCTCCTCGTTCGCCAGCGAGGCGTCGTTGCACAGCGCCCCGGCGAGCAGCAGATTCGCCACGTCCGCGGGCACGGTCTCGACGGACGCCCCGTCGCGCAGCAGCTGCCCCTCGGGCGCGTAGCCGACGCCCGAAACGGCAAAGGCGCCGGACGCGGGCGTCCAGATTTCCTGCACGGTCATCTCGTTGCGGGTGAGCGTCCCCGTCTTGTCGGAGCAGATGACGGTGGTGGAGCCGAGGGTCTCGACGGCGGGGAGCTTGCGCACCACGGCACGCCGCGCCGCCATGCGCTGCACGCCGATCGCGAGCGCGATGGTGACGATCGCCGGCAGCCCCTCGGGGATGGCGCCCACCGCCAGTGCGATGGCGAAGATGACCGTCTCGCGCAGGGCCGGGAGCCACTCGACCCCGGTTTCGTTCATGGTTCGCCAGGTCCCGAGCACGAGCATCGCCAGCGCGATGACCACGATCGCGATGGTGATGGACTTCCCGATCCTGGCCAGCGCCTTGGTGAGCGGAGTCTGCAGATCGGTCGTTTCCCTGAGCATGGTGGAGATGCGGCCGAGCTCGGTCCTGGCGCCGGTTTCGACGACCACCGCGGTACCCGTCCCGCAGGCGACCAGCGTCCCGCCGAAGACCATGCAGGTCCGGTCGCCGATGCCCGCCTCGGGGGCCACCGGGGCAAGCTGCTTCTCCGCCGGCACCGACTCGCCGGTGAGCGCCGCCTCCTCGACCTGCAGGTTGCGCGACTGGACGAGACGCATGTCCGCGGGCACCCTGTCTCCGCTGGCGAGCAGGACCACGTCGCCGGGGACGAGCTCCACCGCCGGGAGGGTGAGCTTGTGGCCCTCGCGCAAGGCGGAGACGTTCTCCGGCACCATGCGGCTGAGCGCCTCGATCGCTCTTCCGGCCTTGAACTCCTGCACGAAGCCGATGGTCGTGTTGAGCACCACCACCGCCAGGATCACCAGCCCGTTCTCGACCCCGCCGGTGGGATCGACGGCCATCGCCGCCAGAGCCGACACGATCAGCACCCAGATCAAGGGGTTGTCGATCTGACGCCAGATCAGGTCGAGGGCGGTGTCTCCCTTGCCCCAGGGGATCACGTTGGACCCGTAGGCCTTCCGGCGCTCGGCGGCTTCCGCGTGGGTGAGGCCGTCCGGACGCGTCTCCATGCGCGCGACCGTCTCGTCCACGCCCAGCGTGTGCCACGGTTGCCGATCCGGGATGCCCGCGGAGCCGTTGGAATCGCCGTTCATGGCAGCGTTGCTCGCCTCGTTGCGCCGTGCGAAAGCGAAGCGGGGAGCGCCGGTGGCGCGACCAGCGGGCACCGACCCGACGGTGACGGCCGATGTTGCTCCCGGTTGGGCCTACGCGCCGTGGACCCGTTGGGCCTCCCCCCACTGGGCCGCTCCGTTCCGGCGGCGGCCTCGCCAGGATGCATCTCCTCGCGGCCCACCGAACTGCCGCGGAGGGGGATTCCGATGCGGACCATCGTCTCGAAGCTCGCCGCGCCCGCCCTCGCGCTGGCGCTCGCCGTCCTCTCCGCCTGCGAGGGCTCGCCGCCGGAGGTCCGTCCCGAGGCGCTCCGCGCCGGCCCCGCCGGCAGCGGGCCCGGCTGGACCACGCTCCAGGTCGGCCCCGACACCGCCCGGGTCTTCCGGGACGGCTTCGGCACACCGCACGTCTTCGCGCCGACGAACCGCTCGCTCTTCGTCGCCTACGGCTGGGTGGTCGCGGAGGACCGCCTCTTCCAGCTCGAGCTGAACCGCCGCGCGGCGCGCGGCACGCTCGCCGCGCTCTTCGGCCCGTCCTTCGTCGCGGCCGACCGCGCCGTCCGCGTCGTCGGCTACTCCGACGCCGAGCTCGACGCGATGTTCGCGGCCCTCTCCCCCGAGGAGCGGGAGATCTACGCGGCCTACCGCGACGGCATCAACCGGTACCTCTCCGAGGTGGTGGCGGCGAACCCCGTGGCGAAGCTCCCCTTCGAGTTCCACGCCCTCGGGGCCTTCCCCGAGCCGTGGACCGATCGCGACTCCGTCGCCTTCGGCGCCTTCATGGTCCGGCGCTTCGGGGAGATCGGCGGACGCGAGCCCCGCAACCTCGCGCTCCTCGAGCGGCTCGTCGCCCGCCACGGCCCGGAAGGTGGCGCGGCGATCTTCGGCGACGTCCGCTGGCTCGACGATCCCGACGCACCGGTGACCGTCCCCGACCGCCCGTTCGGCCCACGCCAGAAGTACGCCCCGGCCCGCTCGGGCCGCGGCCCCTTCCGCGCGAGCGGCGACTGGGACGAGGCGAAGGCGCTCTGGGAGTCGATCGGCGTCCCGACGAGGCTCGGGAGCTACGCCTGGGCCGTCTCCGCCGCGCGCAGCGCCGAGGGGGGCGCGCTCCTCTACGGAGGCCCGCAGATGGGCTCCTCCGCTCCCGAGGTGCTCCACGAGGTGCAGCTCACCGGCGGAGACGGCTTCGACGTCGTGGGCATGGCCTTCGCGGGGTCGCCCCCGGTGCTCATCGGGAGGAACGAGCACGTCGCCTGGACGTCCACGACCGCCACCGGGGACAACCTCGACGTCTACCTCGAGACCCTCTGCGACGCGGGGGCGGGCGCCGGCACCGGCTACGCCTTCCGCGGCGCCTGCGTCCCCTTCGAGGCCCGCGTCGAGACGATCGCGGTCCGCGGCGGCGCGAACGTCTCCCAGACGGTGCTGCGGACGATCCACGGGCCCGTGGTGGACGTCCAGGCCGGCTTCGCCTTCTCCCAGCGGCGCGCCCACTGGATGCGCGAGCTCGAGACCGGGAGCGCCTTCTTCGCCTTCGACCGCGCCCGCACCCTGAACGACTTCGAGCGCGCCGTCCGGAGGATCGTCACGAGCCACAACTTCCTCTACGCGGACCGCCGGGGGAACATCGCCTACTGGCAGGCCGGACAGGTGCCGCGCCGCCCCGTGGATCCGGCGAGCGGCCTCCCCTTCGACCCGAGGCTGCCGCTCCCGGGCGACGGGAGCGCGGAGTTCGACGGCGCGCTCGTCCCCATGCCGCGTTCGGTGAACCCGCCCCAGGGATGGCTCGCGAACTGGAACAACAAGCCCTCGAGGACCTACCCCGCCGCCGACGAGCAGATCTTCGGGAAGCAGGGACGGCTGCGGGAGATCTCGGACCGGCTCGCGGCGCTCCCCGCCGTGACCCTCGAGGCCATGCGCGACATCCCGAAGGACATCGCCCGCGTGAAGGGGAACGGGCGGGACTCCCGCTTCCTCGTCCCGCACCTCCTCGCCGCGCTCGACGCGGCGCCGCCCCTCCACCCGTCCGCCGGCGCCGCTCGGGCCGTCCTCGCCGGCTGGAGCGGAAACGCCTTCTCCGACGCGGTGACGAGCCGGACCCTCGAGGCGGCCGAGGTGCTCTTCGAGACCTGGCTCGCCCGGGCCCGGGCGAACTCCTTCGGGGACGAGCTCGGGCCGGACGCCGGCGAGTCGAGCGCGAACATGCTCCTCCACGCCCTCGACACGGCGACGGGAGGCTCCGGCGCCCCCGTGTCGCGGGACTACTTCGCGCCGGAGACCTGGCAGGCGGTCCTCTCGCGGAGCTTCGACGAGGCCGTGGGTGGTCTCGCCGCGGCGCAGGGCCCCGACCCCGCGGCCTGGACGGCGCCGCGCCCGGAGACGGTCTTCCGCCACCCGGTGCTCGGCGAGGTCGCGCGGATCCCCTCCTCGAACCGCGCGACCTACGCGCAGATCGTGGTCGCGGGGATCCCCTGGATGACCGGGGAGAGCATCTTCACGATGGGGCAGAGCGGGTTCGTCGGCCTCGTCCCCCCGGCCGGCTTCGCGTTCGACCCTCACTTCGCGGACCAGCTCCCGCGCTACGCTGCGTTCGAGTACAAGCCGCAGCCGCTCTACCGGAACGTGCGGCTGAAGGAGTGACCTCCGGGGCTCACGGCCGCACCGTGGAGGAGGGGATCGCCCGCCACGCGAGAGCCTCACCTCCTCAGCGAGTCGCGGATCTCGCGGAGAAGGAGCACGTCCTCCGGAGTCGGCGGGGCGGCGGCCGGAGGCGGCTTCTCCTTGAGCCGGTTGAACTGCTTCACCATGAGGAAGATGATGAAGGCGAGGATGGCGAAGTTGATCGCAACGGTGACGAAGCTCCCGTAGGCGAGGACCGGCACGCCCGCCTTCCGGACCGCGTCGAGCGTCGGGAGGGTGCCCTCGGGCACCTTGGCGAGCGGCAGGAAGTAGTCGTTGAAGTCGAAGCCGCCGAAGATCCGGCCCACGATCGGCATGATCACGTCGCCGACGAGCGAGCTCACGATCTTCCCGAAGGCCCCGCCGATGATGACGCCGACGGCGAGGTCGACGACGTTCCCCTTCAGCGCGAACGACTTGAACTCCGTTGCGAAGCCCATCGTGGTCCTCCCTCTCGGCCGCCCCGCCGCGGGGCGCGCGATGGCCGGGAGCCAACACCGCTTCCCTCGGCGGCGTCCACGGGTACGAAGGGGGGGCTCGCGGGCGGCTCCCCCGGGGGGCTACACTTCGCGCCCATGTCCCCTTTCCAGCCCCTCGATCCCGCCTACGAGGCCCGCGTCCGCGAGAGCTACGGCCGCCAGGGGCTCCTCGTCACGCTCGGCGCCACGCTCGAGCGCGTCGCGCCCGGCGAGGTGGACGTCCGGCTCCCGTTCCGCCCCGGGCTCTCCCAGCAGCATGGCTTCTTCCACGCGGGGGCGATGACCTCGGTCGTGGACACCGCCTGCGGCTACGCCGCCCTCACGCTCATGCCCGCGGAGGCGGCCGTCCTCTCCGTGGAGTTCAAGGTGAACCTCCTCGCGCCCGGGAAGGGAGAGGCCGTGGTCGCCCGGGCCCGGGTCCTGAAGCCGGGGCGGACGCTCACGGTCGTGCGCGGAGACGTCCACGCCGTGAACGGAGGGGAGGAGAAGCTCGTGGCGACGATGCTCGCGACGATGATGGCGGTGCGGGACCGGGGCCTCGCGGACTGACGCTACGCGACCGGCCGCTCCCCCGCCTCCTGCCAGGCCTGCAGGAGCGCATCGTGCATCACCTCGGTGGCCTGCGCGCCGCCGAGGGCGTAGACGCCGCCGAGCACGAAGAAGGGGACGGCGTGGACGCCGTTCCGGTGCGCCTCCTCCTCGTCGGCGCGCACCGCGTCGGCGTGGGCGTCCCCGGCGAGCGCGCGGCGGACCTCGGCGGCCTCGAGCCCCGCCTCCGCGGAGAGCCGCTCCAGCGTCTTCCGGCTGCCGAGCGACTCGCCCTCCGAGAAGTGGGCGCGGAAGAGCCGCTCCTTCACCGCCGCCTGCACGCCCCGCTTCCGGGCGAGGTGGAGCACGCGGTGCGCGTCGAAGGTGTTCGAGGGGCGGGCGCGGGCGAAGTCGAGCTCGAGCCCCTCGGACCTCCCCACCGCGGTCATCCGCTCGATCATCCCGGCCGCCTGCTCCGGCGTCGCGCGGTACTTCCGCGCGAGCCGCTCGGCGTAGGGGATCCGGGAGCGCGCGCCGCGCGGCGCCCTGGGGTCGAGCTCGAAGGAGCGGAAGACGACCTCCACCTCCCCCGGCGCGGGCAGCCTCGCGATCGCCGCCTCGAGCCGCCGCTTGCCGACCCAGCACCACGGGCAGGCCACGTCCGACCAGACGTCCACCCGGAGGGTACCCATGGCCGGGATCATACGCCGGGCGCGCCGCGCGCGCCCGTTTCGGGACGCCTGCGGGAGACCGTGTCCGGGGTAGAGTGCGCCGCGCGGGGAGCATGTTGCCCACCCGCTCGACCCCGAGAGACACGCCGTGAACGCGCCTCCGTCCTTCGCCCTCGTCACCGGAGCGACCTCGGGCCTCGGCCTCGCGATCGCGCGCGCCCTCCTCGAGCGCGGCTGGCAGGTCACCGGCGTCGGGCGCCGGGAGGCCGCGCTCCGGCACCTCGCCTACCGGCACGTCCGGCTCGACCTCGCCGACCTCGAGCGGGTCGAGGCCTTCGCCGCGGAGGTCGCCGCGGACCCCGGCACCCTGGCGGCGAGGCGCCTCGCGCTCGTGAACGGCGCCGCGACGGTCGGGCCCGTCGCGCCGATCGCCGAGCTCCGGGCGCGGGACCTCGCCGCGGTCTTCGCCCTGAACGCCGCCGCGCCGCTCCTCCTCGCGGGGGCCCTCGTGCGGGAGTCGAGGGGCCGGCTCCTCCGCGTCCTGAACGTCTCCTCCGGCGCCGCGCGCAGGCCGTACGCCGGGTGGGGGGCCTACTGCGCGACGAAGGCGGCGCTGCGGCTCGGCGGGATGATCCTCGCCGCGGAGGCGGCGGCCGGCTCCGCCGGGGCGCCGGAGGCGGTCGTCTCCTACGAGCCCGGCGTGCTCGACACCGCGATGCAGGCGGAGGTCCGGGCCGCGCGGCCCGAGGCCTTCCCGGCGCTCCCGCGGTTCGTCGCGCTCCAGGCCGAGGGGAAGCTCCTCCCGCCCGAGCTCCCCGCCGCGGAGATCGCCGACCTCCTCGAGCGGGACGACCTCCCCTTCCACTCCGAGCTGAGGTTCACCCCGCCCTGATCCGTCCCGGCTCCGGGGCGCGGAGGCTCCCCGCGCCTAGGATGAGGGACCGGAGCCTTCCGAAGACACCCGACCCGATCGAGGCACAGGATGACCTTCCTGGCGGAGGAG
Source organism: Anaeromyxobacter sp. (assembly GCA_037442705.1). Lineage (GTDB taxonomy): Bacteria > Myxococcota > Myxococcia > Myxococcales > Anaeromyxobacteraceae > Anaeromyxobacter. The sequence continues at coordinate 34,963 of JBBIPT010000002.1, forward strand.
TCCACGACGACGCGCCTCTCCCCCGCGGAGATCCACGCGCTCGGCCTCCGCGAGGTGGCCCGGATCGAGGAGGAGATGCGCGCGGCAGCCCGCGCCGCGGGCTTCGAGGCAGATCCTGGATCTACCGGGGCCACGTCGAGGCGATGAGGAAGGAGCTCCCCCGGCTCTTCGGCCGGCTGCCGAAGGCCGGCTTCGAGGTGGAGGCGGTGGAGGAGTTCCGCGAGAAGGAGGCGGCCGCGGCGCAGCACCCAGATGCCCGCGCCGACGGCTCGCGCCCCGGCCGGATCGTGGTGAACACCGGCGACTTCGCCGGGCGGAAGACGACCTCGTCCTCGGCGGGGGCAGCCTCCCGCTCGACGTCCTCGCCCGGCGGGTGGACGCCTGGATCGCGGCGGGCGGGGCGGGGGGCAGTAGGAGAGGGGATCTCCGCCCCCAGGGACGAGACGGGCTCACCTCGCCTTCTTGCCCCTCCGCTTCTTCCAGGCGGCGTACTCCTTCGACGCCACGAACACCGCGTACTCCGGGATCTCCTCGAGGTCCGCGATCTGCTCCCCGGATTCCCGCTCGACCGCCGTGAAGAGCGCGGCCATCGTCGCGAAGTCCCCTTCCTCGCGGGACATCTCCGCCAGCGCCCAGTAGGGGGCGTCCAGCTGCGGCTCGCGGGCGATCGCGGCGCGGAAGCGGCGCCTCGCGCCCTCCCGATCCCCCTTCTGCAGCAGGATCGAGCCGCGCAGGTAGTCGAGGTAGGGATCGCCGACGCGCGCGTCGAGCCGGTCCACGCTCGCGAGCGCCCGATCGTACTGCTTGCGCATGAAGAACCCGTCGATGGAGAGGAGGTCCAGCGAGGAGTCGCCGGGCAGGGCCTTCTCGAAGTCCTCGATGGCGCGGAGCCACCGCTTCTCCTCGCCGATCTCCGAGGCCGCGGCGATCTGGGCGAGCAGGAAGACCCGCTCCGCCTTCAGGGCGGCCGGGAGGGTGTCGTAGGCCGCGAGGACGTCCGCGTGCCGCCCCTCCTTGCGCGCGTCGGTCATCCTCCTCATCGTCTCCACGTGCGCGAGGAGCTCCCGCTCCTTCCCGATCAGGCGGTCGAAGATGCCCCTGTCGGTCTCGGCGATCACCATGAGGAAGAGCCTCCTCAGCGTCTGGCTCAAGTCCTCGCCGCTAGCGAAGACGAACGCGTCGACGATCCTCACTGCGCCGGCCCCCGAGCGACGCAGATGGAGATCGAAGTACCGCAGGCCGCTCTCACCCGCGACGCGGAGGAGCGCCCTACCCTCCCCACCCTTTCCGGCGGAGACCCGCAGGATCTTCACCGCGCCGGGCGAGCCGGGGTCGGCGAGCTGCTTCCCCAGCAAGTTGGGGTCGCCCCGCTTCACCCCCGCGACGTACGCCGTCCGGTACTTCTCGGGGACGGGGGCACCGGCCGTGACCCGCTCCGCGAGCGCGTCGCGGTCGAACGGGAGCGCGTCCTCGCGCCCCGCCCGGAGCCCCAGCTCTAGCTCGCGGGCGAAGGCCTCGAAGGGGTTCGGGGAGCCCGGGCCGGCGGCGGCCAGCGCGGCGAGGACGGCGAGCGCGAAGGTGGACACGAGTTGCTCCTCCCGGCGAGGGGAAGCCACCTTGCTCCCCGACCCGCGGAAAATCCCGTTTCCCGCCGCGATCTTGCCCCCGCTGGCCCCTGTCAGCCCCGCCTGCTAGACCCTACCCGCGATGCCCGACTTCGTCCACCTGCACCTGCACACGCTCTACTCCCTCCTCGACGGCGCCATCCGGATCAAGGATCTCCTGAAGACCGTCCCGGCGAAGGGGATGAGGTCCGTCGCCGTGACGGACCACGGCAACCTCTTCGGCGCGGTCGACTTCTACAAGCAGGCGAAGGAGGCCGGGGTGAAGCCGATCCTCGGCATGGAGACCTACGTCGCGGGGCCGAAGGGGCGGCAGGACCGGACCGAGCGCGTCGGCCGTCACCTCATCCTCCTCGCGAAGAACCAGGAGGGCTGGGCGAACCTCCGCCTCCTCTCCTCGAAGGCCTTCACCGAGGGCTTCTACTACGACCCGCGGATCGACAAGCAGCTCCTCCGCGAGCACTCGAAGGGGCTCGTCGGCCTCACCGCCTGCCTCGCCGGCGAGATCCCGCGCCTCCTCCGCCACGGCGAGCTGGACGCCGCCCGGGAGGCGGCGCGCGAGTACAGGTCGATCTTCGAGCCCGGCTCCTTCTTCCTCGAGGTGCAGTCGAACGGGATGAAGGAGCAGCTCGAGGTGAACGCGAAGATGGCTCAGCTCGGCCGGGACGAGGGGATCCCGCTCGTCGCCACCGCCGACGCCCACTACATCAGGCGGGAGGACGCGAAGGCGCACGAGGTCCTCATGTGCATCGCGTCCAACAAGACCTTCCAGGACCCGAAGCGGCTGCGCCACGACACGGACGGCCTCTACGTGACGAGCCCGGAGGACATGGTCCGCGCCCTCCCCGGCTTCGAGGACGCCGTCGCCCGCTCCGCCGAGATCGCGGAGATGTGCAACGTGGAGCTGCCGCTCGGGAAGACCTTCCTCCCCCGCTTCGCCCTCCCCGACGGCCTGAGCGAGGACGAGTACCTCGCGAATCTCTCGAAAGGCGGGCTCGACCGGCGCTTCGCGGAGATCGAGGGGAAGTACCCGCACGACCGCGACGTCTACCGCGCCAAGCTCGAGATGGAGCTCGCGGTCATCGGCCGGATGGGCTTCTCCGGCTACTTCCTCATCGTCCAGGACTTCATCAACTGGGCGAAGGAGCGGAAGATCCCCGTCGGCCCGGGGCGCGGCTCCGGCGCCGGTTCGGTCGTCGCCTGGGCGCTCCGGATCACCGACATCGACCCGCTCCGCTGGAACCTCCTCTTCGAGCGGTTCCTCAACCCCGAGCGCGTGTCGATGCCCGACTTCGACATCGACTTCTGCCAGGACCGGCGCGACGACGTGATCCGCTACGTCCGCGGCAAGTACGGCCGGGACAACGTCGGGCAGATCATCACCTTCGGCTCGCTCAAGGCCCGCTCGGTGATCCGCGACGTCGTGCGGGTCATGGGGCTCCCCTTCGCCGAGGGGGACCGGATCGCGAAGCTCGTCCCGGATCCGGTCCAGGGCAAGACGCCGCCGCTCAGGGAGTGCATCGAGAACGAGCCGCGGCTGAAGGACCTCTACGAGAAGCCCTCCGTGATCTCGCAGTGGGTGGACGACAAGGGGGTCCAGCAGACCGTCTCGACGAAGGACCTCCTCGACATCGGCATGGCGCTCGAGGGGCTGAACCGGCAGGCGGGGCTCCACGCCGCCGGCGTCGTCATCGCCGACAAGCCGCTCTGGGAGTACGTCCCGGCCTACAAGGACGACAAGTCCGACATGCTCGTCTCGCAGTTCGCGAAGGAGGAGGTGGAGAAGGCCGGGCTCGTGAAGTTCGACTTCCTCGGCCTGAAGACCCTCACCGTCATCGACCACGCCCTCCGGCTCGTCCGGGAGAACCACCCCGAGCGGGCGGGGCTCGAGGCCTCCGACATCCCGCTCGACGACCCGAAGGTCTACGAGCTCATCGGGCGCGGCGACACGGCCGGCGTCTTCCAGATGGAGTCCTCCGGCTTCACCGAGATGGTGACGAAGATGAAGCCCTCGCGGTTCGAGGACGTCATCGCCGCGGGCGCCCTCTACCGGCCCGGACCGCTCGAGCAGAAGCTCGAGGGCGGCCGGACGATGGTCGACGCCTACATCGACCGGAAGAACGGCAAGGAGAAGGTCGCCTACCCCCACCCCGACCTCGCCCCCGTCCTGGAGCCGACCTACGGCGTCATCGTCTACCAGGAGCAGGTGATGCAGATCTCGCAGGTCCTCGCGGGCTACAGCCTCGGCCGCGCCGACCTCCTCCGCCGCGCCATGGGGAAGAAGAAGGCGGAGGAGATGGCGAGGGAGCGGGTCGGCTTCCTCGAGGGGGCGAGGGCGCGCGGCGTGGACGACAAGGTCGCGAACGGCATCTTCGACCTCATGGAGAAGTTCGCGGAGTACGGCTTCAACAAGTCCCACTCCGCCGCCTACGGCCTCCTCACCGTCCAGACCGCCTGGCTGAAGGCCCACTACCCGGTCGAGTTCATGGCCGCGCTCATCTCGAGCGAGGCGTCCAACACGGACAAGGTCGTCGTCCACGTGGCCGAGGCGCGGCAGGACGGGATCGAGGTCCTCCCGCCCGGCGTGAACGAGTCGGTGCGGGACTTCTCGGCGTTCCCGCCGGAGGCTGCGGCTCGCCCTTCGACAGGCTCAGGGCGAGCGGACGATGAATCCGTGCGTGGTGGGCCTGGCGAACCGGGAACGGGAACGAAGGAACCCGTTCGCCCCGGGTCCGCCGAGGGACGGGCGGGAGCGAAGGAACCCGTTCGCCCCGGGTCCGCCGAGGGACGGGCGGGAGCGAAGGAACCCGTTCGCCCCGGGTCCGCCGAGGGACGCGCCGGGTCGAAGGAACCCGTTCGCCCCGGGTCCGACGAGGGACGGGCCGGGGCGAAGGAACCCGTTCGCCCCGGGTCCGACGAGGGACGGGCCGGGTCGAAGGAACCCGTTCGCCCCGGGTCCGACGAGGGACGGGCCGGGTCGAAGGAACCCGTTCGCCCCGGGTCCGACGAGGGACGGGCCGGGTCGAAGGAACCCGTTCGCCCTGAGCCTGTCGAAGGGCGGACGGGATCGAGAGGCCGGATCCGCTTCGGCCTCGGCGCCGTCCGCGGCGTCGGCGACTCCGCGGTCGAGGCGATCGTCGCCGCCCGCGAGGAGAGCGGCCCCTTCAAGAGCCTCTTCGACTTCGCCTCCCGCGTGGACGCGCGGCGGATCAACAAGAAGGTGGTCGAGGCGCTCGTGAAGTCCGGCGCGTTCGACTTCGAGGGCGTGCCCCGCTGGCAGCTCTTCGCCGGCATCGAGGCGGCCTTCTCGGCCGGCGCCTCGGCCCAGGCCGACCGGGCCTCCGGCCAGGCGAGCCTCTTCGGCGGCGCGGCGGCGGAGACGGTCGCGGCGAAGCCCCGCTATCCGAGGGCGGGCGACACCGTGGGCGAGACCCTGGTCGAGGAGTGGCCCGAGCGCGTCCGGCTCTCCTTCGAGAAGGAGGCGCTCGGCTTCTACCTCACCGGCCACCCGCTCCAGGGGTACGAGAAGGAGGCGCGCCGCTACGCCTCGGCCACCTGCGCCTCGGTCGCGCAGAAGCGGCACGGCGACAAGGTGTCGGTCGTCGGGATCGTCGCCTCCCTCCGCGAGCGGGTGACGAAGGAGAAGGGGACGCGCTTCGGGATCTTCACGCTCGAGGACCTCACCGGCACGGTGGAGGTCGTCTGCTGGGGAGGGCGGCCCGCCCAGAACGGCCGCCCCGCGCAGAAGGGCTGGATGGACTGGGAGGCCTTCGTGAAGGCGGACGAGCCGATCCTCGTCCACGCAGAGGTGCGGCTCAACACCCGCGACGAGGAGCACCCGAAGGCGGAGCTCACCGCGACCGGCGTGGAGCCGCTCTCGGCCGTCCGTCGCCACAAGACGACCGAGGTCGCCCTGCGGATCGACGCGGACCGGCTCACCGCCGAGCGGACGGCCGGGCTGAAGGCCCTCCTCGCCCGCCACCCCGGGGGCACCGCCGTCACCGTCCGCGCCGTGATCCCCGAGGAGACGGAGACGACGATCTCCGTCGCGCTGAAGATCCAGCCCGCGGACGACCTCCTAGAGGCGGCGCGGCGGCTCGGGTTCGAGGTGGAGCTGCGCTGAGGGCGGCGACCGTTTGCGCTGATCCGCGACGTTCGCCCTTCGACAGGCTCAGGGCGAACGGCTGCGTGCTGGGCCGCTCGCGTGCAACCAGAGCCGTTCGTGGTGAGCCTGTCGAACCACGAACGAGCGTGGATCGATCGAAGCGGGCACCGCCATGAGGGCCGTGCCCGCTTGCGTCGATCCGTCGAAGGGTCGAAGGTCGAACGCCGCGGCGGGGCACCGAAGCGCCCCCGCCCCGGGGTACCGCCGATTTCCCCGGGGGCCCCGCGAGGGTGCCGGATACCCCGAACCGGGTCCGGCGACGTACGATTCGGGCGTGCGTTCGCTCCTCATCGGCGGGGGTTCGCTCGACCCGATTCGCGAGGTGCTCGAGCGCCGCGGCCACGACGTCGTCCGCGTGAGCGGAGGCGCCGCCGCGGCCGATGCGCTCGCCCGCGGCCCGACTCCCGACCTCGTCTTCATCGAGGCGCCGCACGCGGCCGCCGCGGCCGAGGGGATCCGGGCCCTCCGGTCCCACGTCCGCGGGGAGGCCTCCGCGCTCGTGGCCTTCGTCCCGGAGGAGGCGGTCGAGCCCTCCCTCGAGGCGGGCGCGCACATCGCGTTGCCGTCCCCCTCGCCGCGCGCCCAGATCGTCGCCGCGATCGCCACCGCCGAGCGCGCGGCGCCGCAGATCCGCGCCGCCGCGGCCCCCGCCGACCCCGGGCACGAGCTCTTCTTCACGCGCAACCCGCACCCCATGTGGTTCTACGATCTGGACACCCTCGCGTTCGTGGCGGTGAACGACGCGGCGGTGCGCAAGTACGGATGGTCCCGCGAGGAGTTCCTCCGGATGACCATCAAGGACATCCGGCCCCCGGAGGACGTCGAGCGGCTCCTGCGCGCGACGAGCCACGTGCCGTTCGGCCTGGACCACACGAAGGGCTGGCGCCACCGGGCGCGCGACGGCCGCGTCTTCCACGTGGAGATCATCAGCTACCCCGCGCCGTACGCCGGGCGGGCCTGCGAGCTCGTGCTCGCCCACGACGTCTCCGACCGGATCGAGGCGGAGCACCGGCTCGAGGAGCTCCGCGCCCAGGTGGCGCTCTCGGACCGGATGGCGTCGCTCGGGACGCTCGCGGCGGGGGTCGCTCACGAGATCAACAACCCCCTCACCTTCGTGGTGGCCAACCTCGCCTTCGCGCGGGACCGCCTGGCGGGGCTCCGCGGCGACGACGTGGCCGCCGTGGCGGAGGCGCTGGGCGACGCGGCGGACGGCGCGCAGCGGGTCCGCGCGATCGCGCGTGACCTGAAGGGCTTCGCGCGCTCCGATCGTGCGGCGGTGGGCCCCGTGGACGTCGCCCGGGCGGCGCAGAGCGCGGTCGCGCTCGCCGCGAACGAGCTGAAGCACCGGGCCCGGCTCGTCCTCGACGTCGCCGGGGTCCCCCCCGTGCGGGCGTCGGAGCCGAGGCTCGCGCAGGTGCTCCTGAACCTCGTGGTGAACGCCGCGCATGCGATCCCCGTGGGACACGCCGCCGAGAACGCCGTGACGATCTCCGCGCGGCGCGAGGGCGACCTCGTCGCGGTCGAGGTCTCCGACACCGGACCCGGGGTCCCCGCCGAGGTCCGGGGACGCATCTTCGACCCGTTCTTCACGACGAAGCCGGCGGGCGAGGGGACGGGGCTGGGGCTCTGGGTGTGCCGCCGGATCGTCACCGAGTTCGGGGGAACGATCGATCTCCTTCCCCCCGGCCGCCGTGGAGCGGCGTTCCGGATCCAGCTCCCCGTCGCCCACCCCCCGCCGGCGCCGGCCGTCGCCCCCCCGGCCCTCGCGCCCGCACGGGAGCCGGGACGCCGCCCTCGCATCCTCGTGGTCGACGACGAGCCGCTCGTCGGGCGCGCGGTGCGGCGGTCCTTGCTCGACGTCGCCGAGGTCGAGGTCGAGGAGTCGTCCCGCGCCGCGCTCGCGCGGATCGAGCGCGGCGAGCGGTTCGACCTCGTCCTGTGCGACGTGATGATGCCCGAGCTCTCCGGCCCCGAGCTCCACGCGGCGATCGAGCGACTCGACCCGGCGCTCGCGCACAGGGTCGTCTTCATGACCGGCGGCGCCTTCTCGGCCCCGGAGCAGGAGTTCCTCGCGCGCGTGGCCAACGTCTGCCTGGAGAAGCCGCTCGACCCCGCCCGGCTGCTCGCGCTCCTCGCCGCGGCGGCGTGAGGAGTCCTTCGGCCGGGCCGCGGGCCCGGGTCTCCACCGGTTCCACCGCAGACCTCCCCGGGATAGAGTCGCCGCCCGTGACCGCGATCCTCCTCGCCCTCGTCGGCGTCTCCGCCGGCCTCCTCGGGGCGCTCATGGGCGTGGGCGGCGGGGTCATCATCGTCCCCGCCCTCACCGAACTCTTCGGCGTTCCCTTCCGCCACGCGGTCGGCGCCTCGCTCGTCGTCATCATCATGAGCTCCTCCGCCTCCTCCGCCACCTTCGTCGCGCGGGGCACGACGGACATCCGCGCCGGCGTCCTCCTCGGCCTCGCCACGATCGGCGGCGCGCTCGTGGGGAGCGCGGTCGCCGGCGTCGCCCCCGTGAAGGCCCTCCGGATCCTCTTCGCCGCGGTGACGCTCTACTCCGCGGTGATGCTCTGGCGGCGGCGGCACGGGGCGAACGAGTCCTCGGCGGCGGAGTCCCAGGAGGTCCGCGGCTGGGGCCCGGGGCTCGGCGCCGGGGGGGCGGCCGGCGTCCTCTCCGGCCTCCTCGGCGTGGGCGGTGGGGTCTTCATGATGCCGGTGATGACGCTCGTGATGAGGATCCCGTTCAAGGTCGCGGCGGCGACCTCGAACTTCCTCATCGCCGCGACCGCCGCGGCGGGCGCCTACGTCTACTGGGACCGCGGCGAGGTGGATGCGCTCCTCGCCGCCCCCGTCGTCGTGGGCGTGTTCCTCGGCGCGCGCCTCGGCGCGACGCTCCTCCCGAGGATCCCCGCCCAGCGGCTCCAGGGGGTGTTCGCCGGCTTCCTCGTCTTCGTCGGCGGGCGCATGATCTGGTCCGTGTTCGGAGGCGGCCGATGAACCAGGCCGTCGCCCGCGTCCTCTCCCTCGGCTCGCTCGGCGGGCTCGCGCTCTGCGCGGCGGCGACGCTCGCCGGGGCCCTCGGCCTCGGCGCCGACGTCTGGCTCGCCCGGGCCGGAGTGATGGTCCTCTTCGCGACGCCCCCCGTCCTCCTCGCCGTCACCGCCGTCGCCCTCCGCCGCGAGGGCGCGCGAAGGCACGCCCTCGCCGCCGGCGCCGCGCTCGTGGCGCTCCTGTCCGCGGCGCTCCGCGCGGCCTTCTGATGGGGCCGGCTCCACGGGCGGCGCACCGCGACGAAGCGGCCGATCCGCGCGGTGCGCGTCCAGGCGCACATCCCACCGAGGACGGACCCCTCCCGAGACTCGCCCCCAAATGAGCATCTCGCCGTGCCCCGGCCCGGGTGACCACCTAATATCCAGGCCGGTAGTATCTGGGACCACCATCTGTACGGGGGGCGATGACCATGATGCGCGCGAACGTCCGGGTGCCCGCGCCGCGAGGCGCGGCGGCACATTGCGACGTCGGGGGCGTCCTCCGCTGCGACCGCCAGGCGGAGGAGATGCTGAAGGTGTTCTTCCCCGACGCGGCGGACGGGGGGACGGTGCCCGCCGACCTCCGGGGGCTGTCGGACGGTGCCCAGGCCGGGACTCCGGGCATTCGCCGGACCCTCGTGATGGAGGGGCACGGGGAGCGGCTCAAGATCGAGATCACCGCGGTCGGCAAGGGCAAGACCCAGCTCCACCTCTGGCGCGAGCCGCTGCCCGAGCCCCTGCAGCTCGGCCCCGAGGCGGAGCAGGCGCCCGGGGCCCCCTCGCCGGACGGCCTCACCCAGCGGGAGCGGGAGGTGGCCCTCCTCGTCGCCGACGGCCTGCGCTCGCGCGAGGTGGCGGAGCGGCTCGGGATCGCCTCCCAGACGGTGAAGAGCCACCTGAAGACGATCTTCGACAAGCTCGGCGTCCGGAACCGGGTGGAGCTCGCCCGCCGGCTCGTCCAGCACTGAAGTCCGTTCCCGGTCGCGAGCTTGCGGCCGCGCCCCCGCGGCGCTAGCGTCGCCCTTCCCACATGGTCACGCTCCCCGACGTCCAGGCCGCCCTCGGCCGGATCCGCGATCGGATCTACCTCTCGCCCTGCGCCCGGAGCGAGACCCTCTCCCGCCTCACCGGGACGGTCGCCTCCCTGAAGCTCGACAACCTGCAGATGACCGGCGCCTACAAGGAGCGCGGAGCCCTGAACAAGCTCCTGCTCCTGCCGGCCGAGGCGCGCGCCCGCGGGCTCATCGCGGCGAGCGCCGGGAACCACGCGCAGGCGGTCGCCTACCACGCCGGCCGCCTCGGCGTGAAGGCGACGATCGTGATGCCCGAGACGACGCCGATCATGAAGGTGGCGAACACCCGGGCGCACGGGGCGCGCATCGTCCTCCACGGCGCGAACTACGACGAGGCCTACGCCGAGGCGCGGCGGCTCGAGCAGCTCGAGAAGCTCACCTTCGTCCACCCCTTCGACGATCCCGACGTGATCGCCGGGCAGGGCACCGTCGCGCTCGAGATCCTGGAGCAGGAGCCGGAGCTCGACGCGGTGGTCGTCCCCCTCGGCGGGGGCGGCCTCGTCTCGGGCGTCGCCGCCGCGGTGAAGGCGCTCCGCCCGGCGGCCAAGGTGATCGGCGTGGAGACGGAGGTGCTCCCGTCCATGCTCCAGGCGGTCGACGCGGGGGCGCCCGTCACCCTCGAGCCCGCGAGCACGATCGCCGACGGGATCGCGGTGAAGCGGGCGGGCGACGTCACCTTCGAGCACGTGAAGGCGCTCGTGGACGAGATCGTCACGGTCTCCGAGGAGGAGATCTCGAGCGCGATCCTCTACCTCCTCGAGAAGGAGAAGAGCGTGGTGGAGGGGGCGGGCGCCGTCGGCGTCGCGGCGCTCCTCAACCACAAGGTCCGCGGCCTCGAGGGGAAGAAGGTCGTCGCGATCGTCTCCGGCGGCAACATCGACGTGAACCTCGTCGCCCGCGTGATCGAGCGCGGCCTCGTGAAGGACGGCCGGCTCGTCCGGGTGAGCGTCGCCCTCCAGGACAAGCCCGGCCAGCTCTCCAAGGTCTCGACGATCATCGCGAACCACCGGGCGAACGTGATCGAGGTCCACCACACCCGGGCCTTCGCCTACCGGTTCGGCGACACGACCCTCCAGCTCACGCTGGAGACGCGCGGCCCCGAGCACGTGGAGGAGATCCTCCGGGCGCTCCGGGAGCGGGGCTACCAGGTGCAGCAGATCGGGCTCTAACTCGCCTTTCGCCGTTTTCGGCGCTCGGCGAACGCTTCCGAGGCGAGTCAGAGCGATTTCCGGGCTTGCTGCGCTTCGCTTCGCAAGGCCCTCAACCTGGGGGGAGCGATGCCGCTCCCCCCAAGACCCCCCACCAGAAGAGCGAAACCCGAGTTCTGATCCCGTGCGCCCCGCCTCCCGCCGCCTCCTCTCCTTCGTCCTCGTCGCAGGGCTCCTGCTCGGCTTCGCCGTCGGCTGGCTCGCGCGGGCCTGCTCGCACCCCACCATCGAGGAGCGGGCGCGGCGGGAGGCCGAGGAGATGCGGGAGAAGGCGCGCGGGTTCTTCCGGTGAGGCGCCCCGCGCACCAGGGGTGGGGCCCCGACGAGCTTCGCTCGCCGGGGCGGGGCGCAGCCCC
>JBBIPT010000003.1:0-42600 GCA_037442705.1 Anaeromyxobacter sp.
GCCCGGGCGCGAGCGCGGCGAGCCCGAGGACGAGCCGGAGGAGCGCGCGGCGCCCCGCGGCGCGGCGCAGCGCCTCGACCCGCTCGCGCTCCTCCGCCCGGAGCGGCCGCTCCCCCTCGAGCGGCAGCCCGGCGCAGTAGGTGACCTTCCTCTCCGGCATCGCAGGGGCGAGGATAGCGGGAATCGGCCCGCGCGGCCCGCGGTCTCATGCCGTGATCTCTCGAATCGAGCCTCGACGTTCGCCCTTCGACAGGCTCGGGGCGAACGGGCCCTTCTCCGCCCGCGCGTGGTGACCCCTCGACGGGCTCGGGGCAACCACGAGCGGTTCGGAACCTGCGCGATCGGCCGTCGCTGCTCAGCGCTCGGCGATCGCCTCGGCGAGCTGCTCGGCCCGCTCCCCCACGATGAGGTGGAGGACCCCGGGGCCGGCCTTCATGATCCCGAGCACGCCCGCGGCGAGCGCCGCGTCGGAGTCGAGCTTCGCCGGATCGGCGAGCTCGACCCGCAGGCGCGTGAGGGCGACCGCCTCGATCTTGCGCACGTTCGCGCGTCCGCCCATCGCCAGGAGGAGCGGACCCGCAGCCTCCGCGGCCCACGGCTCCACCGCCACCCGCCGCGCCGGCTCCCCGGGCGGCGGCGCCCCTCCGCCCGCGGCGGGAGGGGCGTCGACCTCAGGCCCCGCCGACCTCAGGTAGTCCTCGAGCTCCGTCTTCATGTTCTCCGAGAGCGGCCCGAAGATCGCCTGGACCCCGTTGCCCACGACGACGACCCCAGCGGCGCCGAGCGCCTTCAGCCTCTCCGAGCTCACGCGGGAGGAGTCCTTCACGACGGCCCGCAGCCGCGTGATGCAGGCGTCGAGGCTCGCGAGGTTCGCCCGGCCGCCGAAGGCGGCGAGGAGGTCCCGCGCCCGGCCGAACCGTCCGCCGCCCGGGGTGGCGTCGGCCTTCGCCCCGGCGTTCCGCTCGCGCCCGGGCGTCTGGAGGTCGAGCCACCGGATCGCCCCGCGGAAGGTGAAGTAGTAGATGCCGGCGTAGACGGGCCCGAGGACGAGGACGAGCCACCACCGCTGGGAGTGGGGGTTCAGCACGTTGAAGACGACGAAGTCGATACCCCCCTGCGAGAAGGTGAAGCCCATGTGGGCGCCGAGCGAGGCCATCACGAACTGCGTGGAGGCCGCGAGGACGGCGTGGACGAGGTAGAGGACCGGCGCGACGAAGAGGAACGAGAACTCGATCGGCTCGGTGATCCCGGTGAGGAACGAGGTGAGCGCCCCCGAGATCATGATGCCGCCCACCGCGAGCTTCTGGTCCGGGCGGGCGCTGTGCCAGATGGCGATGGCCGCCGCCGGCAGGCCGAACATCTTGAAGAGGAAGGCCCCGGCGAGGATGCCGGCGGTGGGATCGCCGGAGAAGTACCGCCGGATGTCGCCGTGGATCACCTTGCCGGTCTGGTCCACGAAGCTCCCGATCTCGTAGAAGAACGGCGCGTTCCAGATGTGGTGCAGGCCGAAGGGGACGAGGATCCGCTCCACGAACCCGTAGATCGTCGCGGCCGAGCGCGGGTCGCCCACCGCCGCCCAGTGCGAGAAGACGTCGATCCCCTTCTGGATGGGGGGCCAGACGACCGAGAGCACGATGCCGAGCAGGATCGCGGCGAGCGCCGTGACGATCGGGACGAACCGCTTGCCCGCGAAGAATCCGAGGTAGGGAGGGAGCGAGATCCGGTAGAAGCGGTTGAAGAGCGCGGCCGCGACCCCGCCCGCGAGGATCCCCCCGAAGACCCCCGTCTGCATGGACGGGATCCCCATGATGTCCACCGGCTCCAGGCCGAAGACGCCCGCCATGACGCCCATCGTCGCGACCATCACGGCGTAGCCGATCGTCGCGGCGACCGCGGAGACGCCGTCGTTCTCGGTGAACCCGAGGGCGACGGCGATGGCGAAGATGAGCGCCATGTTGGCGAAGATCACGTCGCCCGAGTTCCGCATGAGGTCGGAGGCGGCCGCGGGGAGCCACGGGAAGTTCGCCGCCCCGATCCCGAGGAGGAGGCCGGCCACCGGCAGGACCGCGACCGGCAGCATCAGCGACTTGCCGACCTTCTGGAGGAACGCGAAGGCGCCCTTGAACATGCTCCGACCTCCCGATGCGGCGCCCGCGGCTACGCCGGGATGCGCCGGCCCTGGAACTCGCCTTCCTCGGAGGCCCGGGCCGCGAGCACGCCCCGGATCTCGGCCGTGGTCCTCAGCCGCACGAGCTCGCTCGCGAGGCCCGCGCACTCCTCCATGCTCCAGCGCGCGAGGGCCGCCTTCACCGCCGGGATCGCCGGCACGTCGACGGACAGCTCGTCCACGCCGAGGCCGACGAGCACCGGGACCGCGACCGGGTCGGACGCGATGCCGCCGCAGACCCCGACCCACTTCCCGTGCTCGTGCGCCCCCTCCACCGTCATCGCGATCATGCGGAGGACGGCCGGGTTCATCGCGTCCGCGATCCCGGCGAGCTTGGGGTGGTTCCGGTCCATCGCCAGGGCGTACTGGGTGAGGTCGTTCGTCCCGATCGAGAAGAAGTCGAGCTCGCGCGCGAGGACCTCCGCGATGACCACGGCGGACGGCACCTCGATCATCGCCCCCACCTTCACCGAGTGCGTGACCGCCTCCTGCTCCTCCGCGAGCATCTCCTTCGCGGCCCGCACCTCGTCGAGGGTGGCGACCATCGGGAACATCACGTGGAGGTTCCCGACCGGGGCGGCCCGGAGGATGGCGCGGAGCTGGGCGCGGAACATCTCCGGGTGCTCGAGGCTCACCCGGATCCCCCGCATCCCGAGGAAGGGGTTCTCCTCGCGGGGCAACGGGAGGTAGGGGAGGGGCTTGTCCCCGCCGACGTCGAGCGTCCGCACGACGAGGGGACGCTCCTTGCCGAGCACCTCGGCGACGGCGACGTAGCTCGCCGCCTGCTCCTCCTCGCTCGGCGCGGTGGCGCGCCCCTCGAAGAGGAACTCCGAGCGCAGGAGCCCCACGCCCTCCGCGCCGGCCGCCACCGCCTCGCGCGCCTCCCTCGCGTTCCGGACGTTGGCCGCGACCTCCACCCGGTGCCCGTCCCGGGTCCTCCCGGGGGCGAGCGCCGTGCTCGCGTCGACCTCGCGCTGCGCCGCCTGCCGGGCGATCCGCTCCCGCACCTGCGAGACGAACCCCTCCTCCGGGCTCACCCGGAGCACGCCCCGGCTCCCGTCCACCACGACCTCGATCCCGTCGGGGAGCGCGAGCGCCGCCTCGTCGATCCCGCAGATCGCGGGGATCCCCATCCCCCGCGCGAGGATCGCGACGTGGCTCGTCGAGCCGCCCCGCGCCGTGCAGACGGCGGCCGGCCGGCGCCGGTCGAACCCGCTCATGTCGGACGGGGTGAGCTCCTCCGCGACCAGGACCGCCCCCTCGGGGACGAGGAGCTCCGCCGGCTCGACGCCGGCGAGGAGCGCGAGGAGCCGCCGCCCCACGTCCCGGACGTCCGCGGCACGCTCACGGAGGACGGGGTTGTCGAGCCGCTCGAGCTTCGCGGCGTGGCCCGCGAACGCCTCCCGGCACGCGAAGGCGGCGCTCTTCCCCTCCGCGAGGAGCCCGTCGATCGAGGAGACGAGGCCAGGATCCTCGAGCAGCGCGAGGTGGACGTCGAGGATCTGCGCCCGCTGCCGGTCGTAGGCGTGCTGCTTCAGGGCCTCGATCTGGCGCGCCGCCTCGCGGACGGCCCGATCGAGGCGCGCCCGCTCCTCCTCGGCGGAGCCGCCTCGCTCCGCGACGTCGAAGGCGCCGTGCCGGTGCTGGAAGACCTTCCCGGTCGCGAGCCCGGGAGAGGCCGGCGCGCCGAGGATCTCTCCGCGCCCCGCCGTCCGGACCTCCGCGAGCCGCGGGGCCGTCTCCGTGGGGACCGGCGCCTCCCCGGGTGCCTCCCCCGCCCCCTCGGCGAGGAGCTTCGCGAGCTCCGCCGCGGCCGTCTCCGCGTCCGGCCCCACCGCCTTCACGCGGACCGGCTCCCCCCGCCTCGCGGAGAGCCCCATGATCGCGACGACCGACTTCGCGTTCACCTCGCTCGGGCCGCGCACGAGCCGGACGTCCGACACGAACTGCTTCGCCCGGGCCGCGACGACGGCCGCGGGGCGGGCGTGGAGGCCGGCCGGGTTCGGGAGGGCGACGGGCGCGGAGAGGACGGGCTCCCCCGCCGCCGCCGCCGCCGCCGCCGCGTCCTTCAGCGCGAGGCGGAGGAGCGCGGTCTCCCCGGCCTTCACCGTGCCCCGCGCCGGCTCCATCGACTCCACGCGCGCGCCGCTCGTGACGACGACCTCCACGAGGAGGCTCCGTGCCTCCCGCGCGAGGATCTCGGGGTCGAAGCGGAGCAGGGGCTGGCCCCGCTCGACCCGCGCGCCCTTGCGGACGAGCGCGGTGAAGCCCCGGCCTCCCAGGGCGACCGTGTCGAGGCCGACGTGGACGAGCACCTCGACGCCGTCGCCGGTGGCGACCGCGAGGGCGTGCTGCGCCTCGTGGAGCTGGGTCACCGTGCCGGCGACGGGCGCGAGGACCTCCGCCGAGGTCGGATCGATCGCGGCCCCGTCGCCCATCATCTTCCGGGCGAACACGGGATCCGGGACGGCGGCGAGCGGGACGACGACCCCGGAGACCGGCGCGATCACGTCCAGCGTCACGGCTCGTTCTGGCATGGCACGCTCACCCGTACTCCGTCCTCGTCGCCTCGCGCCACCATCCCCACCCCGCGCTCACCTGAAGTCGTACTGTACCCTCACGCGGAACGAGGTCACGTCGTTCTCCCACTCCGAGCCGGCGTCCACGTCCTCGAGCTGCGCCCGGCCGAAGCCGAGGACCGCCTTCACGCTCATCCCCTTCACCGGGAGCCGGTAGAGGTACGACACGAAGGCCTGGTGGTTCCGCTTTCGCTCCCCCTGCTCGTTGTCCTCGGTCGTGAGGTGGTAGCCCGCGCCGACGACGTTGTCCCAGAAGTCGCTCTCCAGGAAGGCCCCGAAGGTCGTCTTGTCGAAGCTCCTGTCGGCGTTCACGAGGCCGTCGATCTGGATCTCGTCCACCGTCACGCGGGCCGCGTTCACGCCGACGGTCGTGCCCGCGAGGCCGTACTGGAGCCGCCCCGCGAAGCCCTGCGCCGTCTGCTCCGCCTTGTTGGAGACGTCCTGCGGGCGGCGCGCGTGGTACTCCCACCCGCCGACGAAGAGGAGGCCGGCCCGCCGGAGCGCGACGACCGGCCGGAGGCCCCGGTTGTTCTGGAACGCCTCCTGCCCGTAGACCGCGCCGAGCTCCAGGGCCACCCAGTCAGCCGGGTAGAGGTGGACGGCGGCCTGGCCCGCCTCGTCGCGCTGGCCGAGGGCGAAGTCGAGCCGGTACATCGGAGGGCCGCCGAGCGCCCCGCTCTCCTCGGCGGTGTAACGCTCGATCCCGTTCCCGCGGTAGTAGGGCTCCCAGCCGAGGAAGCGGCCCAGCTGGACGTCCCAGGTCCGCCCGCCGAACCTCACGAAGGCGTCCTGGGTGTGGGGCTCGTACTGCGACCTCGTGTACTCGTTCACGAACCCGACGAGCTGGACCCGGGCCTCTCCGAAGAGCCCCCCGGCGTCGCGCCGGTAGGCCGCGCCGAGCACGAAGCGGCCCTGCGAGTAGTTCACGTCCTGGTCGTAGGCGCCGACCTGCGTGTTCACCCGCTCCATGTAGCCCGTGTCGACCCAGAATTGCCCCGAGAGCCGGATCGGGATCACCGGGACCGTGTAGGCGTCCGCGTCGTCGTACGGCCGCCCCGGCTCCGCCCCCCAGAACGCCTGCCGGAGCTCGGGGCCCTTCGCCGGCTCCGCCGCCTGCCCCTCCCCGCCGGGCGCGGGATCTCCCGCCCTGACCGCCGCCGGGACCCACAGCGAGAGCCCCAGCGCCACCGCCATCGTCTTCCTCGCGATCGTCATCTCCATCTCCCGTCCCGCCGCGGCGCGGCTACTGGACCGTGAACGTCCCCGTGAGGGTGTTGGCGTCGGTGGTGTCGGAGGACGGCCCCACCCAGAGGGAGTGGGCCACCTTCTCGACGGTCATCCGCTTCGTGGCGGTGTTCCAGTAGGCGAGCTCGCTCGCGTCCACGCGGAGCGTGACGGTCCGCGTCTCGGCCGGCGCGATCGCCTCGGCGCGGGCGAAGGCCTCGAGCTCCTTCCGTGGCCTTCCCCATGGCGCACCGACCGCCGTGTTGGGGTAGCCGACGTAGAGCTGGACCACCTCGGACCCGGTCCGCGACCCGGTGTTCGTCACGTCCACCGAGACCTCGAGCGTCTCGGCCTCGCCGATCGTGGAGTCCGTGACGACGAGGTTCGAGTAGGCGAAGGTCGTGTAGGAGAGGCCGAAGCCGAAGGGCCAGCGGGCCGCCTTCCCCTGCCGGTCGAGCCACCGGTACCCGTGGTAGTAGTCGTAGGCCACGTCGCCCGTCGTCGCGTTGAGGAAGGCGGGGAGGTCCGACTCGGCGACCGGGAAGCTCTGGACGACCTTGCCGCTCGGGACGACGTCCCCGAAGACGATCTCGCCGAGGGCCGTCCCCTCCTTCATCCCGCCGAACCAGGCCATGAGGACGGCGTCCACGCTCCCCACCCACGGCGTCACGATCGCCCCGCCGCTCTTCATCACCACGACGATCTTCATGCCCGGGTTCGTCGTGCGGAGGGCCACCGCCGCCGCGATGTTGTCGAGGTCCCGCTGAGGGAGGCTCATGGAGACCCGGTCCTTCCACTCCCCCTCCTCGCCGGCCGTGGACCGCGCGAGGTCGGCGTAGAAGTAGGCGCCCACGACGAACAGCACGTCGGTGCCCGCCAGGGCCGTCTCGTTCCCCGCGACCGTCTCGAACGTGATCGCGCACTTCGGCGCCCCGCCGCAGGAGGCCCGGGTGGCGTTCGTCGCGCCGAGCGCCTCGTGGAGCCCCTCCCACGGGGTGATCACGAGCGAGCCGTCCACGACCTTCGCGTCGGACGAGCCCTTGTCCCCCATGTTCTCGCTGTTCGCGAACTTGCCGACGACGGCGATCTTGCTCACGGCCGCCCGGTCGAGCGGGAGGACGTCGTCGGCGAGCGCCCGCGTGGGGCCGTTCGCGAGGAGGACGATCCCCTGGCGCGCCGCCTCGAGCGCGAGCGCCTGGGTCGCGTCCGACTTCGTGAGCCAGGGCTTCCAGTCCTCGGAGGGGTTCCACCTGTCGATGACCCCGTAGTGGACCTTCCGGTAGAGGATCCGGAGCACCGCCTCGTCCACGAGCGTCTCCGCGACGAGCCCGTTCTGGACGGCCGACGAGAGGAGCGCCCCGTAGAAGTAGGCGCTGTCGAAGATGCTCGGGAAGGGGCCGGAGCTGAAGGGCATCTCGATGTCGAGCCCGGCGACCGGGGACGAGATCGTGTTCCCCTTCGCGAACCAGTCGGAGACGACCCAGCCCTGGTACCCCCACTCCGTCTTCAGGACGTCCCGCACGAGCGCCCGGGAGAAGCCGGCGTAGCTGCCGTTCACGCGGTTGTAGGAGGCCATGAAGCAGGAGACGCCCGCGTCGGAGGCCTTCTTGAAGTGGGGGAGGTAGACCTCCCGGAGCGTCCGCTCGTCGAGCACGGCGTTCACGTAGATGCGCGTGTCCTCGATGTTGTTCGCCGCGAAGTGCTTCGCGCAGGCCTGGATCCGGTAGGCGCTCGGGTCGATCACGTGGCCGGGGTCGAGCGGATCGGCCACCGTCGGGTCGTACTCCGCGCCGCGGATGAAGGCGGCGCCCATCTCGCCGAGCAGGAACGCGTCCTCGCCGTACGTCTCCTGCGCGCGCCCCCAGCGCGGGTGCATCACCTGGTTGATCGTGGGCGCGAGCAGGACGTGCCGGCCGAGCCAGCGCATCTCGTCCGCCATCGCCTTTCCGATCCTGCGCTCGAGCTCGAGGTTCCAGGTGGCGGCGCGCGCCGCCGCGACCGGGTAGACCGTCGTCCCGTAGTCGGAGTTGTACCAGCGCACCCCGCGCGGCCCGTCCATGAAGCGGAGGCCCGGGATCCCGAGGCGCGCGTTGTCCTCCTGGTCGAACATGTTGTTCGGGTTGTAGGCCGGCCCGCTCATCTGCTGGACCTTCTCCTGGAGCGTCATCGCGCGGAGGAGCCCCACCGCCCGGGTCACCTCCGGGTCCGTGCAGGAGAGCCCGGCCGCCCGGACGGCCGGGTCGCAGGTGTCCTGGGTGGAGCTCGTCGGCGCCCCGCAGCCGGCGGCGGCGAGGGCGACCGCGAGGAGGAGGGCGTCCGGGAGGGGTCGGCTTCTCATGGTGCGCCTCTAGAACCGGTTCGTGTCGATGCCGAACGTGCGGACGAACGTCGCGTCCTGCCCGTCCCCGGGCACGTCCTCGAGCTGGGCCCCCGCCGCCGCGTCGGAGGCGGGGAGCCCGACCGGCAGCTTTCCCCGCCCGTGCACGATCCCGAACGCGACGTCGAGGAGGACCTTGTCCGAGTGCGGGTTGGCCGGCAGGATCCCCATCCAGTCCACGTAGAGACCGCTGATGCCGAAGGCCGGAGCGAGGAGCTCGGCCAGGACCGAGGGCCGGCCCGAGTCCACGACCACGACGATCTGCGCCCGCGAGGCCGGCGTCCCCGCCCAGCCGTCGATCGCCGCCCGCGCGGCGGCGACCGGGGCGAGCACGGAGGGGTCGTTCCCCGCCCAGCCGAGGGATGGGAGCGCGTGGCCGAGGAAGCCGCTGTCCGGGTCGTACGTGTACGGCGCGGCGACCCGGACGAAGACGTAGTCGGAGAGGGCCATCCGCTCCGCGGCGTTGGCGACGTCCACCCCCTTCACGTTGGGTGCGTCATTCGTGAGGTTGCCGTAGCCGGCGCTCACCGACCGCACGTAGTCGAGGTCGAAGTCCCCTGCGACGAAGTAGTCGCAGCCGGCGGCGACGTAGGGCTCGCCGGGGGGCGCGGGGAGCACCTTCAGGGACCCGTTCCCGGCGTTCCCCTTGTCGCCCGTCTGCGTCCCGTCGCCCGCCCCGTCGAGCCAGCCGGCCGGCTTGTCCACGTTGAGCAGGAGGACGAGGCCGCGGTTCATCGCGTCGAGGCCGGTCTGGTAGGCGGCGTCCGTGTTGCAGAGGGCGGGCGCCTGCACGGGGTCGACGTACGGGTTCTCGAAGAGCCCGAGCTGGAAGGCGAGCGAGAGCGCCCGCTTCGCCGACGCGTCCACCTGCGCGGCCGCTAGGCCGGCGGACGAGAGCGCGGCGAGGTCCCCGAGCCCCACGAACTGGTCCACGCCGGCGCCGGCGGCCTTCGCGATCCGCTGCGCCTTCGTGGAGGCCTCCATGCCCCAGGGCGCGCCGAGCGCAGCCCCGCCCGCGTCCTCGAGGACGCCCTGCGGCGCCACCACGAGGCCGCCGAAGGCGTAGTGGCCGCGGAGCGCCTCGCCGAGGAGCTCCGCGTGGAAGGACGCGCCGACCTGCTCGATCGCCGAGCCGTCCACGGCCCCTCCGAGCCCGCTCCAGGCCCCCGCCTCCGGGACGCACCAGCCGGGCATCACGGCCGCCACGCCGTTCCCGAACGCCCCCTGGAAGGCGCCCGCGTGCGCGTCGAATCGGTTGCCGGGATAGGTGCAGGTCTTCCCCTTCTGGAGCCGGCCGTCGAGGCCGCCCTTCGCGGCGCCCGCCCCCGGGAAGTGGCCCACCACGGCGGCGACGCTCGTCCTCCCGAGGGTGGTCCCCTGGAGCCCCTTCACGAGGGCGCCCGCCATCGCGGAGACCGCCGCGGAGTCCTCGCCGAAGGAGAACTGCGAGCCGAACCAGCGCGGGTCGGTGGCGAGGTTCGCCGGGACGCCGAGCGCCATCCGGACGCCGATCGCCCGGTACTCCTGCGAGACGTACCTGCCGAAGGTCTCCACGAGGGCGAGGTCGCCCGTCGCGCCGAAGCCGGCCTCGTTCGGCCACTGCGAGAAGCCCCGGGCCCGCGTTCGGCCGTTGCCGCTCGAGTGGGCCGGCTCCATCGAGAGGACGAACGGGATCCCGAGCGCGCTCCCCTCGCACCGCTCCTGGATCGCGTTCGCCCACGACGCGCGCGGCGCCGGCTGCGAGCCGTTCGCCGCGGTGAGGCCGAAACGGACCCCCGCGTCCACGAGCGCGGCCGTCGCCGGCAGGGGCGCGGAGCTCGCCACCGTCGGGTTGTCGGCCAGGGCCGGGTGGGCCATGAGGGCGAGCTTCTGCGCCGTGCCCATCCGCCCGAGGAGGTCGTCGGCGCGCTCGGCGGAGGTCCGGGTCCAGTCCTCGTACGTCTGGAGCGCGGCGTCCCCGTTCAGGTCCTTGAACTGGAGCTGGACGTCGCAGCGCACGAGCGGATCGTCCGCCACGCTCGCGAAGGTGGTCGTGAAGGTCCGCACGGTCTTCCCCGAGGAGGCGCGGACCGCGAGGACCGGCTGGGCCGCGGCGAGCGCCGCGCGACGCGCGACGTTCGGGGCCTTGTCGCACTCGGCCACCGCCACCGCCTGGCAGGCGTTCGAGCCGCAGGTCTCGCCGGTGGCGCAGTCGGGGTCCTTCCTGCACTCGCCGGCCGGGAGGGCGATGCAGCTCTCCGAGACGCAGTACTCGCGCGCCGGGCACTGGAGGTGGGTCGTGCACTCCGGCCCGCCGCCGCCCCCTCCGCCGCCGCAGGCCAGGGCCAGGGCGAGGATCGGGATCGCAGGCCAGGTACGGGTCCTCATGACGTCATCACCTTTCCCGGTCGAGCGGGGCCGACCGTCTCGGTTCTCGCGCGGCTACCCTCGGCGCCGGAGGGGCCCACCCGCCCGGAGCGGCGGGACCCCGGGCCGGTGGGGCCCTCCGGCGGCTCGAGCCCGGGGGCGGAGCCCCGGGCTCGAGCGTCATGCTAGTTCGACGGCAGGTTCGACCCGGCGCCGATGATGAACGTCGGCGACACCGAGTCGCCCGGCACGTCCTCCCACTGCGCCATCACCGCCGCGTCCGTGCTGGGGATCTCCTGGGGTAGACGGGCCGCCCCGTAGGTCCAGCCGGTGATGAGGTTCCGGCGGAAGGCGAAGTCGAGGACCGCGCGATCGTACGCGCCGAACTCGACGAGGAGCGTGTCCACGCCGGCCTTGGCCGTGGGCGTGCTCGTGGTCACGATCGTCTGGTTCACGTTCGCCTCGTCGGAGACCATCGGGTAGCTGCCCGGCACGCCCGGGGTCTCGTCGAGGGTCCGGAGCCCGTTCACCCACGGCTTCACGATGGGCGGACGGTCCATGTGGACGACGAGGACGATCCGGAGGTTCGGGTTGGTCGCGGCCACCGCGCTACCGGTGGAGGCGGTGTAGCCGTCGCGGATCCGGAAGAGGTCGATCACCCTCCTCGCGTCCCTCACCGCCGCCGCGCGATTCGTGTCGGTCGCCGTGCCGGGGAAGACGCCGTCGAACGAGAGCGGCACGCCGGCGTCCCACCCGAAGTAGTTCCCCTTGCGCGCGGTGATCCGGACCACCGCGATGTCCGCGTCCACCGCGCTCGCCGCCTGGACGATCGGCAGCGTGAAGCCGGCGGTGCCCGGCGTGCCCGAGCCCGCGGCCTTGTAGTCGTAGTCGAGGAGCCAGGTGCCGTACTGGTCGGTCCCGGCGAGGCTGTCGGTGATGCCGTCGAAGAAGACCTCGATCTGGCCGTCCTTGTCGGAGTCGGAGGCGAACTCCCCGACGTCCGGGGCGCCCGTCGTGCCGCCGGCGATGTCCGTGTAGCGCGACTGCGAGATCGGCAGCCGGCCCGGGTTCGCCGTCCCTGCGTTCCGGAGGAGGACGATCGCCTTCTTCTGGGCGTCGAACCCCGCGAGCATGTTCGCCTGGGAGCGGACCTCGGCGGTCGCGGCGGCGGGGTCGCTGTACGGGTTCTCGAAGATGCCGAGCTTGAACGACATCTCGAGGATCTTCACCGCGGCGCCGTCGATGTCGGCGTCGTTCAGGAGCCCCTGATCGTACGCCTCCTGGACGCGGACGTGGGAGTCGGACCCGAGCTGGTGCGAGCCGGCCTTCACGTAGGAGGCCGCCTTCTCGGCGCCGGTGAACATCTCGAGGCCCCAGGCCGATCCGCCCGCGGCGCCCCAGTCACCGGTGATCATCCCGTCGAAGCCGAGGGTCTGCTTGAGGTAGTCCGTGATGAGCGCGTCGGAGTGCGCCGCGCCGACCTGCTCGGGATCCCACTGCGGGACCTTGAAGATGGAGTAGCAGGGCATCACCGAGGCGCTCCCCGCCTCGATGGCCGCCTTGAACGGGATCGAGTGGTACTCGAACATCCCGCCGGGGAAGACGTTGAACTTGCCGGGCGCCGTGTGGCTGTCCATGCCGTCCTCGTTCGGGCCGGCGCCGGGGAAGTGCTTCATCGTCGCGGCGATGCCTTCGCGGAGCCCCGGGCCGCCACGGCCGCCCTGGTAGCCCTCGATGCAGGCCTTCACGTGCTTCGCGACGTGGTGGGCGTTCTCGCCGAAGGTGTTCTGGACGCGGGCCCAGCGCGGCTCGGTGGCGACGTCGGCCATCGGGCCGAGCTGCCAGCGGAAGCCGAGGGCCCTGAACTCCCTGCGGACGGTGTCGCCGAACTGGAAGGTCAGGTTCGCGTCGTTGATCGCGCCGATCCCCGCCGGGTAGGGCCAGTGGGAGACGTTGGCGGTCGCGCTCAGCGTCTGGACGCCGGTGGTCGCGTTCGTGGACTGGCCGACGCCGTGCACCGGATCGGCGGTGATCACGAACGGGATGCCGAGCGGCATCCCCTCGACGAGCGCCTGCACGTTGTTGAGATACGTGGCGTACTGCGCCGCCGTGAGGGCGGCGTTGAAGCGGATGAGGGCCTGGCGCCGCAGGTCGACCGCCATGCTGTTGACCGCGCTCTGCGGCATGACGCCGTCGGTCGTGCCGCCCCCGATCGAGGCGCTCTCCGACATGAGGCCCACCTTCTGCCTCACCGTCATTCGGGTCACGAGGTCCTTCGCGCGGCAGATGTCGCCGTAGCGCCAGTCCTCGTACTTCTCGAGCGTGCCGCTCGCGTTGAGGTCGCGGAACTGGAGCCCGTCCACGGTGAGGGAGACCTTCTGCACGTACGGGACGTCCACGGGGGCCGTGCCGGCGTCGCCGTCGTGGTCGTAGGTGTAGGGGACGCCGCCCGTCCCGAGGGGCCGGGCCGCCGCGAAGCCGAGCACCGGCTGGACCGTGTTCACCATCTGGTCGCACGGATCGAGCGGATCGACGACCGGCGGCGGCACGACCTCCGTCGGGATGCAGCCGCCGTGATAGCAGCTGTAGCCCGTCTGGCAGGAGCCGGTGAAGTTCGAGGGGCCGCAGAGCGTCGCGGTCACGACGCACGCGCCCTGGAAGCACGACTGGCCGGCGGGGCAGGCGCCGGACGGGTAGGTGGTGCTGCAGGCCGGAATCACCTCCACGATCCGATCCGTGGGAACTTCGACGACCTCCGTCTTGGTCTCGGTACACGCTGCGAGACCCACCGCCAGCAGCGTGGCGAACGCGAATCGAACGAGCCGATTGGACTTCACGACGACCTCCTCGCCAGGGCGCCCCCGTCGCCGGGAGCGATGAGCTGCACAGAGCACCGCCCGAATGTCGCGCACCACGGTGCCCGATGTGCGCTCACCCCACTTCCGCGTTCTTGCCAGATCGCTGTCGCCTTCTTGCGCCCCGGGAGGCGGCTCGTTCGGGTTGCGGCGAGGGCGCGCGGCCCCGGCCGCGGAGGACGATTGGATCCACGAGCCCGCGGGGCTACCCTGCGGCCGGTCTCGCACGGAGGTGAGAAGGGTCGTGAAATGGATCGCCGCGGCCGGGCTCCTGTTCGTGGGCGGTGCGCTCCTCTTCGTCGCCGCCGTCACCGCCCCTCCCTCGGCCATCGGTGGCATGCCGCCCACCGGTCCCGCGGGGGGCGATAGCCCCGGGGACCCCCCGGCCTCGCCCCCGCGTCTGCCCGCCGCTCCCGGGCCGGCCCACGGGGCCGGGCCGGCGCCGCCCGAGGCCGTGGAGGCGGACGCCGGCGCGCCGGCGCCGAGCGCGGCGACGCTTCCCTTGGACCCCAACGAGCGTCGCCTCGCCCTCGAACCTCTGCGCCTGGAGGTCCTCGCGGGGCTCGCCGGCCTCGAGGGGCGGATCGCCCACTGCGCCGTGCCCCGGGCCACGCTCCACGTCGTGCTCCAGTCGCTCGACGGCGCGGTGCGCATCGTGGACACGAGGCTCGAGCCCCTGCCGCCCTCCGGGGAACCGCGCGCGCCCGGCGAGGAGGCGGTGGACGAGCGGACCGACCACTGCCTCCGGAGCGCCCTCGCGGGGAACGAGATCGCCGCCCGGAGCGCGAGGCCGGGCCGCCGGTGGGAGATGCCCTTCGACACCGGCTCCTGGGAGTAGCGCCCGCCGCGCGAGGGTGCGGCAGCGGGACGCCCCCCCCCCAGGGGTTTCGCCGGCGGCCGTCCGGTTCTCGTTGATGCACGGGAGACGTGCTGCGTACGATGAAGCGTCTCTCCGCCCCGTGAGGTCCCCCGGTGTCGCTCCCCGCGCTCGACGTCCCGTTCCTGTCGCGCGTCGAGGCGGGTGGGACCCTGCGCTCCCTCCCGCCCGACGCGCTCCGGGAGGCGGAGCTCGCGCGCACCTGGGGCGGGATCCGGCTCGTCCGGCTGCGGACCGGCCCGCGGGACCTCTCCGAGGGCCACTTCGTGAACCACCTCGTCACGATGAACCTCGGCGCGGAGATGGGCTGCGACGCGAACTTCGGCGGGCGAGGCTGGCTCTGCACGCGGACCCCTCACCACGGCCTCGGCGTCTACCCGGCGCTCGTCCGGCACGCGGCCCGCTGCCACGACGCGCGCGACGTCCTCCTCGTCGAGATCGCGCCCGAGTTCGTCTCCTCCGTCCTGGACGGCGGCCCCGCCCCTGCGCTGCAACCGGCCATCGGCGCGAGGGACCCGTTCGCCGAGCACGTGCTCCTCGCGCTCACCGAGGTGGCCAGCGCCGGCAGCCCCTCCGACGGGATCCGGGCCGAGGCGCTCGGCACGGCGCTCGTCGCCCACCTGGCGGCCCACCCGCCGGCCTCGGGCCCCGGCGGCGCGACCGCCCTCGCGAGCCCGGGGCTCCGGCGCGTCCTCGACTACGCGACCGCCCACCTCGACCAGCCCCTCACCCTCCGGACCCTCGCCGGCCTCGCCGGGATGGACCTCTACCGCTTCGTCCGCGCCTTCAAGCAGAGCACCGGGCTCTCCCCGCACCAGTACCTCCTGCAGGCGCGGATCACGCGGGCGAAGCTGCTCCTCGGGAACCGCGCGCTCTCGATCACCGAGGTCGCGCTCCAGACCGGGTTCGCGACCCCGAGCCACTTCTCGGTGACCTTCCGCCGGATCGTCGGCATGACCCCGCGCGCGTTCCGCGACGGGGCGAGGTAACCAGCGGTCCGCTCGCCCGGATGGACGGCTTCACCCGGATCGACCCGCGCCGTTCGCCCCTCGACGGGCTCGGGGCGGACGGATCCTACCCGTAGTCCTTCTCGTCCGCGGCGTCCGCCGAGGCGGCGTCCGCCTCGTGGTCCCTCGCGCCCATCGCGCTCCGGGCCGCGGCCCGGGATCGGTACCACTCCTTCGCCGCGATGACCGACATGACCTCGTTCGTGCCCGTCCAGATGGAGGCGAGCCGCAGGTCCCGCACGATCCGCTCGATCGGGAAGACGTCGGTGTAGCCGATGCCGCCCATGACCTGCATCGCGTGGTGGGCCACCCGCTGGCAGGACTCGGTGACGAACTTCTTCGTCTCGGAGACGAGGCGGCGCACGGTGGAGACGTCGGCCTTCGCGTCCACGGCGCGGGCGGTCGCCCAGGCCATCGCCCGCGAGGCGTCGAGGAGCGTCGCGGCCTCGGCCACCTGGAAGGAGACGCCCTGGTACTCGTCGATCGTCCGGCCGAACGCCTTGCGCTTCGTCGTGTAGTCGGTCGCGATCTCGAGCGCGGGCCGGGCCGCCCCGATGGTCATCGCTGCGGTCCCGAGCCGCTCCGGGATCATCATGGTCTCGAAGACCGCCGCGCCGCCGTGGAGCTTGCCGAGCAGGTTCTCCTTCGGCACCTTCACGTCCCGGAAGACGATCCGTCCGGCGCCGCCGCCCCGGCAGCCCATGAGGCCGTAGAGGTACTTCGTCTCGACGCCGGGCCCGCGGTCCACGAGGAGTGCGCTGATCCCGAGGTGCGGCTTCGCCGCCGGATCGGTGCGGGCGTAGACGAGGAAGTAGTCGGCCGCGTCCGCCCCCACGATGAACCGCTTCTGCCCGTTCAGGACGAAGTGGTCGCCCCGGTCCTCGGCGGTCGTGGCCGTGCCGAAGAAGTCCGAGCCGCCCCGGGGCTCCGTGAGGCACTCGGCCGCGAAGAGCTCCCCCCGCAGGAGCGGCTTCACGTACCGCTCGCGCTGCGCGTCGGTCCCGTGCAGCACGACGGCGTCGCAGACGAGCTCCGCCCCGACGCCGAAGACGCAGGCGAAGATGTAGCCGAGGGTCCCGACCTCCTCCATCACCATGCAGGTCGTCACCCAGTCCATGTCCCGGCCGCCCCATCGGCGCGGATACCGGACCCCGAGGAGGCCGCGGCGGCCGGCTTCCCTCAGGAACTCGACGGGGAAGCGGAGCTCGTCCCGATCCATCCTGAGGATCGTGTCGCGCGGCACCCAGCGCACGAGGTCGCGGACCTCCTCGCGCAGGGCGAGCTGATCCTTCGTGAGCAGGGCGTCGTGCATGGCGTCCTCCCGGTGAGCTCGCGACTGTAGGTGGAACCACGCCCCTTCGCAACGGTGGACGGAGCCCTCGCACCGTGCTCGACTCGGCCGCGTGAGCACCCTCTCCTGGACCGCCCTCGCCGCCGGCGCGGCGAGCCTCCCCGGCCTCCTCTGGGCCGAGGCGGGGGAACGGCCCGTGGCGCGGGCGGCCTTCAAGAGCGCCTGCTCGGGCGGCTTCCTCGTCCTCGCCCTGTCGCTCGGGATCGACTCCGCCTACGCGCGGTGGGTCCTCGTCGCCCTCGTCCTCTCGGCGGTGGGCGATCTCGCCCTCCTCTCCGAGGCGAGGCGCTTCTTCCTCGCCGGGCTCGTGGCGTTCCTCCTCGCTCACGTCGCCTACTGCGTCGCCTTCGCCCCCGCGAGCCGGCCGTCCCCCTGGACGGCGCTCGCCCTCCTCGCCGCCGCGGCGGGCGTCCTCCGCTGGCTCTGGCCGGGGCTCGGGGAGATGCGCGCGCCGGTCGTCGTCTACTGCGCGGTGATCAGCCTCATGCTCTGGCTCGCCCTGGGCGTCGGCCAGGACGTGGTCCGGGCCGGGGCGGCGCTCTTCTACGTCTCCGACCTCGCGGTCGCGCGCCAGAAGTTCGTCGCGCCCGGGGTCGGGAACCGGCTCGTGGGGCTCCCGCTCTACTACGCCGGGCAGTACCTGCTCGCGTGGTCGATCGCGGCGGGGTGACGCCTGGGTCCCTTCGCCCTTCGACAGGCTCAGGGCGGACGGATTCCCTTGGGTGTACCCGCTGGTTCGCCTGGGGACGGCGTGTGAGCGGCCGTGCGAGTGACCCGGGCTACCCACCTTCAGCGCCGCCGCGGCACCACCCTCACGCTCGGCGCCTTCACCGCCGCCGCGACCCGCGCCCCGGGCACGAGGCCGAGCCGCTCCGCGCTCGCCCGGGTGACGAGCGCCACGAGCCGGACGCCGCACTCCACCGAGATGCGGACGAGCGGCCCCTCCTCGCGGCGCGCGAGGACCGCGCCTCGGAGCCGGTTCCTGGCGGAGGAGGCGTGGCCGTCGTCCGGCTCGAGGACCACCTCCTCGGCGCGGATGCAGGCGTAGACCTCGTCCTCCACCCCTCCCGGATCGATCGCGAGGAGCTCCGCCTCGCCCGCCCGGACCGCGACGAGCCCCTCCTCCCGCCGGACGAGGCGCGCGGGGAGGACGTTCTCCGTCCCCACGACGCGCGCGACCTCCACGTCCGCCGGGGCGGAGAAGACCTCGTGCACGGGCCCCGCCTGACGGATCGTCCCCGACACGAGGACGAGGATCCGGTCGCCGAGGGCGAGCGCCTCCGTCCGGTCGTGCGTGACGACGAGGGCCGGCACCCCCGCCCGCTCGAGCTGCTCGCGGAGCTCGCCGCGGAGCGCCTCGCGGGAGGGGGCGTCGAGCGCGGAGAGGGGCTCGTCGAGGAGGAGGAGGCGCGGGCGCGGGGCGAGCGCGCGGGCGAGGGCGACGCGCTGCCGCTGCCCGCCCGAGAGCTGCGAGGGGCGGCGGTCGAGGAGGGCGCCGAGGCCGTAGCGCCCCGCGAGCTCCTCCACGCGCGCCCTCCGCTCCGCGGCGCCCTGCCGGTGGAGTCCGTAGCCGACGTTCGCGCGGACGGAGAGGTGCGGGAAGAGGGCGAAGTCCTGGAAGAGGAGGCCGGCGCCGCGCGCCTGAGGGGGCAGGTGGCGGCCCGTGCTCGCGTCGAACCAGACCTCCTCGCCGAAGGCGATCCGCCCTCCGTCCGGACGGTCGAGGCCGGCGAGCGCGCGGAGGACGGTCGTCTTCCCCGCGCCGGAGGGGCCGAAGAGGACCGTGACCGGATCCCCGTCGAGGGGGATCGAGGCCCGCGCGTCCACCGCCGGCCCGCCGGGGAACCGGCGCCCGATCTCGAAGGTCAGCGCCCGGTCCACGAGAGGAGCCGCCCTCCCCGCAGCCCCTGGAGCCCGTAGACGAGGGCGAGGACCGCGAAGGAGACGAGGAGGAGGAGTCCGGCCGTCCGGTGGGCCGCGCCGTACTCGAGCGCCTCGACGTGGTCGAAGATGGCGATGGACATCGTGCGCGTCTGGCCGGGGATGTTGCCGCCGACCATGAGGACGACGCCGAACTCGCCGAGGGTGTGGGCGAAGGTGAGGACCGCGCCGGCGAGGACACCGGGCCAGGCGAGCGGGAGCGTGACCTTGAAGAAGGTGCCCAGGCGGGAGACGCCGAGCGTGTGCGAGGCTTCGACGTACCGCCGGTCCACCCCGGCGAGCGCGCCCGCGAAGGGCTGCACCGCGAAGGGGAGGCTGTAGAGGACCGAGGCGACGAGGAGCCCCGCGAAGGAGAACGGGAACGGGTGGCCGAGGACGGCCTGGAAGAGGCCGCCCGGCGCGGTGCGCGGGCCGAGGCCGACGAGGAGGTAGAAGCCGAGGACCGTGGGCGGGAGGACGAGGGGCAGCGCGACGACCGCCTCGACGAGGAAGCGGCCGCGGAAGCGGGTCGTCGCGAGCCAGGAGGCGAGCGGCAGGCCGAGGACGACGAGGACCGCCGTCGTGAGGCCGGCGAGCTTCATCGAGAGGGCGAGCGCGGAGAGATCCATGCCGGTCAGGGGAGGCCGTGGCCGTGGCGGAGGAGGATCTCCCGCCCCTGCGCGCCCGTCACGAAGGAAAGGAGGTCGCGGGCGAGGGCGGGCTCCCGGGCCCGGGCGAGGACGACGCCCGACTGCTCGAGCTTCGGGTACAGGGGCTCGGGGACGGGGACGATCCGGCCCCCGGCGAGCGGGTTCCCTTCCCCCGCCGCGAGCGAGAGCGGGAGGAAGGCGACGTCTGCCGCGCCCGTCGTCGCGAACTGCGCCGCCTGCCCGACGCTCGTGCCGAGGACGAGCTTCCCCTTCACCGCCGCGAGGACGCCCGCCGCCTCGAGGGCGCGCTCCGTCGCGCGGCCGAAGGGGGCGACCGCGGGGTTCGCGATGGCGATCCGGCGGACCGCGGGGTCCGCGAGCGCGGCGAGCCCGCGCCGCTCGAGGTCGAGGGGGGAGCCGGCGGGGAGCCAGGCGACGAGCTTCCCGTGGGCGTAGACCCGCTCGTCCGCGGGGGCAGCGAGCCCCGCCTCGACGATCCTCGCGGGGTACTCGCGATCCGCGGAGAGGAAGAGGTCGAAGGGGGCACCGTTCTGGATCTGCGCGAAGAGCGCGCCGGAGGCGCCGGTGGAGATCGCGACCTCGACGCCGGGCCGGGCGGCCTCGAAGGCGCGCGCGAGCTCCTCGAGGGCCGGCCGCACGCTCGCCGCCGCCGCGACGGAGATCCGGCGCGGGGCCGCGCCCTGCGCGGGGGCCGGCGTGGGGAGGAGCACCGCCACCAGGGCGGCGAGGCCGGCGAGGAGCGGAGCGTTCGGGCAGGCCCGTGCGCGGCGAGGCTTCACGCGCGCATCCTAACCTCGGGGGCCGGCCCGCGGCGGGGGCGAACGGTGGGCCGCGATGCGGGATTGCATGCACGGGGGCGGGGCGGGGGCGAGGCCCAGGTGGGGCGCGCGGGCGTCCAGGTGGCCGCACGGACTCGGAGAAGATCTCGGGCGCCATCGGCGCCGTTGCGCGCGACGCCCCTGGCACGCTAGGTGCTTCGCCAACGCCGTCTCGCGCTGGTGATCTCACCCGCAACGGAAGGAGTCGCCCATGTCCCGCCGCCCGCTGCTCGCCACCGCCGCGGTGCTCGCCGCCGCGCTCGCCGCCTGCTCGGAGAAGAAGCCCGAGGCTCCCGCGGCGCCGCCCCCTCCCGCGGGCCCCACCCTGCCCACCGCACTGCCGCCCGCCGAAGGCCAGCTCGACATCATCGCCTGGCCCGGCTACATCGAGCGCGGCGAGTCGGACAAGAGCTACGACTGGGTCACGCAGTTCGAGAAGGAGACCGGCTGCAAGGTCAACGTGAAGCCGGCCGCCACCTCGGACGAGATGGTCGCCCTCATGAACAAGGGCGGCTACGACCTCGTGACCGCCTCCGGTGACGCGAGCCTCCGCCTCGTCGCCGGCAAGAAGGTGCAGCCCGTGAACCCGGCGCTCGTGCCTTCCTGGAAGACGCTCGACGAGCGGCTCCAGAAGGCGCCCTGGCACACCGTGGACGGCAAGCACTACGGCGTGCCCTACCAGTGGGGCCCGAACGTCCTCATGTACGACACGAGGGTCTTCAAGACGCCGCCCGCGAGCTGGGCGGTGGTCTTCGAGGCGCAGAAGCTGCCCGACGGAAAGCCGAACAAGGGCCGGGTCCAGGCCTACGACGGCCCGATCTACGTCGCCGACGCCGCGCTCTACCTCATGAGGAAGAAGCCGGAGCTCGGCATCAAGGACCCCTACGAGCTCTCCCCCGCCCAGTACGCCGCCGCGCTCGAGCTCCTGCGCGGCCAGAAGGCGCTCGTCCACCGCTACTGGCACGACGCGACGGTGCAGATGAGCGACTTCAAGAACGAGGGGGTCGTCGCCTCGAGCTCCTGGGGCTACATGGTGAACGCCCTGAAGGCCGAGAAGCGGCCGATCGACTCCACCATCCCGGCCGAGGGCTCCACCGGGTGGGCCGACACCACCATGCTCCACGCCGAGGCGAAGCACGTCGGGTGCGCCTACCGGTGGTTCGAGTGGTCGATCTCCCCGAAGGTCCAGGTGGCCCTCGGCGAGTGGTTCGGCTCGGTGCCGGTCGTCCCGGCCGCGTGCCAGGAGAAGGCGCCCGGAGGGACCGACGTCTGCAAGGTGAACGGCTTCGACCGCTTCGGGCGGATCCACTTCTGGAAGACGCCCACCGCCACCTGCGCCACCCAGGGCGCCTGCGTGCCGTACAGCCAGTGGGTGACCGACTACATCGCGATCATGGGCGGCCGCTGACCTCCCGCCCGGGCGCGCGCGTGTCCACCGCCGTCGAGCTCGTCGAGGTGAGCCGCCACTACGGGGCGGTGCGGGCGGTGGACCGGGTCTCCCTCGCCATCGAGGACGGCGAGTTCTTCTCGATGCTGGGGCCGTCGGGCTCGGGCAAGACGACGTGTTTGCGGCTCGTGGCCGGCTTCGAGCCGCCGAGCGCGGGGCGGATCCTCCTCCACGGGGAGGACGCCTCGCGCCGGCCGCCTTACGAGCGGGACGTGAACACCGTCTTCCAGGACTACGCGCTCTTCCCGCACCTCACGGTCATGGAGAACGTCGCCTACGGGCTCGCCGTGCGCGGGGTCCCGCGGCGCGAGCGCGAGCGGCAGGCCGGGGCCGCCCTCGAGCAGGTGGCCCTCCCGGGGTACGGGGCGCGGCGCCCCGGCCAGCTCTCCGGCGGGCAGCGCCAGCGAGTGGCGCTCGCCCGGGCGCTCGTGAACCGGCCCCGGGTGCTCCTGCTCGACGAGCCCCTCGGCGCCCTCGACCTGAAGCTCCGGGAGCAGATGCAGGTGGAGCTGAAGGGGCTGCAGCGCCGGCTCGGGATCACCTTCGTCTACGTGACCCACGACCAGGGAGAGGCGCTCTCGATGTCCGACCGGGTCGCGGTCTTCCACCGGGGCCGGATCGAGCAGGTGGACACCCCGCGCGCCCTGTACGCCCGCCCCCGCACGGTGTTCGTGGCCGGGTTCGTGGGCACCGCCAACGTGATCGACGGCGCGCTCGCCCGGCGGGTGGCGGGCGGCGCCCGGCCGGTCTCGGTCCGCCCCGAGCACATCCGGCTCGGCGAGCCCCGGGAGGGCGAGGTCGGCGTGACCGGGCGGCTCGTGGACGTGCAGTTCCACGGGCCGACGAGCCGGTGGGAGGTGGACGTGGAGGGGACGCTCCTCACGGTGAGCGTGCCGGGCCTCGACGGCGAGCTCCCCCGGCCCGGCGCCGGCGCGCCGGTGGGGCTCGCCTGGCCGCGCGCCGCCATGGTGGAGCTGGAGCCCGCCGCCTGACCGCCCCCGTGCCCGACGGCGGCGCCCTCCCGCCCCTCGCCGCTCGCGCCGGGCCGCTCCGGGCGATCTCCGGGGCGCTCCACGGGCGGCGTGCCCTGGCGCTGCTCCTGCTCCTCGCGCCGCCGCTCCTCTGGTTCGGCGTCGTCTACCTCGGCTCGCTCCTCGCCCTCGTCTGGCAGAGCGGCTACACCTTCGACGCCTTCAGCATGTCGGTCACCCCGGCGCGCACCTGGGCGAACTACCGTGCGCTCCTCGAGGCGGCGAACCTCGACGTCGTCCTCCGCACGCTCGGCATGGCCGGGGCGGTGACGATCGCCTGCGCCCTGCTCGCCTTCCCGGTCGCCTACTACATGGCGCGCCACGCGACCGGCGCCCTGAAGGGCTTCCTCTACGTCGCGGTGATGCTCCCGATGTGGGCGAGCTACATCGTGAAGGCGTACGCCTGGACCGTGATCCTCGCGAAGGGCGGGCTCGTCTACTGGGTCGTGGAGAAGCTCGGCCTCCTCGCCCCGCTGGAGTGGGCCCTCTCGCTCCCGGTGGTGGGCGGCTCCTCGCTCTCCACCTCCAACCTGGGCCGGTTCCTCGTCTTCACCTACGTCTGGCTGCCCTTCATGATCCTGCCCACCCATGCGGCCATCGAGCGCGTGCCGGAGAGCCTCCTCCAGGCCTCCGCCGACCTCGGGGCGCGCCCGGCCCAGACCTTCCGCCGCGTGCTCCTCCCGCTCGCCTTCCCGGGCGTGGTGGCCGGGTCGATCTTCACCTTCTCCCTCACCCTCGGCGACTACATCATCCCGCAGCTCGTCGGCCCCCCGGGCCTCTACGTCGGCAGCATGGTCTACACGCTGCAGGGCTCGGTGGGGAACGTGCCGCTCGCGGCGGCGTTCACCGTCGTGCCCATCCTGATCGTCGGCGCCTACCTCGTGCTCGCGCGCCGGCTGGGGGCCTTCGATGCGCTCTGACGCCCCCGCCCGCGCGCCCGCCCCTTGGTGGCTCCGGGCCCTCGCCTGGGGCGTCGTCGCCTTCCTCCACCTGCCCATCGTCGTGGTGGCGATCTACGCCTTCAACACCGAGGAGAGCGCCTTCAGCTTCCCGCCGAAGGGCTTCACCCTCCGCTGGTTCGCGGCGGCGGCGGAGCGCGCCGACCTCCTGCAGGCCGTCTTCCTCTCCGCGCGTGTCGCCCTCGTCGCCACCGCGGTGGCGCTCGTCCTCGGCACGCTCGCGGCCCTCGCGCTCGCGCGCGGCCGCTTCCCGGGCAGGGACGCCTGCACCCTGGTCTTCGTCCTGCCGATCGCCCTGCCCGGCATCATCACCGGCATCGCGCTCCTGTCGGCCTTCCGGATCGGAGGGGTGGACCCCGGCTTCTCCACCATCGCGGTGGGGCACGCCACGTTCTGCGTGGTGGTGGTCTACAACAACGTGGTGGCGCGGCTCCGCCGGCTGCCGCCGAGCCTCGTCGAGGCCTCCATGGACCTCGGCGCGGACGCCTTCCAGACGTTCCGGCGCGTGGTCCTCCCCCAGCTCGCGACCGCGCTCCTCGCCGGGGGGATCCTCGCCTTCGGGCTCTCCTTCGACGAGATCATCGTGACGACCTTCACGGCGGGGCACGAGCAGACCCTGCCGATCTGGCTCCTCGGCCAGCTCGGCCGGCCCCGCGACGTGCCGGTGACGAACGTCGTGGCGCTCGCGGTGATGCTCGCGACCGCCCTGCCGATCCTGTCCGCCTGGTGGCTCACGCGCGGGACCGAGGACGTCACCGGCCTGGGCAGGTGACGCCCCCGGCCCGCGCCCCGCGCTACACCCGGCCGGCGACCGCCACGAGGCTCTCCTCGAGCCGCTGGAGGAACGCATCGAGCTGCGGGTACCCGATCGTCAGCGACGGCTCGACCCGGAGCACGCGCGCGTTGATGTAGGTCCCCGAGATCAGGATCTGCCGCGCGAAGAGCTCGGTCGCGACCTTGTAGCCGAGGTCGTTGTCGACGAACTCCATGCCGAGCATGAGCCCGCGCCCGCGCGCGAGCTTCATCACCTCGGGGTACCTCTCCGCCAGGGCGTTCATGTGCTTCAGGAGGTACTCGCCCTTCTCCCCCGCCTGCCTCGGCAGGTCCTCCTCGAGGAGGACGTGGATCGTGGCGATGGCGGCGGCGCAGGCCACCGGGTTGCCGCCGAAGGTGGTCGTGTGGAGGAACGGGTTCTCCACGTACTTCTGCCAGGTCCGCGGCGTGCCGACGACCGCGCCGATCGGCATGACCCCGCCGCCGAAGCCCTTGCCGAGCGCCATGAGGTCGGGGGTGACCCCGTCGTGCTCGCAGCAGAACATCCTGCCGCTCCGCCCCATCCCCGACTGCACCTCGTCGAAGACGAGCACGGCCCCGAACTCGTCGCAGAGCTCCCTCGCCCGCTTCAGGTAGCCGGGCGGCGCCACGACGATGCCGCCCTCCCCCTGGATCGGCTCGATCACGACCGCGGCCACGCGGTCGCCGGTGAAGTCGCCGCTCCTCAGCACCATCGCGAGCGCGTCCGCGTCGCCGAACGGCACGTGGGTCCAGTTCAGGAGGGGCAGGAACGGCTCGCGGAAGAACGCCTTCGAGGTGCCGCCCAGCGATCCCAGCGACTTGCCGTGGAAGGCGCCGATCGTCCCCACGAGCCTCCTCCGGCCGGTGGTGAGCATGGCCATCTTGAGGCAGCCCTCGACCGACTCCGTCCCCGAGTTCGTGAAGAACGAGTAGGAGAGGTCTCCCGGCGTGATCATCGAGACGAGCTTCGCGAGGTAGGTGCGGAGCGGGTCGATGAGCTCCTGCGAGTGGATCGCCTGCTTCTGGAGCTGGTCGAGCACCGCCTTCAGGACCTTGGGGTGGCGGTGACCGGTGACGTAGATGCCGAAGCCGCCGAGCATGTCGATGAACTCGCGGCCGTTCACGTCCCGGAAGACCGCTCCCTCGTCCTCCCACTCCACGGCGGTGTAGTCGGTCGAGACCGACTTCCGGTACTGGAGGAAGCCGGCGTTCACGTGCTCGCTCCAGAACTGGACCGACTCCGAGACGACGCGCTTCCGCTCGTCGGGGGAGAGGGTCCGCTTCGAGATGAGGTCGAGCGTGCGCGCCGAGTGGGCGAGCGCGGCCGCGAGATCCTGGGCCATGGCGACTCCTGCGTGGGGCGGTGGTGGTGCAGCCGGTGCGGCGGGGCGCGCACCGCCTCCCGGCGGGCGCGCGTGCGTCCCTTCAGGGGGCCGGGGGCGGCTGGGCTTGCAGGTTCGGCGTCACGCGAGCACCGCGCGCACACTCTCGCGAAACACCGCCGTGTGCAAGTCGACGTCGGACGCGCTCGTGGCCGGGCACATGAGCGCCATGTTGTGGAAGGGCGTCATGAGGATGCCCCGGTTGAGCGCGGCGAGGTGCATGTAGCGGTCGAGCTCCACGTCCACCGCGGCGGCCGCCTCGCCGCCGTTGCGCGGCGGCGTGGGGCGGAACCAGTACTCCACCCGGGCGCCGAGCCGCTTCACGATCCACGGCAGCCCGTGCTCGCCGATGACCTTCTCCACCCCGGCGGCGAACCTCTCGGCGAGCGGGATCATGTGCGCGTAGGCGTCCTCGGTGAGGACCCGGGAGAGCGTGACGCGCATCGCGGCGAGCGCGAGGGCGTTCCCGGCGAGCGTCCCGCCGATGCCGCCCGTGTCGGCGAGGTCGAGCTGGGTCCGCTCCCTCCAGCGCCGGGCCACGTCCGGCGAGAAGCCGTAGACCGCGGCCGGCACGCCGGAGGCGATCGGCTTGCCGATCGTCACGAAGTCCGGGTCGAGCTTCCACGCGCGCGTGCAGCCGCCCGGCCCGGCCGAGATGGTGTGCGTCTCGTCGATGACGAGGAGCGCGCCGTGCTTCCGGGTCAGGGCGCGCAGCGCGTCGTGGAACCCCGGCTCGGGCAGCACGATGCCGATGTTGGTCATCGCGGGCTCGGCGAGGACGCAGGCGACGTCGCCCTCCGCGAGCTCGCGCTCGAGCGCCGCCACGTCGTTGAACTCGACCACCCGGGTGGTCACCGCGGGATCGACGGGCGGTCCGACGTTGCCGGCGCGGGGCCCGACCGTCCCGTCCGGGCGGAGGGTGGCGAACGCCTCGTCGACGGTGCCGTGGTAGCACCAGTGGAAGACGAGCACCTTCGGGCGGCGGGTGATCTCCCGCGCGATCCGGAGGACGCAGCGGTTCGCGTCGGTCGCGGTCATCGCCGCCTGCCAGTAGGGGAGGCCGAAGCGGCGCGCGAGCTCCTCCGAAACGGCGAGCGCGTCCTCGGTGGGGAGCATGAAGGTGAGTCCCTCGTCGAGCCGCGCCCGGATGGCCTCGATCGCGGCGGGGGGCGAGTGCCCGGTCATGGCGCCGGTGTCCCCGAGGCAGAAGTCCACGTACTCCCGCCCGTCCACGTCGGTGAAGCGCGCCCCCTCGGCTCGCGCGACGAAGAGCGGGAACGAGCCCGGCCAGCGGGTCATCCAGCTCATCGGCACCCCGTCGTGGAGGTGCGCCTTCGCCCGCTCGAAGAGCTCCCTCGACCGCGGGTGCGCGGCGGAGAACGCGGCGCTCTCGGCGGCGAGCGCGGCGGCGAGCCTCGTTCGATCGATCGTTCCCAGGGCGAGCATCCTCCGGCGGCGGGTTGGGTGAAATAGCAGCGGCCATGCCATGTCCCGGGCGATCCGACCCTCCGGGGTCACTGCGCGGATCCCTCAGGAGCTGTGGAGGCTTGGGCGCGCAGGCCGGATGGCCATCCCCGCCCGCCACCTATGCTCGGTTGCCGGCGGCCATGCGGCACGGCATAGAAGACTGCCGATGCTGCGCCGATCCGACCCTGCCCCGTCCCTCGACCAGTGGCTCGCCGAGAACGGCCTCGACGCGGCCGCGCTCGCGAACGCCCTCGTGTTCGGCCCGCGGCGCGGCGTCGCGATCGCGGCCACCGACGGGATCGTCCAGTTCGCGGGCGGAAAGGGGGCCGAGGCGCTCGGCCTCGCGCCAGGCAACCCCCTCGTCGGGTCCGTGCCGGAGCTGGCCGCCGATCTCGAGCGGATCCTGCGGGGCGAGCCCCCCGGCGACCAGACGGCGGTTCGGCGGGGGGAGGCGAGCATGCTCGCCCGGCTCTCCGCCATCCGGGGATCGGGCGGCGTCCTGGGCGTGCTGTGCGTGATCGTCGACGGCGCGGAGCGCGACGAGGTCCTGCGCCGGATGCGCGCGAGCGAGGAGATGGCGCGCGAGCACGCGGCGGTCATCGACGGCATGTGCGACGGCCTCTGGGTGAGCGACGGCGACGCCAACGTCCTGCGCATCAACCCGGCCTCCGCGCGCCTCAACGCGGTCCAGCCCGAGCAGGTCGTCGGGCGGAACATGAAGGACCTCGTCGCCGAGGGCTTCCTCGACCGCTCCGCGACGCTCGAGGTGCTCCGGACCGGGAAGCCCGTCAACCTGCTCCAGACGCGCCGCGGGAGGAAGCTCGTCGTCACCGGCACCCCGGTGCGGAACGAGGCGGGGCGCCTCATCCGCGTGGTCGTGAACGAGCGCGACGTCACCGAGATCGAGTCCCTCCAGCGCAACCTCGAGGAGCAGGAGGCGATGAAGGATCGCTTCCGCGGCGAGATCGTGGAGATGCAGATCGAGAAGGCCGAGTCGCACCGGGTCGTCGCCCGGAGCCCGTCGATGCAGAAGGCGCTCCGCCAGGCGATCAAGGTGAGCGGCTCCGACTCGACGGTGCTCCTCCTCGGCGAGTCGGGGGTGGGCAAGGGGCTCTTCGCGGACCTCGTCCACCGGTACTCGCCCCGCAAGGACCGGCCCCTCGTGAAGGTGAACTGCGGCGCGATTCCCGACTCCCTCGTGGAGGCCGAGCTCTTCGGGTACGAGAAGGGGGCGTTCACCGGCGCCCAGGAGCGCGGCAAGGCCGGGTACTTCGAGGCGGCCGAGGGCGGCACGCTCTTCCTGGACGAGATCGCGGAGCTCCCGCTCTCCTCGCAGGTGAAGCTCTTGCGGTTCCTGGAGGACCGGCGCATCACCCGCGTCGGGGCCACCCAGAGCCGCGAGGTGGACGTCCGCGTCCTCGCCGCCACCCACCGCGACCTCCAGGAGATGGTGGAGTCGGGCGCGTTCCGGCTCGACCTCTACTACCGGCTGAACGTCATCCCGCTCACCATCCCCCCGCTCCGCGAGCGGGCGGAGTGCCTCCTCCCGATGCTCCGCCACTACGTGGAGGTCTTCGCGCAGCGGATCGGCGCGCGGCGGCGGCTCTCGCGCGCCGCCACCGACCTGCTCCTCGCCTACCGCTGGCCGGGGAACGTCCGCGAGCTCATGAACGTCTGCGAGCGCCTCGTCGTGATGTCCGACAGCGAGGTGATCGACCTCGCCGACCTGCCGCCCCACCTCCTCGGCGACGCGTCGAGCGCGCCGGCGGCCCCCGCCGCGGCCGGGTGGGACGGCGAGACGACCCTCGAGGAGGCGCTCCTCCGGACCGAGCGGACCGTCCTCCTGCGGGCGCGCGAGCGGTTCGGCAGCCAGACGGAGATGGCGAAGGCGCTCGGCGTGAACCAGTCCACCATCGCCCGCAAGCTGCGCCGCCACGGGCTCTAGACGGGCCGGGCCCCGCGCGTGGCGGCGCGCGGCCATGCGGCGGTGCATGAGGGGCCTCGCCGGGGGATGCCACCCGCGCGCGGGCGGACGCTGCGCGCCGGCCGATTCCCCAGCGTCCGCGGGCCGATGGCCGCGAGGGCCAGCGCGCCACGCAGGGTGGCACGCTTCTCGCTCGTCCCGTTCGCGTCCCCGCGCGCGGCGCGGGCTGCCGTCCCCACCGAGGCCCTCCGACCATGAGCTCGATCGTCCCGCTGAAGAACGACTTCCTGCTGCGCCAGCGATGCTACGTCCGCGGCGCGTGGGTCGACGCGGACGACGGCTCGACGATCGACGTCGTGAACCCCGCCACGCGCGAGGTGATCGGCACGATCCCTCGCATGGGCGCGGCCGAGACGCGGCGTGCCATCGAGGCCGCCGACGCGGCGATGGCCGGGTGGCGCCGCCGCACCGCCAAGGAGCGGGCCGCCGTCCTCCGCGCCTGGTTCGACCTCGTCATGGCGAACCAGGAGGACCTCGCCACGCTGATGACCGCGGAGCAGGGCAAGCCGCTCGCCGAGTCGCGCGGCGAGATCGCCTACGCCGCGTCGTTCATCGAGTGGTTCGGCGAGGAGGCGAAGCGCCTCTACGGCGACGTGATCCCCGGTTTCGCCGCCGACCGGCGGATCGTCGTCCTCAAGGAGCCGATCGGGGTCGTCGCCGCGATCACGCCCTGGAACTTCCCCGCGGCGATGATCACCCGCAAGGTCGGCCCGGCGCTCGCCGCCGGCTGCACCGTCGTGCTGAAGCCCGCGACGCAGACGCCGTTCTCCGCGCTCGCCCTGGCGGTGCTGGGCGAGAAGGCGGGGCTGCCCCCCGGTGCCTTCAACGTCGTCACCGGGTCGGCCGCCGCCATCGGGGGCGAGCTCACGAGCAACCCCACGGTGCGCAAGCTCA
Source organism: Anaeromyxobacter sp. (assembly GCA_037442705.1). GTDB lineage: Bacteria > Myxococcota > Myxococcia > Myxococcales > Anaeromyxobacteraceae > Anaeromyxobacter. Next base: position 30,152 of record JBBIPT010000003.1, read on the forward strand.
CCTTCACCGGCTCGACCGAGATCGGCAAGAAGCTCATGGCCCAGTGCGCCGGCACGGTGAAGAAGGTCTCGCTGGAGCTCGGCGGCAACGCGCCCTTCATCGTCTTCGACGACGCGGACCTCGACGCCGCGGTCCAGGGCGCCGTGGCCTCGAAGTACCGGAACACCGGCCAGACCTGCGTGTGCACGAACCGGTTCCTCGTGCAGGCCGGCGTCCACGACGCCTTCGCGAAGAAGCTCTCCGACGCCGTGAACGCCCTCAAGGTCGGGAACGGGCTCCACGCCGAGACGCAGCAGGGGCCGCTCATCGACGAGGCGGCGGTGAAGAAGGTCGAGGAGCACATCGCGGACGCGGTGGCGCAGGGCGCGAGGGTGGTCGCCGGAGGCGTCCGCCACGCGCTCGGCGGCACCTTCTTCCAGCCCACCGTCCTCGTCGGCGCGACGCCGAGGATGGCGGTGGCGAAGGAGGAGACGTTCGGGCCCGTCGCGCCGCTCTTCAAGTTCGAGACCGAGGCCCAGGCGGTCGCGATGGCGAACGACACCGAGTTCGGCCTCGCCGCCTACTTCTACACGCGCGATCTCGCCCGCTCCTGGCGCGTCCAGGAGGCGCTCGAGTACGGCATGGTCGGCCTGAACACCGGCCTCATCTCGACCGAGGTCGCGCCGTTCGGCGGCGTGAAGGAGTCGGGGATGGGGCGCGAGGGCTCCAAGTACGGGATCGAGGATTTCGTGACGGTGAAGTACGTCTGCGTCGGCGGGATCTCCTGAGCTCCAGGAGTTCCCCGCACCCACGATCGGGGCGTCGGCCGCGTGGCGCGCCCCGTCCCAAGAAGGAGACGGCCATGAACGTGAAGCTCCTCATCGACGGCGACTTCGTGCAGGGCGAGGGCGCTTCGGAGAGCATCCTCGACCCGGCCACCGGCACGGCCATCGCGGCGGTCCCCGAGGCGTCGCCCGCCCAGGTCGCGGCGGCCACGCGGGCGGCCGCGGCCGCGTTCGCCTCGTGGTCGCGCACCGTCCCCAAGGACCGCGCGGCGATGCTCCTGAAGGTCGCCGACGCGATCGAGGCGAAGGGCGCGGACCTCGCCCGCCTCGAGTCGCGCAACACCGGCAAGCCCTACGCCGCGGCGCTCAACGACGAGATCCCCGCGATCGCGGACGTGTTCCGGTTCTTCGCGGGCGCCTGCCGGACGATGACCGGGGCCGTCTCCGGCGAGTACGTCGCGGGGTACACGAGCCTCATCCGGCGCGATCCGCTCGGGGTCGTCGCCTCGATCGCCCCGTGGAACTACCCGCTCATGATGGCGGCGTGGAAGCTCGCGCCCGCGCTCGCGGCGGGCAACACCGTCGTGATCAAGCCGTCGGAGCAGACCCCCCTCACCACCCTCGCGCTCGCCGAGATCCTCGCCGGGATCTTCCCGAAGGGCGTAGTCAACGTCGTCTGCGGGCGAGGCCCCTCGGTCGGCGCCACCCTCGTCGGGCAACCCCAGGTCCGGATGGTGTCGCTCACCGGATCGATCCCGAGCGGGCAGAAGATCCTCGAGGCCGCGGCGAAGAGCCTCGTCCGCACCCACCTCGAGCTCGGCGGCAAGGCGCCGGTCCTCGTGTTCGACGACGCCGATCTCGAGGCGGTCGTGGGGGGCCTGCGGGCGTTCTCGTTCTACAACGCCGGCCAGGACTGCACGGCCGCCTGCCGCGTCTACGCGGGACCGAAGGTCTACGAGAAGCTCGTCGCGGACCTCTCGTCGGCGGCGCGGAGCATCAAGGTCGGGAAGCAGGACGACGAGGGCGTCGAGATGGGCCCGGTGATCACCTCCGCCCACCGCGAGCGCGTCGCCGGGTTCGTGGATCGCGCCCGCGCCCTCCCCCACGTGGAGGTCACCGCCGGCGGCCGCGCCGCGCCGGGCGGCGGCTTCTTCTACGAGCCGACGGTGGTGGCCGGCGCGCGCCACCAGGACGAGATCGTCCGCAGGGAGGTCTTCGGGCCGGTCGTGTCGGTGACCCGCTTCGACGACGTCGAGCAGGCGGTCGCGTGGGCGAACGACTCCGACTACGGCCTCTCCTCCTCCGTGTGGACCCGCGACGCCTCGCGGGCGATGCAGGTCGCGGCGAGGCTCCAGTACGGCGCGACCTGGATCAACACCCACTTCATGCTCGTCTCGGAGATGCCTCACGGCGGCGTGAAGCAGTCCGGCTACGGGAAGGACCTCTCCATGTACGCGCTCGAGGACTACACCGCGGTCCGCCACGTGATGGTGAAGCTCTAGACGGCCGCTCGCGATTCGTGGTCGGCCCCTGGCCTCGGGCCTCAGGCCTCGGGAACGGCGGCAGAGGTGCATCTCCCGAGGCCAGAAGCCCGAGGCCCGAAGCCTTGGGTGTTTCCGAATCGTGCTCGGTCGTCTAGCCAGCGGGAGAGGAACGGGGCCATGAGCGACAACGCAGGGCTGCGCGCGAGGCGGGAGGCGGCGACGCCGCGGGGCGTCGGGATCGCCGCCCCCTTCTTCGTCCAGCGGGCGGAGAACAGCGAGCTGTGGGACGTGGAGGGGCGCCGGTACGTCGACTTCGCCGGGGGCATCGCCGTCCTCAACACCGGCCACCGGCATCCCCGCGTGCTCGCCGCGCTGCGCGCGCAGCTCGACGCCTTCACGCACACCGCCTACCAGGTGGCGGCCTACGAGTCGTACGTCCGCCTCGCCGAGCGGCTCGTGAAGCTCACGCCGGGTGCGCACGCGAAGAAGGCCACCTTCTTCTCCACCGGCGCCGAGGCGGTCGAGAACGCGGTGAAGATCGCCCGCGCCGCCACGGGGCGGCCCGGCGTCGTGGCCTTCTCGGGCGGGTTCCACGGCCGGACGATGATGGGGATGGCCCTGACCGGGAAGGTGGTCCCGTACAAGCTCGGGTTCGGCCCCTTCCCCGGCGACGTCTGGCACGTCCCCTTCCCGATGGCGCTGCACGGCGTCACCACCGCCGACTCCGTCGAGGCGCTCCACCGCCTCTTCAGGGCCGACGTGGACCCGAAGCGGGTCGCGGCCATCGTCGTGGAGCCGGTCCAGGGGGAGGGAGGGTTCTACCCCGCCCCGCCGGACCTCATGCGCGCGCTGCGCGCCGAGTGCGACGAGCACGGCATCCTGCTCGTCGCGGACGAGATCCAGACCGGCTTCGCCCGGACGGGGAAGATGTTCGCGATGGAGCACCACGACGTCGTGGCCGACCTCGTGACCGTCGCGAAGTCCCTCGGGGGGGGCCTGCCCATCTCCGGCGTCGTCGGGCGCGCCGAGGTGATGGACGCGCCGGCGCCGGGCGGGCTCGGAGGCACCTACGCCGGCAACCCCCTCGCGGTCGCCGCGGCCCACGCGGTGCTCGACGTGATCGCCGAGGAGCAGCTCGTGGAGCGAGCCAACGTCCTCGGCGACCGGCTCAAGGACCGGCTCGAGCGGATCCAGGCGAGGGTGCCCGCGCTCGCCGAGGTCCGGGGGCCCGGCGCGATGGTCGCGGCCGAGTTCATGCAGCCGGGGGGCGGACCGGACGCCGACTTCGCGAAGAGGGTCCAGGCCCGCGCGCTCGAGGGCGGGCTCCTGCTGCTCACGTGCGGCGTCCACGCGAACGTGATCCGGTTCCTCTTCCCGCTCACGATCGAGGACGCCGTGCTCCACGAGGGCCTGGCCATTCTCGAGAAGGCGCTCACCGCATGACGGCCCGGAGCGCCCGACGAGCCCCCGGCGCCCTCGTGCCCCCGCCACGCGCCATGCGGCCGCGCATGGCTCAGGCGGCGCTGCATGGAGCGGTCGCGCTCGTGCTCGAGGCCGGGGGCCCTGCGCCCTTTGGTCACAGGGGTTTGGGGGGGGCATCCGGACGCCCCTTCACGGGGCGCCTCCCGTGGCACATCGGATGCTATTTGCCTTGCGTCACCCCGAGATGACCGCCCGCGCCGCAGAATCCCGCACCGCGCACGCCGGAGCCCGCCCGGCCGGCGTACCGCGCGGCGCGCGGCGTGGATCCCGCTCGCCCGCCCGGGTCTCCGGGCGATCCCGCTCGACTCTCGAACCTGCAGCTCACCGCGCTCCCGGAGGTACCCGCATGCTCGCTCGCCGCCCCGCCGGCTTCCTCTCGCTCGTCTCGCTCCTCTCCCTGCTCCTCGTCCCCGCGCCCGCCCGCGCGCAGGAGGAGAAGGTGCTCAACATCTACAACTGGTCGGACTACATCGCGGAAGACACGGTCGCGAACTTCGAGAAGGAGACCGGCATCAAGGTTCGGTACGACGTCCTCGACTCCAACGAGGTGCTCCACGCCAAGATGGTGGCGGGCCGCACCGGCTACGACATCGTCGTCCCGTCCTCGTACTTCGGGAAGATGCAGATGAACGGCGGACTCCTCCGCCCGCTCGACAAGTCGAAGATCCCGAACTGGAAGAACCTCGACCCGACGATGCTCGAGCTGCTCGAGCAGCTCGATCCCGGCAACAAGTACCTGGTGAACTGGCTGTGGGGCTACACCACCGTCGGCATCAACGTGGACAAGGTGAAGAAGGCCCTCGGCGGCACGCCCATGCCGGAGAACGCGTGGGACCTCGTCTTCAAGCCGGAGTACATGTCGAAGCTGAAGTCCTGCGGCGTGAGCTTCCTCGACTCCCCCACCGAGATCGTCCCCGCGGCGGCGCACTACCTCGGGCGGAAGGCGTACAGCAAGGACCCGGCCAACTACGCCGGGGTCGCCGAGCTGCTCGCCAAGATCCGGCCGTACGTGACGCTCTTCAGCTCCTCCGGCTACATCAACGACCTGGCGAACGGCTCGATCTGCGTGGCCCTCGGCTGGTCCGGCGACATCAACATCGCGAAGCGCCGCGCCATCGACGGCAAGACGGGCCAGAACGTCCAGTGCCTGCTCCCGAAGACCGGCGGCGTCATCTTCATGGACACGATGGCGATCCCGGCGGACGCGCCGCACCCCGAGAACGCGCACAAGTGGATCAACTACATCCTGCGCCCCGAGGTGCACGCCTCGCTGACGAACAAGGTGTTCTACGCGAACCCCAACAGGGAGGCGCGGAAGTTCGTCAAGCCCGAGGTCGCGAACGACAAGACGGTCTTCCCGCCCGACGAGGACCTCAAGAAGATGTCGCTCCCCGCCGAGCTCTCCAACGACTCGCGCCGGGCGATGACCCGCATCTACACGCAGTTCAAGACGGGAATCTAGCCCCGGCCGTCCGACCGACCTCGACCCCTCGGCCCCTGCCCCAAGGAGCCCGACGAGCACGGCCATGGACGCCCCGGCCTTCCTCCAGATCCGCGACGTGGTGAAGGACTTCGGCGGCGGCGTCGTCGCCGTGAACCGCGTGACCCTCGACGTCATGAAGGGCGAGATCTTCGCCCTGCTCGGGTCGTCGGGCTGCGGCAAGACCACGCTCCTGCGCATGCTGGCGGGCTTCGAGACGCCCACCTCCGGCCGGATCGTGCTGGACGGGCAGGACCTCGGCGAGCTCCCTCCGTACCTGCGCCCCATCAACATGATGTTCCAGTCCTACGCGCTGTTCCCCCACCTCACGGTCTGGGACAACATCGCGTTCGGGCTGCGGCGCGAGGGGATGCCCCGGGCCCAGGTCGCCGAGCGGGTCGAGGCGATGCTGAAGCTGGTCCAGCTCGCGAAGTACGGCAAGCGCAAGCCGCACCAGCTCTCGGGCGGGCAGCAGCAGCGGGTCGCCCTCGCGCGGAGCCTCGCGAAGCGCCCCTCGCTCATGCTCCTCGACGAGCCGCTGGGCGCCCTCGACAAGAAGCTCCGCGAGGAGACCCAGATCGAGCTCGCGAACATCATCCACGAGGTGGGGGTCACGTGCGTGATGGTCACGCACGACCAGGAGGAGGCCATGACCATGGCCACCCGCATCGCGGTGATGAGCGAGGGGAAGATCGTCCAGGTCGGGCGGCCGGACGAGATCTACGAGACGCCGGCGACGCGCTTCGTCGCCGACTTCATCGGCAACGTGAACCTGATGGACGGCACCGTAGCCGTGGACGAGCCCGACCTCGTCGAGGTCGACTGCGGGTTCTGCCGCCACCGCGTCGGCCACGGGATCACCGGCACCGTCGGCATGAAGGTGACGGTGGCGGTGCGCCCGGAGAAGATCCGGCTCTCCCGCGAGAAGCCGTCCGGCGACGTGAACCAGGTGAAGGGGACGGTGCGGGACCGCTCCTACTTCGGGAGCTTCACCGTCTACAACCTCGAGCTCGAGGGCCGGCGCCTCCTCAAGGTGAGCGAGAGCAACATCGACCGCCACCGCGCCGACGCCCCCGGCGAGGGGGACGTCGCCTGGGCCGTCTGGCCCGACACCGCGCAGGTCGTCCTCACCCAGTGACGCCATGAGCCGCCCCCTCGTCGCCTCCTTCTTCGACCGGGTGCACGCGCATCCGCTCTTCCGCCGCCACTCGCGGAAGGCGGTGATCGCGCTCCCCTACGCCTGGCTGCTCGTCTTCTTCCTCCTCCCGTTCCTCATCATCCTGAAGATCAGCGTCTCGGAGACGCAGGAGGTCCTCTTCGCGCCGCTGATCCGGGTGGAGGACACCTCGGTCCACCTCTCGGTGCGGCTCGGGAACTACCTCGCCATCGCGACGGACAGCCTCTACTACAAGACCTACGTCGCGAGCCTGAAATACGCGGCGGTCACGACCCTCTGGTGCCTCTTCATCGGCTACCCGTTCGCGTACTTCATGGCCCGGGCGCGGCCCTCGCTCCAGCCCGCGCTCGTGATGATGGTGATGCTGCCCTTCTGGACCTCCTTCCTCCTGCGCGTCTACGCGTGGAAGGGGCTCCTCATGGAGGACGGCTGGGCGGCGCGGCTGCTCGTCGCGCTCCACCTCGACGACCTCCTCCTCCGGCTCGACCTCATCAGCGCGCCCGGAAAGTTCATGAACACGCCGTTCTCGCTGGCCGTCGGCATGGTCTACACCTACCTGCCGTTCATGGTCCTGCCGCTCTACGCGACGCTGTCCAAGATGGACCTGCGGCTCCTCGAGGCGGCGGCCGACCTCGGCGCGACGCCCTGGGTCGGGTTCTGGAAGATCACGGTGCCGCTCTCGAAGGCCGGGATCATCGCCGGCTCGATGCTCGTCTTCATCCCCTGCATCGGCGAGTTCGTGATCCCCGAGCTGCTCGGCGGCCCACGCACGCTGATGATCGGCCGGGTCCTGTGGGACGAGTTCTTCTCGAACCAGGACTGGCCGAGGGCGTCGAGCGTGGCCGTCGTCGTGATCCTGATCATCATCGTGCCGCTCGCCCTGTTCAACAGGTACCAGGCCGAGGCGAAGGAGGCGCGCGCGTGAGTGCCCGCCGGCCCCTCGTCCCCACCCGCTACTACAAGCTCTTCGGGCGGGGGTGGATCGGCGCCGCCTTCGTCTTCCTGTACCTGCCGATCGTCGCGCTCGTCCTGTTCTCCTTCAACGACTCGCCGCTCCCGGTCGTGTGGGGCGGAGCGTCGCTGCGCTGGTACCGGGGCCTCCTCCAGGACGAGGAGCTGCTGGAGGGGCTGTGGCTCTCGCTCCGGATCGCCTTCTACACCGGGATCGGGTCGATCGTCCTCGGCACCCTCGCCGCGTTCACGCTCGTGAAGTACCGCCGCTTCCTCGGGCGCACGATGTTCTCCGGGATGGTGAACGCGCCGCTCGTCATGCCCGAGGTGATCATCGGGCTCTCGCTCCTCTTCATGCTGGTGACGATGCAGCGCTGGCTCGGCTTCCCCGAGCGCGGGCTCCTCACCATCTGGTTGGGCCACCTGCTCGTCGGGATGGCGTACGCGACCGTGGTCATCCAGGCGCGCCTGCAGGATCTGAACCCCGAGCTCGAGGAGGCGGCGACCGATCTCGGCGCCCGGCCGATCCAGGTCTTCTTCCTGGTGACGCTGCCGCTCATCGTCCCGTCCCTCCTCTCGTCGTTCCTCCTCACCTTCACCCTGTCCCTCGACGACGTGGTGCTCTCGGCCTTCCTCTCCGGGCCGGGGGCGACCACGATGCCCCTCGTCATCTTCTCCCGGGCCCGCCTGGGCATGCGGCCCGACATCAACGCGGCGGCCACCATCATCATCGGCGTGGTGTCGATGGGCGTGGTGGCCGGGAGCCTCCTCATCTCCCGCGCCGAGCGGCGCCGCGCCGCGGAGATGGCCGCAGCGCAACGTGCATGAAGCCGGAAGCCCGAGTCCCCGTTCCACCAGCAGAGGAGCCCACATGAGAACCACGAGAGTCATGACCCTGGCGCTGACGGCGGCGTTCGCGCTCCCGGCGATCGCGGCGGCGCAGGCCACCGAACCGAAGAAGGACCAGCCGAAGGCGGCCAGGCAGGGCATGACCGCCGAGCAGGAGGCGGAGCTGAACCGCGTCGTCGTCAAGACCGAGGCGCTCGAGGACACCCGCGACGAGAGCGGCCTCAAGGGCTTCAAGATCTCGGGCTACGCCGACGTGAACTACGTCTACAACGTGAACAAGGAGCGCGGCACGTTCCAGTTCCTCGTGCCGATCGACAAGGAGTCCTACGGCTACGACAACTCCTACTTCGGAGCCGTCGCGCTCGACGTCCAGAAGGAGACCGACGGCGGCACGCGCTACCGGCTGACCATCGGCCCCCACCGCTCGACCGGCGACGTGATGGGCGAGGCGAGCATCGTCCACGAGGCGACGGTCTCCATCCCGCTCAAGGGGGACGTCCGGCTGCTCGCCGGCCAGATCCCGGACTGGCAGGGATACGAGTACCTCCCGCCGACCCAGAACAAGCTCATCACCCACAACCTCCTCTTCGACTTCACGCTGCCGTCGGCCTACGTCGGCGCGGGTCTGGAGTTCTCGCTGGGCGACGTCGCGATGAAGGCGGCCGTCGTGAACGTGAACACCTCGGTGCGGAACGTCGGCGAGAACGTGCCGTCGCTCGTCTTCCGCGGCGACTACGAGGTGAGCGAGTTCCTCGGCTTCGGGTTCGCCGGCCTCCTCGGCCCGAAGACGAACTTCCGGGCGGACGACGTGAACCCCGTCACGAGCGAGCCCTACGACCCGAAGGACACCCTCGCCGCCACCTTCGAGGTGGACGCCTGGTACACCCGCGGGGATCTCTCGCTCTTCGGCCAGCTCACCTACGGCCAGCAGGCCGACGCGGCGATCACCCCCGACCCGGCCACCGGTGAGCTCCGCGATGCGAGGTGGTACGGCGCCTCGGCGCTGGCGGCGTACAAGTTCACGCCGAGGTTCGAGGGCGTCCTCCGCGGCGACTACATCCTCAACTCCGAGAACGGTGGCGGCCTGTTCGACTGGAACTTCGCCGACGCCGCGAACGGCCTCGGCCCGGACCAGCTCGGCGGCGATCCCGAGAAGGGCACCGACCGCTACGCCATCACGGTCGGCTTCAACTACGCCATCAACGCGAACGCCACCTTCAAGGCCGAGTACCGCTACGACGGGGCGACGAAGAACGTGTTCGGCAACAAGGACGCCCTGACGGGAGGGGCGAGCCCCGACTTCGGCAAGTCCAACTCGCTCGTCTCGACGGGCGTCGTGGTCTTCTTCTAGCCGGCCACACCCCGCCGTCCGCAGCACCGGAGGGCCCCCGCGAGCGCCGGGGGCCCTCGCCCTTTCCCCTCCCGCCCCACCCGGGCCCTGCGCCCCTTCGGGGTAATCCAGGGCACTCTCGCATGACGGCGGCGATGCCGCCCTGCATGCCCGGCAACGGCGCATGCCCCCCGACTCGGGAGTCCCGCCCCTGAAGCGCGATGGAAGGGGTTGAATCCTCAGGCCTGCTGGGTGCACCGGGACTCTCCCCGACGGGCCGGATGCACCGTGGCACGGGCGGTGCTCAAGCTAGCCGCACCGAGGCCCCGGGGGTTCCGCCCCAGGGGCACCCATCAATGAACAACCGGTCATTCCCATGGACACCATCGAGATGCCCACCCAGCGGGCAGAGCCCGGCCGGCGCGGCCAGGCCTCCTCCACCCCGGCGCCTTCGGCCGCCGCTCGTCCCGATCCGCTCGCCGCGGCCCACGCCGAGGCGTGCCGCTACCTCGAGCGGGTCTCCGCCCTCCAGGCGCGCTACCGCGCCGGCGAGGTCCACGTCCACCTGCCGCCCCGCTTCGCCGATCCAGACCGCTCGCTCGCGGAGGCCGTCGCCCGCGACCTGCCGGCGAGCCAGGCCGCCCTCGACGCCGCCGCGAACGGCCTCTTCTACTCGCTCCCCGTCGCGTTCGACCCCGCCGAGAGCGTCGGTCCGTACCTCGCGACCGTCGATCGCGACGCCGGCGGCGAGCCCTACCGCTTCATGGATCTCGGGGCGCTCATCGCCTCCCAGCCCTTCGGGGAGAACGACGAGCAGGTCGTCGCGAGCGTGCTCCGGGGCCTCCCCTTCGTCGCGTCCCGCTACGCCCACTCCGAGTACCAGACCGTCCTCTCGCTCCGCCTGAAGGCCGCGCTCTCCCGCATCGCCCCCGCGGGGACTCCGCGCTTCTTCGTGGTGAACACCGGCGCGGAGGCGGTCGAGAACGCGGTGAAGGCCGGCCTCCTGAACCGCGTGAAGACGGGCCCCGCGGACGGGTCGGAGGCGTCCGCCGACAAGCAGGGCTTCTTCATCATCTCCTTCGAGGGGGCCTTCCACGGCCGCACCCTCGGCAGCCTCGCGGCGACCCACCGTCGCAAGGCGCGCCTCGGCTTCCCGACCTTCGACTGGCCCCACGTCCTCTTCCCCGTCGAGGATCCGCGCTCGAAGTGGCGCACGCAGCGCCGCGACGAGAAGAGCCTCGAGCAGATCTGGACCCTCCTCGTGACCGGCCGCGTCCCGGGCTCGCCCCGGCCGCTCGAGCAGTTCCGGCGGCAGCTCGAGGCCTGCGACCAGCTCCTCGCCCGCCTCCCCGCGGACCGGTCCACCTGGCCCGTCCTGATCCAGCAGTTCGTCGACCTACAGCGGGCGCTCCTCGACCCGTCCGTGCTCCGGCGCGCCCAGCGCGTGGCCGGCGTCCTCGTCGAGCCGATCCAGGGAGAGGGCGGGCTGCGGCTCGCCTCGTCGAGCTTCTTCCAGCGCCTGCGGCTGCTCACCCGGATCTACGACGTGCCCCTCATGTTCGACGAGGTGCAGACGGGCTGGGGCGCCGCCGGGCGCCTCTGGGCCCACGAGCTCTTCGACCTCCCCTGCCCGCCGGACGTCGTCATCTGGGCGAAGAAGGCGCAGAACGGCCTGCTCTTCGTGAGCGAGGATCTCGCGACGTTCTTCCAGGAGGAGAAGAAGTTCAACACGACCTGGGAGGGCGACTCGGTCGGCATGCTGCGGCTCCTCGGGTACCTCGACCGGCTCGACCTCGAGCAGGTGAGGAGGACCGGGGCGCTCGCGCGCGAGGGGCTCGACCAGCTCGCGAAGGAGTTCAAGGACATCGTCCAGAGCGTCCGCGGCGAGGGGTGCCTCCTCGCGTTCGACGTCGTCCGTCCGGACTGGCGTGCGTGGCTCCGCGAACGGGCCTTCCGCAACGGCCTCATCCTCCTCCCCGCCGGCGAGCGGACCCTCCGCTTCTACCCGCGGTACGACATGGAGCCGTCGGCGATCCGGGAGGCGGTGGACCTCCTGCGCCGGGCGGTGGCCGACCTCGTGGGCGCCCAGGCGCCGTCGGGCGTCGTCACGGGCCCCGAGGTGCGCGTCGGCACACTCGATTTGCCGCCGGGGACGCTAGACGTGGTGGACCTCACCGGCCCGCAGGCCCCGCAGCTCCTGCCGCAGGTCTTCGCGCTCGAGGCGGAGCAGTACGGCGACAACCGGGACCGGCGGACGCTCCTCCAGTACCCGCCGGACGCCCTCGAGGCGACCCTGGGCCAGCTCCGGTCCGTCGGGCTGGGGCTCCGGGACAGGGTGTCCGGCCGGCTCGTCGCCTACGCGGTCGGGAGCCCGCTCGAGAACCACGACGAGCTCGGGATCCGCGACGACCCGAGCTACGGCGACAACAACGCCGTCTACCTCCAGGCGATGGCGGTGTCGCCGCAGCTCAAGAACCAGGCGGAGGTCGAGGGGCTCGTCCTCGACGCCTTCCGCGCCCGGAGCGAGTGGCTCGGCTTCGCCTTCCTCTCCACGCTCATCGAGGCCCGCGTCGTCGAAACGGGGCCGGCCTGGATGAAGGCGGCCACGATCGTCGAGAGCGTCGAGAACTACCTGCAGAGCGGCGTGCCCTTCGTCTACCTGCGGTCCTCGCTCGTCGCCCCGCCCACGGAGGGGTGAGCCGTGAAGACGGTCGAGAGCCCGGCGCGCATCCTGGTGAGCGCCCGCGAGCCGGCCGGGGCTCCGCCCCGGACCTTCGCGGTGGTCGGGGGGGCCGGGGCGATGGGCCGGATCACGGTCCGCGACCTCGTCGAGACCTGCGCCGCGAGCGACGAGGTCCTCGTCGCCGACCTCGACGTCGAGCGGGCGCGCGCGCTCGCGGAGTCGCTCCGGGGCGCGGGGCGCCCCCGCGTG
>JBBIPT010000004.1:0-36294 GCA_037442705.1 Anaeromyxobacter sp.
TCGCGCGGCGGGGGGCGCGCCGGGCCGGGGCGGCGCTCGCCGAGGCGGCCGAGGCGGCGGACCGTGGCTACGTCGCCGAGTCGGCGCGGAGCCCCGAGCGCGTCTTCCTCCCGGGGCGAAAGGACCCGATCGTCCTCCGCCAGAACTCCGCCGAGCTCTTCCTCCTCGCGCGCCTGAGGGACGAGGCGCACCGCTTCGCGATCACGTTCCACCGGAAGCTCCGGAGGGAGCGGACCCTGCGGAGCGTCCTCGAGGAGATCCCGGGCATCGGCGAGGGGCGCAAGCGGGCGCTCCTGCGCCACTTCGGGTCCCTCCGCCGCGTGAAGGAGGCCTCGGCCGCGGAGCTCGCGGCGGTGGAGGGGTTCGGCCCGCGGCAGGCGGAGCGGGTCCACGCCTTCTTCCACCCGCCCGGGAGCGGGCCGGCCGGGGGCGTCGAGGCGGGGGCCCCCGGCGAGGCGGAGATCAGCGAGGAGGAGATCGACGAGGCCCTCGCGGAGGAGGCGGGATCCGACCCTGCCGACTGGCGTCCCGGCCCGGGCCGGGTTATCGAATGACCTTCCCGTCCGAGGAGGTCAGGTGAGCGCCGCGTCGAAGCCCCCCGCCGTGGACATGGTCGCCCTCGCACCCGTCGTGGACGCGCTCTGCGACGAGGCGAAGGAGCTCGCGAAGTTCCCCGGAGGGCGGATCGTGCTCCCCTCCCGCGACGAGGTGATCCGGATCGTCGAGGAGCTCCGCTCCGTGCTCTTCCCCGGGTACTTCGGGACGAGCGACATGAACGACGAGAGCCTCCACTACTTCGTCGGGGCGACGCTCGCCCGGGCGATGCGGAGCCTGGAGGAGCAGATCCGCCGCGGCCTCGCCTTCTGCGAGCGGCACGACTACGAGGCGTGCGACCACTGCGTGGAGGTGGCCCAGACGGCGACGAGGTCGTTCCTCGGCCGCATCCCCGCGATCCGCCGGCTCGTCCACTCCGACGTGGAGGCGGCCTACGAGGGCGATCCGGCCCTGAAGAGCCGGGACGAGGCGATCTTCGCCTACCCGGGGATCTTCGCCGTGACGAACCAGCGGATCGCCCACGAGCTCCACGTCCTCGGCGTCCCGCTCATCCCCCGGATCATCACGGAGCACGCCCACACCATCACCGGGATCGACATCCACCCGGGCGCGGCCATCGGGGAGAAGCTCTTCATCGACCACGGCACCGGCGTCGTCGTGGGCGAGACGGCCGTCCTCGGAGACCGGGTCCGGCTCTACCAGGGGGTCACCCTCGGCGCGAAGAGCTTCCCGCTCGACGAGCACGGGAAGCCGATCAAGGGGATCGCCCGCCACCCCATCGTGGAGGACGACGTGGTCGTCTACGCAGGGGCGACCATCCTCGGCCGGATCACGATCGGCAAGGGATCCTCGGTCGGCGGCAACGTCTGGCTCACCACGAGCGTGCCCCCGGGCACGCGCGTGACGCAGGCCGAGACCCGGGAGCGGTAGCGCCCGGATCGCAGGTCCGGCCTCGCCGCCACCGGGGGAGCGCGGCGCCGGGAACCGCCGCCTCGCGGCGAAGGAGGGGACGTGGCCCATCATCCGTGGCACGACGTGGCGCTGCCGCGCTACGTGGAGGAGCCGATCCCGGCGATCATCGAGATCCCGACCGGCTCCAAGGTGAAGTACGAGCTCGACAAGCGGACGGGGCTGCTCGTCGTGGACCGGATCCTCTTCTCCGCCGTCCACTACCCCGCGAACTACGGGTTCGTGCCCCGCACCTACTGCGACGACGGGGATCCGCTCGACGTCCTCGTCCTCTGCTCCGAGGCGATCCAGCCGCTCTCGATCATGCGCGCGAAGATCATCGGGGTGATGAAGATGCGGGACGACAAGGGGGAGGACGACAAGCTCATCGCCGTCCACGCCGACGATCCGAACTGGGCGGAGTTCTCGGACATCTCCCAGATCCCGTCCCACCGGCTCCGCGAGCTCCAGCGGTTCTTCCAGGACTACAAGCAGCTCGAGAACAAGAAGGTCCTCGTCGAGGCGCCCCAGGGGCGCTCGGAGGCCCTCCAGGTGCTCCGCGACGCCATCCGGCTCTACGACCGGGAGCGGGATCGGCTCGCCGGGGAGCCGCAGGGCAGGGCGCCCCGCGCGAGGGCGGGGAAGGCGGCGCGGCGGCGGCGCTGACGCGGGACCTGGTTCCCCCCGTCCGGCGGACGAATCCTTTTCGAGGAGGGGGGCTCCAAGGCGGCGATGCCCATCTACGAGTACGCCTGTGCCCCCTGCGGGAAGTCCTTCGAGGAGCTGATCATCCGGAAGTCGGACGAGGCCGAGGTGAAGTGCCCGTCCTGCGGAGGGTCGAAGGTGAGCCGCCGGATCTCGCGCCCGGCGGCCGTGGGCGGAGGGGGCGGGGGCGGGGGGTCGTTCCCGGCCGCACCGTCTTGCGGCCCCGTCGGCTGAGCGATCTGACGCCTCGCCCGGTCGGGCGAGAGAGACCGCCGCGCATCCCCACGTCCCCCGTTCGCGCCGGGGGAGCCGCACCTACACGCCCGGAACTTCTAGGGAAGCCGAGGGCGTATTAGACTTCGGCCGCGTGTCCCGGAACCGGCGAGCCATCGAATACACGCTCGAGTTCGTGGCGGACCTCCTCGCGAAGTCGGGGGTCCTCACGGACGACCAGCGGAAGACCGCCTTCGCGCGGGAGAACGTGCAGCGGGCCCGGCTCCTGCGCGACCAGTCGTCTCGCGGGGGCGGGCGGGCGCTGCGCCGCGCCGAGCTCTCTCCCGTCGAGGTCCTCGCCTCCTTCGGGTTTCCCGACGCCCGGCGCGAGTCGGAGCTCGTGGACGAGGACAAGGCCACCCAGGCGGTGGCCCAGGCCGTCGGGATCCCGTACCGGAAGATCGATCCGCTGAAGCTCGACGCCCAGCTCATCACCCGGACCCTCTCGAAGCCGTTCGCCCGCAAGCACGCGGTGCTCCCGCTCGAGCGGAAGAACGGCGCCCTCGTCGTCGCCTCGGCGAATCCCTTCGACCGCGAGCTCTTCGAGAACCTGCGGAGCCTCACCGGGTCGGAGATCGAGCCGGTCCTGTCCGCGCCCTCCGACATCCACCGGGCCATCGCCGAGATCTACGGCTTCCGCCAGCAGATCAAGGACGCCCACGTCCAGCTCCAGGACGCGAGCAAGGCCGACGTCACGAACCTCGAGCAGTTCGTGAACCTCGCCGGGATCGACGCCCTCGAGGCGTCGTCCGAGCCGGTGGTGGCCGCGGTGGAGTACCTCCTCCACTACGCCTTCGAGCAGCGGGCGAGCGACATCCACATCGAGCCCCGGCGGGAGGAGTCGGTCATCCGGATGCGGATCGACGGCATCCTCCACCCGATCCACCGGATCCCCAAGGCGGTCCACGGCGCCATCGCGAACCGCTTCAAGATCATGAGCCGGCTCGACATCTCGCTGCGCCGGCCGCAGGACGGCCGCATCCGCACCGCGCGCGGCGAGGCGGAGATGGAGCTGCGCGTCTCCACGATCCCGACCACCTTCGGCGACAAGATCGTGGTCCGCGTCCTCGACCCGAACGTCCTCGTCCGGGACCTCTCCGAGCTCGGCTTCCTCCCGGACGAGCGCGAGACGTTCGAGCGCTGGCTCCTCCGCCCCCACGGGCTCGTCCTCGTGACGGGCCCCACCGGCAGCGGCAAGACGACGACCCTCTACTCGGCCCTCCAGGCGCTCGCCTCGCCCGAGGTGAACGTCGTGACCGTCGAGGACCCCATCGAGATGGTCCACGAGGACTTCAACCAGATCGCCGCGAACCCCAAGACCGGCACCGGCTTCGCCGAGGCGCTCCGCCACGTCCTCCGCCAGGACCCGGACGTCGTGATGGTCGGCGAGATCCGGGACGGGGAGACGGCCGCCCAGGCGGTCCAGGCGGCCCTCACCGGCCACATGGTCCTCTCCACCCTCCACACGAACGACACGGTGGGCGCGATCGCCCGGCTCCGCGACCTCGGCGTGCCGAGCTTCCTCGTGGCGGCGACGCTCACCGGCATCGCCGCGCAGCGCCTGGTCCGTCAGGTCTGCCCGGCCTGCGCGGTGGACGTCCCGCTCACCGCGGACGAGGTCCACGCCCTCGGCGTCCCGCACCCCGAGGACCACGCGGGCAAGCTCCTCGCCCGCCGCGGCGAGGGCTGCACGAAGTGCCGCTACACCGGCTTCTACGGCCGGAGCGGGATCTTCGAGGTCCTCGGCGTGAACCCGAGGCTCCGGCACCTCGTCGCGGAGGGGGCGACCCCCGAGGCGCTGGCGAGGACGGCCCGCCAGGACGGGCTCCGCTCCCTGCGCGAGCACGCGATCCGGAAGGTGGCCGCGGGGGCCACCTCGTTCGAGGAGGCGATGAGGGCCACCGCCGACGCGGAGGGCGCGCCGTGAGCGTGGCGTCGGAGATCGCGGAGCTCTGGTCGGCCGGGACGCCGATCGTCTACCTCGTCACCGCCGAGGAGGAGCGGGCGATCTCGCTCTGCGAGGCGGCCGCGGCCGGCTTCGACGCGAAGGCGCTCGTCTGGACGGCGCACCGGGGGCTCGTGGACGCGGCGCCGGCCGCGAAGGATCCCGCCGCCTTCCTCGACGCCTTCGTCCGGGTCGAGGGACCGGCGATCGCCGTGGCGCTCGACTTCCACCAGGCGCTCCGGGATCCGCTCGTGGCCCGCAAGCTGCGGGACCTCCTCCCGCGGCTCGGCGGGGAGGGGCGCTGCCTCGCGGTCGTGGCCCCGGCCCTCGAGCTTCCCCACGGGCTCGCGGGGGACGCCGCGGCGGTCCGGCTCCCGCTGCCCGACGACGCGGAGCTCGCCTCGCTCCTCGACGCGGTGCAGGCCGGCCTCGCCCATCCGAAGAAGCCGGCGCCCGTCCCCCCGGAGGTGCGCCACCGGGCCCTCGTCGCGGCGCGGGGGCTCTCCGAGGCGCAGGCCCGCAGGGCCTTCACCCGCGCCCTCCGCAGGGATCCGGGGCTCGGCCACGAGGGGGCGGCGATCATCGCGGAGGAGAAGAAGCGGCTCCTCGCGCGGGACCTCGGGCTCGACCTCGTGGAGTCGCCCGACCGGCCGGAGGACCTCGGGGGGCTGCCCGGCTTCAAGGAGTGGATGGAGGAGCGGGCCCTCGCCTTCGATCCCGACGCCTCGCGCTACGGGCTGCCGCCGCCGCGCGGCGTGCTCCTCGTCGGCGTGCAGGGCTGCGGGAAGTCGCTCGCCGCGAAGGCCGCCGCCTCCCGGCTCGGCGTGCCCATCCTCCGGCTCGATCTGCCGAGGGTGCTCGGGGCGGCCGGGGCGGAGGAGAGCCTCCACCGGGCGCTGGAGGCGGCCGAGGCCCTCGCCCCGGTGGCGCTCTGGGTGGACGAGATCGAGAAGGGGTTCGCCGGATCGAGCGCGGCGGACGGCGCGGATCCGCGCGCCGCCCGCCTCCTCGGGGCCTTCTCCACCTGGCTGCAGGAGCGGAGGGGGCCGGTCTTCGTCGTCGCGACCGCGAACGACGTGACCCGGCTGCCGCCCGAGCTCCTGCGCCGGGGGCGCTTCGACGAGCTCTTCTTCGTGGACCTCCCGGACGCGGGCGCGCGCCGGGAGATCCTCGCCCTGCACCTCGCGCGGCGCGGGCGCGACCCGGCCCTCGTCGACGTGGGGGCGGTCGCCGATCTCACCCCGGACTTCTCCGGGGCCGAGCTCGAGCAGGTCGTCGTCGGCGCGCTCCACCGGGCCTACGCGCTCGGGAGGGAGCTCGAGACGGGCGACCTCCGGCGCGTGGCCCAGGACGTCGTGCCGCTCTTCAAGACCTACGAGGAGCAGATCAAGGCGCTCCGGGAGTGGGCCCGGGGACGGGCCCGGGTGGCGGGGCGCGCCGGCGCGGTCGTGGATCTCTTCCGGCGAACCGGCCCGTAGCGGGCCGGCCCGGGCCTCGCGGCCCGGGCCCTCGCGGTCACCAGATCACGACGAGGTCCTCTCCTCCGTGGGCCATCGGGTCCCCGGCCTTGCAGCCGAAGGCCGCGGCGAAGGCCGGGATGTTCCGCGGGGTCGCGTTCGCGCGGACGCGGGGCGGCGAGTGGGGGTCGGACACGAGGCGCACCTTCAGCAGCTCCGGGGTCATCTGCGCCCTCCAGACGGTCGCCCATCCGAGGAAGAGCCGCTGCTCGCGGGTGAGGCCGCCGGTCTTCGGGTCGGGCGCGCCGGCCGCGGCCCGCTTCATCGCGTCGAAGGCGACGGCGAGCCCACCGAGATCGGCGATGTTCTCGCCGAGCGTGAGCCGCCCGTTCACCTTCAGGCCGGGCGCGGCCTCCACGGCGTCGTACTGCCGGACGAGCTGGTCCGTGCGCGCCTTGAACCGGATGGCGTCCTCCTCGGTCCACCACTGCTCGAAGAGGCCGGTCGGGCCGAAGCGAGCGCCCTGGTCGTCGTAGCCGTGGGTCATCTCGTGGCCGATCACCGCCCCGATCGCGCCGTAGTTCAGGGGGTCGTCGGCGGTGGGGTCGAAGAAGGGCGGCTGGAGGATCGCCGCGGGGAAGACGATCTCGTTCTGGAGCGGGTTGTAGTAGGCGTTCACGGTCTGCGGGGTCATCCCCCACTCGGTCCGGTCCACCGGCTTGCCGATCTTCCCGATCGCCCAGCGGTAGTTGAAGGACCGGGCGGCGAGCGCGTTCCCCAGGTAGTCGTCGCGGGCCGTGGCGAGCCCGGTGTAGTCGCGCCACTTCGACGGGTAGCCGATCTTCGGCGTGAAGGTCGCCCACTTCGCGAGGGCCTTCGCCTTCGTCGCGTCGCTCATCCAGGGGAGGGCCTCGATCCGGGCCTTCAGCGCCTGGCCGAGGTTCGCGACGAGCGTCTCCATGCGGGCCCTGGAGGACGGAGGGAAGGCGGCGGCGACGTAGAGCTGGCCCATGGCCTCGCCCGCCCCGGTCTCGATGGCGCCGAGGACGCGCTTCCAGCGCGGCTGGAGCTCCTTCTGGCCCGCGAGCGTCTTCCGGTAGAAGTCGAAGTTCTCCTCGACGAAGGCTCGTCCCAGGAAGGGGGAGGCGTCGTCCACGAGGTGGAAGCGGAGGTAGGTGCGCCACTCCGCGGCCGGCACGTCCCCGAGCATCTTGCTCACCTCCGCGTGGAAGGAGGGGACCGCGAGGGAGAAGGTCTTCGGCGCGTCGATCCCCTGGGACGCGAAGAAGGCCGTCCACGGGAAGTTCGGGGTGAGGCCGTCCGCGTCGGCCGGAGAGACCGGGTTGTAGTAGAGCGAGACGTCGCGGGAGAGGTCCTCCTGCGACTTGGAGGCGCCGGCGAGGCGCGTCTCGAAGGCCAGCACGGTCTTCGCGCGGGCCTCCGCCTCGGCCTGAGGCACGCCCGAGAGCGCGAGGACCTTCGCGACGTGGCGCTCGTACGCCTCGCGGATGGGCTGCTTGTCCGCGGCGAAGTAGTAGGTCTTGTCCGGGAGCCCGAGCCCTCCCTGGAGGGCGTAGGCGATGTTCATGGACGAGTCCTTGAAGTCCGCCTCCGGTCCGAAGGCGAAGAGGGGGTTCTCGCCCCGCGAGGCGACGTCGCGGAGCCAGGCGGCGATGGCCGGCCCGTTTCCGAGGGCGTCGACGGCGGCGAGCCGGTCCCGGAGCGGCGCGAGCCCCTTCGCCTCGATGCGGGCCTCGTCCATGCCCGACACCCAGAGGTCCGCGACGATCCGCTCGATGCCCGAGGGGGCCGGCGCCGCGGCCGCGCGCTCGGCGAGCTGGCGCTGGACGTCGAGGGACCGCTGCCGGAGGACGTCGAACGCGCCCCAGCGGGTCTGATCGCCCGGGATCGGGTTCGCCGCGAGCCAGCGGTCGTTCGCCCATCCGGCGAAGTCGTCGCAGGGGCGCTTCGCCGGATCGAGGTCGGAGGCCTGGAAGCGGATGGGCGCGGTGAGCCGCGACTCGTCGAGCTTCCAGGCGGCAGGGCCGGGCGCCGCCGGGGCGGCGTGGCGGCAGCCGGCGGCCCCGAGCAGGCCGGCGGTGGAAAGAAGGAGGGTGAGGGTGGCCTTGCGCATGTCGATCCTCGTGGGTTGGCGTACCGAAGGCCGGGTCACTATAGCGGGGAGCCCGCGGGGGCGCTCGCGGAGGGCCCGCTCCCCGACGCCCCGTCGAGGCCCGCGCCGAGGGGTGAGCGGCCGGCCATCGGATCGGGCGGACGCCCCTCCGGGGCGTTCGACGGGGTCCACGGACCCCGCTAGAGAGAGGTCCGTGCAACCGCTGAAGGACAGCGAGGGGCGGATCATCGCCTACCTCCTCGGGGGCGATTCCCGGGTCTCCCTGCGCGACCTCCTGCGCGGCGGGGCCACGGACGGAGAGGTCGAGGCGGCGGTGCGCGGCGCCCTCGCGCGGAAGGGGCCCCGCCACTCCATGGACCGGCCGGAGGACCGGCTCGTGCTCCTGCCGATGATGGGGATCGGCGGATGAAGACGTCCTCGGTTCCCCGCAAGGCGGGCGCGACGCTCGGGGGTGGCGGCGCGCGGCGCGCGGTCGTCCACCCGCTGACGCCGGACCGCTGGCAGGACCTCGAGCGGCTCTTCGGAGCGAAGGGGGCGTGTGCCGGCTGCTGGTGTACCTGGTGGAAGCTGCCCAGGCCGGAGTGGACGGAGGGGAAGGGGGAGGGGAACCGGCGGCGGCAGGAGGCCTGGGTGAGGGGCGGGACCGTCCCCGGGCTCCTCGCCTACGTGGACGGTGCCCCGGCCGGCTGGATCGCGGTGGAGCCGAGGGAGGCCTACCCCGTGCTCGGCCGCTCGCGGACCCTCGCGCCGGTGGACGGCACGCCGGTCTGGTCGATCACCTGCTTCTTCGTGGCGCGGTCCCACCGGAGGAAAGGGCTCTCCCGCGCGCTCGTCCGGGCCGCCCTGCGGCATGCCCGCGCCGCCGGCGCGAGGGCGGTCGAGGCCTATCCCGTGGACTACCGCGGGAAGGTCGCGGACGCGTGGGTCTACACCGGGTCCGCCTCCACCTTCCGCGACCTCGGCTTCGTCGAGGTCGCCCGCCGGAGCAAGAGCCGGCCGATCGTCCGCAAGACGCTCCGGGGGGCCGCCCGGGGCGTAGTGGTGACGGCGGTCGAGCGGCGGGCGTAGCGCTCGGAGACGAATTGGAAGGCGAGGCCTGGGCGGGGTCCATGGCGTTCTCGCCGCCGTCGAGCACCGCACACGCCGCCTTCATCCGATGGCGGCCACCGCGTGAAACGCTCGCCGGATCAGGCCGAGAGAGCCCCGCCCGGGGCGAGGGGGTGCGGCCTTGACCTGAAGCAAACCCAGAGAGGGGTGGTTGTAGCGTGCCGCACCGCGCGTGTGGACGAACAGCCCGCGATCCTGGGCACTTGACCGTCAGTCTTGACAGGTCTTTCACGAATCGTCCATCCTGCCCCGTTACGGCACGAAAAGAGCGACCTCGACCGCAAGGCGAGCGAGCAGAAGCCCGGACCCTCGGGGGTCCTAGGGCGTACCGAATGCCGGCGAGTGCAGGCCCTGCACCCACCGGACGTTGCAGGTGGAGGGGCGGATGCGCTGCACCCGCGTCGCTATCGTCGGCGTGCTCTCGGCGCTGCTGAGCGGCGGCGCCTGGCCTTCGCCGGCGACGGCTCAGGACACCGGACACGTAGCCTTCCTTCGCGCCGATCCCACCGCCTACGGCCCCGGCGCCTGGCCCGCGCGAGCGACGGCGGCGAAGGCCTTCTACGCGACCCACCGCGACGCCTACGACTTCCTGATCCTCTTCCCGACCTTCCCGATCGATCTCTCACGGCAGAGCCCAGGGGAAGTGCTCGGGACACACTGGCCAGTCCGGAACGACGTCAGCGGAATCGGGATCGAGCGATTCGACCTCGGCTCGGAGTTCGGGAGCTCCGCGCGCCTCAAGGCGGTGATCGACGTCCATTCACTCGTACCTGGGGTCCAGCAAGGCGGCTTCGACGCGGCCGTCGCGACCGTCGCCCACGAGATCGCTCATCAGTGGGCCGCGCGCGTCGCCTTCCGTGACAGGCGCACTGGCCAGACGAGCCGTGCTCTCCTCGGGCACGACGGGTCTCACTGGAGCTACTTCCTCGACTCGGACGCCTCGGTCCTGTACGGCGCCGACTGGCGCGATGCCGGGGCGGGGCGGTTCGTCGCGGACGCATCTCGGAAGCGGTACTCCGCGCTCGACCTCTACTTGATGGGCTTCCTCGGCAAGGAGGAGGTTCCGCCGTTCACGCTCCTCGAGCCGGAGGCGGGAAGCTCGCAGTCTGCGGATGCTCTCCCGCCACAGGACGGCACTCGAGTATCGGCTGCCGCCTTTCCTGTAGCGGTGGGCGATGTCATCGCCGTCGAAGGCGCGCGCATCCCCTCGGTGAATGCCTCGCAGAAGATCTTCCGGTCCGCCTTCGCGGTCCTGACGCCGCTGGGCGTCAAACCCACCGCCGACCAGATCGCATTCGTCGATGCCGTTCGCCGCGAATGGACGAACCGCTTCTTCTTCATGACGCGCGGGCGCGCGGTCATGGAGACGACCCGGGTGGAGAAGCCATCTGGATCGCTCGCTTCGGATCGGTCACCCATGCGGGGCGCAGGGTATCTCCTGTCGCAACAGGCGGGAGATGGGAGCTGGGCCGACGATCCGACCACCGTCACGCGGGACACGGCGGCGGCGGTGCGGGCCCTGAGTCTCCACGCCGGCGATCCCGCTGCGCAGGCGGCGATGACGGTCGGCGCGTCGTGGCTCGCAGAATCGCCTGCCGGCGACGACGATTCGCGAGCGCGCCGCGCCGACGCATTGGCCATGGTTCGGGGTAGCCTGCCCGATGGCGCCTACGCAGGGCCCAACGCGGACGGGGGCCATGGCCTGGCCAAAGGGTATCGCTCGACGGTCATCGATTCGGCGCTCGTCGCCCTCGCGGAACGTTCGGCAGGACGCCTCGAGGAGCGGCCGGAGCTCATCGAGTTCCTTCTCGCGGCTCAACGCGGCGACGGCGGCTGGCCCCGGCTGCCTGGAGCACCAAGCAGCGTGGAACCCACCGCTTGGGCCCTTCGCGCCCTCGCGGGATCGACAATCGACGTTCGCCTTGCCGCGTCGAGGGATGCGGGGCTCGCCTTCCTGAGAGCGAGCCGGCGTTCGGACGGGTCTTTCGGCGACGACTTCTTCTCGGGCCCTTCCTTCACTGCAGAGGCGGTGCTCGCGCTGGACGCCTGGGGTGTCCTGGGGCCGGACGACGCTGGGTGGGCGGCAGAGTCGCTTCTCAACCGCCAGCGCGAGGACGGCAGTTGGAGCTCGTCCGTGCACGAGACCGCCAAGGCTGTAGAGGCATTGCGAGTGCTGCTCGCACCCAACCTTGCCCTCGGTCCCGTCCTGGTTGCGAGAACCGATGTCTTTCAGGGAGAGCCGGTCGTCCTGACGACGACCATCCGGAACGAAGGTCGAGGGACCGCGGCTTCGGTGCGGGTCCGCGCGTTCGACTCGGCAGGCGTGGCGTTCTCCGAAGAGGCGTCGATCGCCGCGCTCCGAGGAGGTGAGACCCGCGCGCTCCAGCTCACGCTCGACACGGCCGGTCGTGCCGGCAACGACATGGTCTTCGTCGTGGCCGATCCGGACGGCGTGATCGACGAGTCGAGGGAGGACGACAATCGCGTCGGAGCCACGCTCCGCATTCTCCCTACGCCACTGCTTGCCGACCCGTACGTCGTGCCCGGGACGCTCCTTGCGACCCCGGCCACGGTGGACTCCGTCCCGACGGCCGTGCGGGTCGAGGCGTCGATCGGCAACGCGGGCGGCGTAGACACGAACGCAATCCTCACGGCGTACGTTCGCGACGTGCTCGCCGCCGAGGAGACCGGGATCACGCTCCCGGCCGGGTCACTTCACCGCCTCTCCCTCGACGTTCCGGTCGGCGGCGGCTCGTGGCCGGCGGTCATTCGGCTCTCGATTCGGGGAGCGGGCCCCGAGCCCGAAGCTTCGGAAGCGAACAACGACGCCTTCATCGAGATCCAGCGCGTTCCGTCCGTGGATCTCGTGGTGCTGGATCTTGCAGTGGCGCCCGTGTCTCCGGAGCAGGGATCCCCAGCGATTATCACGTGGAAGGTAGGGAACAGGGGGACGCTACCGGCGTCCGGCGTCGTGGACCGCGTTCGCATCGTGGGAGCGAGCGGTCAGCTCGCAGCGCTCATCCAAGGTGATGCCCTCTCGGTCCCCTCGGGTGGAGCGGTGGAGCGCCGGGTCACGTGGCGGCCGGAAGCGGTCGGCACGATGACGGTCGAGGTCGATGCCGCTCATCCCGCGGAGCGGAATCCGGCCGACAACGTGGCGACCACGGCGGTGTCGGTGACACCATCCACGCGCCCGAACCTCTACGCGCGGGCCGCTGATCTGACGATAACCCCGGATCCCGCCCTCGAGGCTGGTTCGTTCGAGGCTCGCGTCGTCGTTCGCAACGGAAGCGCAGTCGCCGCGGGGCCCTTCGACGTCGCCTTCTTCGATGGAGATCCTGCAGCCGGTCGCCTCGCCGCGAGGTCGGCGGTGAGCGGCCTCGCGGGGAACGGATCGGTCGAGATCGCAGCCACCTACCAGGTGCCCACGGACCAGGAAATCACGGTCGTCGTTCAGGTGGATCCGGACGGCGCCGTCGACGAGTTCGACGAGGGGGACAACACGGTGGTCCGGGTCGTCCCCGTGCTGTCCCTTCCGGACCTCGCGGTCGATTCAGGCTCGATTCGGCCCTCGAACCCGTTCCCTCGGGAGAACGAATCGGTCGCGGTGGTGGTCTCGGTCTCCAACGTCGGCGGCCAGGCAGCCCCCGCGTCGGCGGTTCGCCTCTACGACGGCGCGCCCGAGACGGGTGGAAAGCTCCTCGGGTCGCGTGAGCTGGCGCTGATTCCGCCGGGTGCCGCTGCCGAGGCTGAGTTCGCCTGGATCGCGACGGGCGGGATGCACGAGGTCGTGGCGGTCGTCAGCGCGACGGGGTTCCGGGAGAGAGGGGGCGACAACAACCGGGCGACCCGTGCAGTGATGGTCCAGAACGGCGACGTCGCCGCCGTGCCACCGTACTTCTCGCCCAACGGCGACGGCGTCCGGGACGAGACGGTGCTGGCCTACCGACTCGCCGAGCCCGGCGATGCCACCGCAGTGGTGACCGACTCGGAAGGGCGCGCGGTCCGAAGCCTCGAAGGTCCGCCCGCGCAGGCCGCAGGAACGATCGCCTGGGATGGGCGAAGGACCGACGGGGTGGTCGCGCCGGACGGACTCTATCGAATGACGCTGCTGGTCTCGCAAGGCGGGGCCCGTCGCGTGGTCGGAACGGCAGACGTCGTGCTCGACGTCAACCGCTCCCGCCTCGAGGCGGCCGCGGGCACCGCCTTGATCGACGCCGAGTCACTAGAGGGGCGGATTCCGAAGGCCTCGTACTTCGAGTGGACGTTCGCCGCGATGCCGGACGATTCGGGTATCGCGGGATACGGGTGCGTGGCGTCCGGCATCTGCGGCATCTACACACTTCCCATCGGCGGCGGAGCGTATTCCTTCGTGACGCCTCCCGGAGCGCTCGCGACCTCCGCCGAGCGGCCATGGCGCATGGCCGTTTCTCCGGATCTCGGTCGAGTTGCGTTCCTCGTCAGCGGGCCGGCCAACGAGGGCGCGTTGATGGTCTACTCGCTCGCCGACCGGAGCTTCCGGAAGCTCGGCGATCCGGAGGGCGTCGACTACCTGGCCCCGGTCGTCTGGAACCCCGACGGGACGGAGATCCTGATCCGGACGCGTTCAGGGGTGAAGGCCGTCGCCGCGGATGGAACGGGGAGTGTCATCCTCCACCCGACCCAGGACGTCGCTGAGTTCGCGTATTCGCCCGATGGTGAGTACGTCTCGGTCTTGAGCTGGGGCGGGGAGATCAGGTTGTACCGCCGGGATGGCAGCGAAGGGGTCATCGTCGCGCCAGAGGGGTCGGTCTTCTACCCCGATCACGACCTCGCGTGGCGCCACGCCTGGACCGCCAACGGCAGCGCGATCGCTTTCGCGCATGCGGAAACGGGGATCTCCTACGTCGATCTCTCGACGCTCGAGATTCGGCCGATGTTCCTCGCACCGGACGAGGAACAAGGTCAATTCGGAGGCCTTGCCTCGCTCGCGGCTTCTCCCACGGAGCTCGCCGTCGCGTTCATCTACGAGCCCGGCGGACGCTGGAGCGGGTCCGGTACCCAGCTCGCGCTCTCGACTGCGGATGGCGCTCCGCCTCTCCCTCTCCATGAGGCCTTCGGGGGAGACGCGCTCGGTTGGGCTGGCTGGTCTCCGCTGGAGACCTTCGCGTGGGCCATGCGCTGGCCGAGCTCTAGCAATGCCTGGAACTGGGACCTCGTCCGCTCGCTCGCGAACCTCACCGCGCGACTGACCGCCGTTCGCGAGCCCGGCAAGTCCTACGTCACTTTCCGGGGCACCGCGGCGGATCTGAACTTCGATGGCTTCGAGATCCGCGTACGGCGCGATGCGCCCGGAGAGCTGGAGCGCGTCGTCGCGAGGGGCTCCGCATCCGTCGTCTCCGGTGCTCTCGGGGAGTGGACGCCCGCGCGTGACGGAGTGTACGAGGCCGTCCTCGTCGCCCGCGACCTCGCGGGCAACGTTCGCGAGCACCGCATCCGATTTGGATGGTCTCGCTCCTCCGTGATCTCCAATACCCGGCGCGAACCCGAGTACGTCTCGCCGAATGGCGACGGCGTACAGGACGTGGTCGTGATTTCCTACGCGACGAGCGCTCCCACGACCGTTTCGGCGTGGGTCGAGAATTCATCTGGAGTGCGCGTCCGCACGCTCGAGGCGACCCACCTGACGGGCGGCGAGTTCACTCTCGAGTGGAACGCTCGGGATGATCTCGGGTGGCTGTTGCCCGACGGAGAGTACACGATCGGCCTCGGCGATCGTCGGTTCCGCGTCGTAGTCGATACGACGCCACCTGCCGTCGAGATGGAGCTCGCCAGCGACCTCTCGGCGGGGCCGGGGACCGAGTTCGGGAAGTCGAAGGTCTTTGCCTTCCCGGACTACCTCAGGTGGAATCCGCAGGTAGATGGCGGCGAGAAAGTCGACGACGCCTTCATGAACGTGGCTCTTCGCGCCCAAGACACCAACCTCGAGGCGTGGACGCTCGTCGAGTTGGACGGGCCTGAGGCCGTGGGGGGTCTGCAGCTTCAGCGGGGCGGAGACGTCATAGAGCAGCACGTCCTCGTCCCGATGTTTCGCGTGGCAGGGCGCACGTACCGGCTGACCGCGATCGACAGGGCGGGAAACCGAGGGGTCGCCCAGCGCGCGCCGCCAGAGCGGATCTACGCCGTCGCCCTCGGGCTGTCTGACGAGACCCTTGACGTCGACGACTTCATGGCTCTGATGGTCGGGAACTTCTCGCCCCCGTATCGGGTAGCGCCCGCCCTCTTCGTGCATGCCGATCCGATTGGGATTCCGGTTGAGGGGGGGGTCGCCGGGCTTGTTCCCCACGGGCGCAGGGTGCAGGAGGGCAATGCGGTCTGCGACATGATCGCCGCGCCCGGCCGGCTGACCATCTTCTTCTCGGAATCGATCGTCGAGCCGCTCACGTCCCTGTCGATCCTGCACCGGCGGTTCTTCCTCGGCGGTTCTGGCCTGTGGACCGAGACCGAACTCGAGCGTCCGCAGGTGGTGGGCGACCAGGCGGTGGTCTGGAATTCCGGAGATCTCACGAGCAGTCCCTTGCTGGAGTTCAAGCTCGCGGCCAGGGGTATCACCGGGCGTGTCTTCGAGAGCCCCGTGTTCAGGCCACGGTGCGCCGATTCGGTCATCTCGACGACCTGCGTGTCTGGCCAGGCAGTGACGGTCGGCTTGACGGATCCCGAGGTCCTCGCTGCGGAGAATGCGTCTCTGCAAGTCGAGTCACTGGATGCGCCGGGCAGTCTTACAATCCCAATCCGGGTTGCGGGCTCGACGGTCGCGCCCGGGGGTGCCCAGATCCCCATCTCGAGCCTTGCCGGCTGCCGCCACGAGATCAAGGTGTCTTGGGGCGGGGCGATGGGGAGTGGGCAGGCCTCGCTGGGCGTGGTGAACGTGTGCGGTGCAGCCCTCGGCGAGACCACCGTGTCAGGAACCCGCGTGACGACGAGCGTCGTCGAGAACTACCCATCGGCGGTGCGCGACGTCGAGATCTACGCGCGTGCCCGTGAGGACTCGCCCCCGGTCTGGCGGCTGGTCGGGCGGACGGGGCCGTTCGATGGGACCTCCCCCGCCGTCCGCCTTGACACCGATTCGTATGGACTCTGCGCCGAGGTCGCGTTTCGCCTCGTGACGGTGCTCCCCGACGGGCAGCGGGTGGAGGAGAGTACGCGAACGGAACGCCCGCTCTGCGGCGGGGGTCAGGCGGCGAACCTCGAGTGCGGCGCGCTCGCGGTGTCCGAGCCGGTCGCAACAGGCTCCGCGCCCCGCTGCGTTTCTCGGCAACCAGAGTACGCGGCCGCCATCACGGGGCGCGGGGCGGTGCCCTTCGTCAACGTCGAGGCCACGCTCCTCACCAGCGCGGGGCTTCCGGTGAGGCAAGTGCCGGTTTCCGGGTTCGCGCCTGCTTCCACCTTCGCCGCTTCCGCCACCATCTCGGGGTACGGCCTGACGGACGGCAGGTATCTCCTGGGTGCTAGGGCCACCGACGAGAACGAGAAGACCTACGAGGCGCGCTCCGAGCGCTGGATGATCGTGGATACGGCACCGCCGCAGGCCCGGATCGACTCTCCAGGAGCGGGCATCGTCTGCCTCGCGGGCGACCGGAAGCTGGCGGTCACCGGGCTTGCCAGCGACGCGAACATCGCGAGGTACACGGCCTGGCTGCGGCCGGAGGGGGACCCGCAGGAACTGCAGAGCAAGGTGGTGGCGGGAGCCAACGCGGCGGGAACGCTCGCCACGTTCGACCTCGCCGGAATGCCGGCGGGCGCGTACGCGCTCGGGCTCGAGGTGCGCGACCTCGGCGGGAACGCCGTCTGTCCGGCCGAGGTTCGGATCGAGATCCCGCCCGCACCTTCCATCGAGGCCCTCTCCGCCTCGCCGCTCCTCTTCTCGCCGGATGGTGACGGCACGCTCGACTCGGTGGACCTGACCTTCGAGGCGCGCGGCGGCGCCGAGATCGTGCTCGCGCTGCGGTCGAATGGGCAGTCCCGGGCGATCGCGACCCTGCCTGGCAACGCAAACGGGTACCGGTGGACGGGCGCCCTCGCGGACGGAAGCGTGCCGGCTGATGGAGCGTACGCCCTCGACGCCGCCGTCAGCGGGCCGTGCGGTGGGCGAGTCGTCGCGAGCACTGCCGTCGAGATCGACACGCGACCGCCCCTCGTGAGGATCGACCAGCCCGCCTCCGGCTCGACGGTATCGACGGCTGGACCCGTCGTCGGAGCCGTCGCGGACGTCCACCTCGCGGGCTACCGTGTCTCGCTCGGCGAGGGAGGGGAGCCGGTCGCGTTCCTGCCCGTGTCGGCGGGAGCGGCGCCGGCGGGTCCGACGCTCGCGACCCTGCCACTCGGCGGGATGGCGCCGGGGACCTACACGGTTCTCCTCGAAGCGTGGGACGCCGCCGGTCACACGGCGAGCACCCGGAGCGTCTTCACCTGGGCCCCGGGCGCGTTGCTCGAGCGGCTCGAGGTGGCTCCCGTCGCGGTGTCACCCAACGGCGACGGAATGCTGGACGGAGCGATCGCGGCCGTTCACCTCGCTTCGGCGGCGCTCATCGACCTGGACCTGGTATCCGCAGACGGAGGTCTCGTCCGCCCCGTCGCGATTGCCGCCCCGGGTATCCCTGGGGCACAGCTCTTCCCGCTGGATTCTGCGGTCGGTTCGTTGCCGGACGGATCGTACCAGGTGCGCGTCACCGCGAACGCAGGCACGACATACGAGACGGCCCAGGCTCCTCTGGCGATCGACCGCGTGCCTCCCGAGATCGTCGTGACTTCGCCGTCGTTGGGGTCGTTTGTCCGTCGCGACGGAGCCGTTCTAGGCTCCATCGACGATCCGCTCCTCCTGGCCTGGTCGCTGCGCACGTCGGCGACCGGGGACCGAGAGATCGCCTCGGGGACCGCACCCGCCGGTGGAGTGCTGGCTGTGCTTCCCACGCTTCCCGATGGGCAGCACACCGTGAGCGTCGCCGCCCGGGACTCGGCGGGCAATCGGCGCGAAGTGGTCGTTCCCTTCACTGTGGACACGACGGAACCGGAGCCCTCGATCACCATGCCGCTCGCCGGCTCGCACCTCTCGGGCAGGGACGGGCCCGTTCTGGTCACGGGGACGCTCGTCGAAGCGAATCCAGCCAGCTGGCGGCTCGAAATCTCCTCTCCTGGCGAACCGGATGGATGGCGGGTTCTCGCGGGTGGGCAGGCCTTCCCGGCAGGCGGCACTCTACTCGCGTGGGACGCTCTCGCCGAGCCCGACGGCCCGGCGACGCTGCGGCTCGTCACCGTGGATCGCGCCGGGAACGAGGGGGCCGCCGTCATCGACGTATTCGTCGACAACACCGTTCCGTTCGTCGCCATCAGTTCTCCGAGGGACGCCTTCCTGCGGGACGGCGAGCCCGTTCGTGGTTCGGTCTCCGATGCGAACCTCGTCGAGTACGTGGTGGAGTTGGCCGAGGGAGGTGGGTCCCAGGCCTTCTTCGAAATCGCGCGGGGAACGGGATCGGTCGCGGAGAGCACGCTGGCGGCGCTCGCGAACGCTCCTCGCGAGGGGACCTATCAGCTTCGTGTGACGGCCATCGACCTTGCCGGCAACTCCGCCAGCGACGTGGCTGGTTTCGCGGTCGACCGGACGCCGCCGAGGCCGCCAACGGCACTGCATGCGACGCTCCGGCGCCCCAGCGACGCGGCCCTCACTTGGAACCCGAGTCCGGACGGGGACGTGGTCGCGTACCGCGTGCTTCGCGCCATCGCCGGTGGAGGCGCGCAGACGGTCGGCGCGACGGAGGGCGCGACGACGTGGACCGACGCCGCCCTGCGTGACGGTGAGTACCGCTACTCGGTGGTGGCCGTGGATGCGGCCGGGCTCGTCAGCGGTCCCTCGCCCGAGGCCGCGCTGGCGGTGGATACGAAGCCCCCGCTCGCCTCGATCTCCAGGCCTGCTCCGGGCTCGCGCGTACGCGGCCTCGTCGACATCAGCGGAACCGCGTTCAGCGATCGCGACTTCAAGGAGTACCGGCTCTCGTTTGGAACCGGGGCGGCTCCTGTGGACTTCACGCCGGTCCGCAGGGCTACGGCTCCGGTCGTGGCGGCCCCTCTAGGAACCCTCGACACCACCGCCCATTCCGAGGGTGCGACCCTCACCTTCAGGCTAGAGTCAGAGGATCTGGCGGGGAACGTCGCGGAGGCGCGCACCACCGTAGAGGTGGACAACGTCGCGCCTCCCGCCCCCGTGCTGCTCTCGGCAGTGCTTTCTGGAGCGGACGTGATCCTCACCTGGGGCCCCATGGGCGTGCCGGACCTCGGGGGGTTCATCGTCTGGCGAAACGGAATCCCCGTGAGCGTACCGGAGGGCGCCGACCTCACCGAACCCACCGCCTTCCTCATCCCGGCCGGGGCGACGACCTGGCGAGATCGCGACGTTCCCGACGGGACGTTCGTCTACCAGGTCCAGGCGGTTGACCTCGCCGGGAACGCGAGCGCCCTCTCGAACGAGCGCTCGGTGAGCCTCGATCGCAGGACGCCCAAGGCAGTGATCGCGACGCCGAGCGACCTGTCCCGTCTGAGCGGTTCGGTCGACGTAGTCGCCGAGTGCCCCGATAGAGACCTGGCGTGGGTCCAGCTCGAGGCACGCAGCGCAGCCGCCGGCGGCGCCTTCGTACCTCTGGGCTCCGCCCTGACGACGCCGCCGTACCTGGCGGTCCTCGACACGAGCGCCTTCGGGGCGGCCATCGAGCTCCGCGCCAGGGCCGCGGACCGCGGAGGAAAGATCGACTCCACGCCAGCGTCGGTCTTCGTGTTCCGGGCTCCGCCGTTGCAACCCGCCCAGGTTCAGCCCCACGTCGACGAGAGCCTCGTGGCGATCACCATCTCGGACCCGAACTCCGCGGGGAGCGTCGCGGGGATCGCGGTCGAGCGCCTCGGATATGTGCTCGACCCGACGACCTCTTCACCGAAGGGCATCGCGAGCGCCTCCTCGACGAGCTCGGGTACCCCGGCGATGGGCGTGGACGGCAACTGGTCCACCTGTTGGCGGCCGAGTTCGACACCTGGGCAGTGGTGGCAGCAGATCCTCGACCGCCCTCACCTGATCCAGGGGGTGACGCTGTACGGGCTGACGGGCACTTCGGATCTCCTCTTGCGAGT
Source organism: Anaeromyxobacter sp. (assembly GCA_037442705.1). GTDB lineage: Bacteria > Myxococcota > Myxococcia > Myxococcales > Anaeromyxobacteraceae > Anaeromyxobacter. The sequence goes on from JBBIPT010000004.1 coordinate 20,276, forward strand.
GAGCGGAGCGTGGGTGCCCGTGAGGCGCAGCGTGCCGGGCGGCACGCAGGTCCTCGAGTTCGACCCGCCCCTCGCCGCGGACGCCATGCGGGTCGCGTTCTCCTCCGCGGGCGGCACCCTGTGCGAGACGGTGCTGAGCGCCGAGGCGGTTTCCGTTCTCCCCGTCTCGGAGGACTTCTCCTGGACGAACGACGACCAGCTCGCCGTCTACTCCGTCACCGCGATCGGCCAGTTCGGCCAGCGAGCGCCTGCGTCGGCGTCCGCGCGAATCTACGCGCCCGTCCTCGAACCCGGCCTGGACGTGGTCGGCTCACCGGAGATGGCCGTCGCGGGCGGCAACGCAACGGCGGGCTCCCTCGTTCGGATCTCGATCGACGGCGTCCCCGCGGGCGAGGGTGAGGCGGGCCGCGACGGACGGTTCTCGATCCCGGTCATGCTCCGTGAGGGCGACAACGTGCTCGTGGCTCGAGCGACCGACGCGCTCGGGAACGTGAGCCGCCCATCGGCTGCGGCCTGGGTCCGCTACGAACGGCCGCCCGACGTCTCGATCGCCCTCTCACTCGAAGGGTTCTCGGGTTCCGAGGTGTTCCTGACGTTCGTGGTGGTCGGCGACGAGTCCCGTGTAGACGCTTACGAGCTCCTTCGCGCTGCGGGCGGGCCCGAAGGCCCCGTTGCCAGAGCGGGCGTCGGCGAGCGGTCGTTCCGCGATACGGGTCTGCGGAACGGGACCTACACGTATCGCGTCCGTGCGATGAGCGCCTCGGGCATCTCGGGCGCACCTTCCAACGCGGTGCAGGCGACGATCGCCATCCCGGGCCCTGCGGCGCCGGAGAGACCTGTCATCACCGAGCCCACGATCGCCGGCCGTCCGATCACCTCGTCGCGAGCGCGCGTCACGCTCGCGGGCCTTGCCGAGCTCGGGGCACGGGTCGAGCTGTGGCGGAACGGGCAGTACGCGGGTGCGGACCTGGCGGACGTCCCCGTGCAGCCGGTCGCCATCGCCACGACGCTCCCAGCGACCGGCTTCGTCGACGTGGGCGCAGGGGGAGAGCCGCTCGCCTACGCCTACGAGGATTCCGCCGGCCGGGGCATCGCCGTGGAGTGGCCCTCCAGGGGCGAGACGGCAACGTTCCCGATCGAGACCTGGAGCCTCTCCGCGCCGCGGGTCTCCCCGGATGACCTGCGAGTCGCATTCTCCTCCTTCGGATCCGACTGGACGTACCGGACGTACCTCATCGAGTTGCCTACGGGTGTCGTCCTGCCCGCGTTCCCGGGCAGCCCGGGAGGCGAGAGCGATCTCGCCTGGTCACCGGACGGCACGCGCCTCGCCTTCTCCGTCCCCACGACGCCGGCCATCGGCCTGCTCGATGTCGCTTCCGGCCTGAGGCAGGAGTTCACCGTCGCGGCACCCGCGGTGATGCTCGCCTGGCTCGACGACGTGTCCATCGGATACAGGGCGGGCAACACATCCCTCGTGGCGCTAGACGTGACGTCCGGGATCGAGCGCGAGCTCGCGCGGCGCGACGTGGTGTGGTCCTGGGCACCCGCCCGTGCGACCGGGGACGTCGCGCTCTCTGGGGTCGCCGGGGGAGGCGCGCGCGTCTGGCTCCTCCAGGGGACGGCCGAGATCGATCTGATGGAGGGGCTCGCGCCATCGCTCGCTTTCTCGCCGGACGGCCGGGCACTCGCGGCGTCGGTGGGTGGGAGGATCTTGATCTCCTCGTCGCCGTGGGGCCCGCCGGCGGACTTCGGAGATGTCGAGGGCGACCTCGTGACGTGGCCATCGGCGCAAAGCCTCTACGTGTCCGGCTACGGCGTTCTCACACGGCTTGATCGCGGAGGCGACGGGCGCTTCGAGATTCCGGTCGATCTCGCGGTCGGCCCGAACACGTTCGTCGCGTTCTCGACGGACCCGTCCGGAAGCCGAAGCGCTCCATCCGACCTGGTGGAGGTCGCCCTGGATCCAGCGGGGATCCCGGACCTCGCCATCGAGGCCAGCGTCCAACCCCAGGTGCCCCAGGTGGGCGCTTCGGTCCAGGCGGTGTTGAGGGTCCGCAATCTCGGCGCGTCGTCGCAGGGAGGGACGATCGGCGTCACCGCCTCGACCGCCGATGGGACGGTGCTCCGTCTGCCGCAGATCTCCGTCCCGCCACTCGCACCGGGCGCGTCGTCGACCGCCTTCGCCACGCTTCCCGTCACGAGTTTCCCGGGAGAGGTTCTGCTCACGGCCGTCGTGGATCCGGTGCTCGGGGATGGCGACCGGGACACGTCCAACAACCGTGCAGAGATCGCGTTCACGGTCCTCGAGGGCGCAGGCACCACGATGGCCATGACCGCGCGGCCCTCGCTGGTGGAGGCCGACGGGCAGTTCACCGTGGAGTTTGCGCTCCGCAACGGGGGGCCTGCGGTGGAAGCGGTGCTCCGCGTCGAGCTCGCGGACGACGGGGGGGTAGCCGTCTCGCTTCCGGTCGTTCCGGTGAGCCTGGGTTCTCTCGAAGCACGCAACATCACCGTGCTCCTGCCCGTGGGTCACACACTGGCCGGGGACTACCGCCTGGGCGCGACGCTGACGTCGGGTGCAGGGGTCCTCGCCGAGGCGGCTGCACCCGTGACCATCGGAGCCGAGCGGACGGCCGTTCTCGCACTCGTGAGCGAACGGGCCTACTACCGCCCGGGAGAGGAGGCAACCTTCCTCACGACTGTGCGCAACGCATCGCGCAACGCGCCCCTGGTCGGGGCCACACTGCGCATCGACGTCCATGACACGGCGGGCCGGACGGTGGCCTCCGGAGGAACGTCGGCGATCCCCGCACTCTGGATGGGCGGTAGCACGCTCGTGCCCACGAGGATTCGCGCTGGGCTGCTGCCGGCGGGTGCGTTCACGGCTCGGGCCACGGTCGAGTTGGACGGCGTCGCTTTGGCCGAAGGGATCGCTCCGTTCGAGGTGCTTTCGGAGCCGCTCCTCGCCGGGTTTCTCGCCGTGCAAGTCACCTCGGATCCACCCGTGGTGCGGAGTGGCGGCATCGCTGTCACGAACGCCGTGCTCAGGAACCTCGGCACGGGAACGGCGATGAACGTCGGGGGCCACATCGTCTTGATCGACCCAGGAGGCGCCGAAGTCGCCCGATGGGTCTTCACGGCCGGGGACCTCGCGCCCTTCGGGGAGGCCGCCCGCTCGGTCCTCATTCCGACCGCGGGCCTGCCCCTCGGCGTCTACGGCCTCACTCTCGTCGCGGAGTACGACGGCCGTCTGGAGACCCTCGCCACCGCCCGCTTCCGGTTGGCGGACAGCCAGCCACCGCAGCTCGCGCTCCTCGCCCCTGCGGACGGATCGCACGTGCGCGGGGCAGTGACCCCGCGCGTGCGGGCGACGGACGACGCCAGCGGCGTCGCGGCCGTGCGTGCTTCGGTCGCGGGCCAGGTCGTCCCCTTCGCCCTCAATGCGGGCTACCCGCAGGACGGCACCTGGTCGGGCGCCATCTCGCTCGGACCCGACGGATCGTACGAGGTCGTCGTCAGCGCGTCGGACGCGGAGGGCAACGACGGGCTCGCGACCCCGACCCCCGCGAACCCGATCCGCCTGAACATCGTGAGCGACACGACCCCGCCGGTCGTCCGGATCACCGGCGTGACCCCCGACTCGCTCCTCAACACGCCCGTCACTCCCGTGATCGAGGCCGAGGACCTGAACCTCGCCCGGGTCGATGCGCGTCTCGGCGGCGCTCCGTTCCCGGGCGGAGAGATCGGCCAGGACGGGGACCATTCGCTCGTCGCAACGGCCACGGACAGGGCGGGGAACAGCGCCACCGCCCGCGTCGCCTTTTCGATCGACCGGACGCCACCCTCGATCGCAATCGTGGGCGTGGACGACGGCGCGTACCTCCCCTTCGACGTGACGCCGACGCTCGTCGTGACCGACGCCCACCTGGAAGGGTACTCGGCCACGCTCGACGGCGCCCCGCTCCAGGAGGGAGTGCCCCTCACCGCGGAGCGCACCTACGCCATCGCGGTGACGGCGCGCGACCGTGCCGGGAACACCAGCTCCGCCGACCGGACCTTCACGATCGACAAGACCCCTCCGCGAGTCGAGATCGCCGGCGTCTCGGACGGCTCCATCGTCTCGGGGTCCGTCACCCCGCTGGTGACCGTGGAGGATGCGAACCTGCTCGCCAGCGAGGTCTCCCTCGACGGCTCGCCGTTCGCGTCCGGATCGCCGGTATCGGAAGACGGCCTGCACCACCTGCGCGCCGTCGGGCTCGACCGGGCAGGAAACCGGACGGAGCGGAGCGTCTGGTTCGCTCTCGATGGGACGCCGCCCTCGATCGCCATCGCGGGGGTCGTGGAAGGCGAGATCACCGCGCGCGACGTGGTCCCCGTCGTCACCGTCGAGGACGCGAATCTCTCCACGTGGACCACCACGATCGACGGCGTGGAGTGGCCTCTCGGTGGCGGGGTCACGACGGAGGGCGTACACGTTCTCGAGGTGACCGCGACAGACCTCGCGGGGAACGTCGCGACGCGCTCGCTCACCTTCGAGATCGACCGGACGGCGCCGGTGCTCTGGGCGTCCGTCGAGGACGGCGCGACGTATCCGGACGCGGTCCGGGTGGAGTTCGGCGCGGACGATCGGAACCTCGCGACGGTGAGCGCCACGCTCGACGGCGCACCCGTGTCGAGCGGCCTCTCGGTCCTGGACGGCTCGCACGTGCTGGCGGTGACGGCCCGGGATGTCTCCGGCAACGAGGCCTCGCAGACGTACCGCTTCGAGATCCTCTCCGTCCGCTACGCGGTCGAGAAGCGGATCATCGATCGGCACGCCCGGGTCCTGGCGCTCTTGCCGTGCGACCCGGTTGCCGCGGCCCGCGTCGAGGCGTTCCTGAGAGAGGCGCTGCCGGGTGTCCCGCTCGCGACGGTTCAGACCGACGTGGACCTTCTCGTCCAGCTCCGCACGGGGGTTCACGGCGTGGTCGTGATCGCCGCGGACGACCGCCCGATCTCCTGCGTACCGGCGAGCGTCGCGCCGCCCATTCCGCAGGGGCAGCTCCGCCTGCGGGTCGAGAAGGAGCTCACGGAGGCCGTCTTCCGCGGGGCGGGTGTCGTGGTGCTCCGCGAGGACCAGTCCGCGTGGCCGCAGCTCGTGGAGGCGCTCGGGCTCCGGTTCCTCGGCCAGCAGCCGGCCGGGAGCGTGGCGCTGCGCCCGAGCGCCGTGTCTGGGCCGATGCGGCTCCTCACCTCGGACGGCGTCGAGCTGAAGCTCGAGAGCGCGCACGAGATCGGCGTGTTCGAGTCGGATGGGAGGACGGCGGCCGCCGTCCACCAGTTCGGGCTGGGCGCCGCGGCGACGGTCGGATTCGACGCTTCGCGCGCCGGGACAACCGCGGACGCCGCCGCGCTCGTCGCCGGGGCGGTCGCGTTCGTGACGCCCGAGGCCGGGCTCTTCCCGCGTGGAGTGGTGGCGATCGGGATCGACGTGACGAACGAGAGCCGGCCCACGACGACGCGGGTCCGGGAGTCGCTCGATCCCGCGCTCGAGCTCGTGACCTTGCTCGGCGGAGGAGTCCAGCTCCCGTCGGGCGAGCTCGAGTGGAGGTGCGAGCAGCAGTCCGGCGCCACCGAGCATCTCGTCTACGTCGTCCGGATGCCGTCGTCGGCGGGTACGTATCGGGTCACGACGGAGGTGGCCAACGTCGTCGGCGGGGAGGCGAGGGCGTACGGGACGTACGTCCTCGATCTCAATCTCGCGCGTGGCGAGAGCGACGCCCTCGGCTCCGCGGTTCTCCTCGCGCAGGCCATCCCCTCCAAGGGGGCGGATGCCTCGAACCGCGCGAAGATCCTGAAGCTTCTCTCGGACGTGGCGGCGAACACCGGGGCGACGGCTCAGGATCGAGAGCGCGCGATCGCGGACCTCCTCGCCGCGGTGGACGAGGTGAAGGCGCTCCGCACCGTGGACCGGACGCCGCTGCGACTCGCGATCGGGGAACTGCTCGCGGCCTGGGAGGCCCGGCCGTGAGACGGGAAGGGGTCGAGATGGCGAGGTGGATCGTCCTGTCGGCTACGCTCCTGGTTTGCCTGCCCGTGCAGGGCGCGGGCGGGAGAGGGGGGGCCGCTGCACGGGCGACAGAAGTCGCGTCAGCCTCGTCACGAGGAAGTGACCTCGACTGGGGCGCCGTCCGCGAGAGGACGAGGCTCATCGAGGAGGCGCAGCGCCTCGAGGCGCTCGGCGGGCGAGAGCCGCTACTGGCCGTGGAAGCGCGCTTGCTCCTCGACCGCGCGCGGGACGCCCTCGGGGACGCCCCCGTGGGATTCGGGCGGGCCCGGTTCCCGTGGGCCCCCGAGGGGCGAGACGCAGAGCGCCTTCGAGCGGCCGGCGAGGCGCTCACCGCGTTGGAGCAGACTCTCGCGCAGGGCGTCCTCCGCGCAAGAGCGGCGATCTCCGCAGTCGCCGATCGAGCTGGGACCAACGGCCCGTTGAAGCTCCGCCTGGAGGCCGAGGGGCGCGCCCTGGAGACGCGCCACGCGGAGGCGAGGACACTGCTGCGGGCAGCCGAGGAGCGAATCGATCAGCGGCAAGGCGGCTTCGGTTCGCGGGCGCGGTACTGGTTCGCCCAGATGCGCGGCGCGGGGGCACACGAGCTCCTCGCGGAGCTCGACGCCTCGATGCGCGCTTGGTCCGGGGAGCGCCCCGTGCTGGGAGCGGAGCTCACCTACGTGCGCGGCGCTCTCCGGCCCCTGGCGCTCCCGACGAACGCGATCGCCCCCGCCTACCTCGAGGGCGACACCGCGCTTCGCCTGGAGGACACGACGGAAGGAAGGGAGGTCGAGCAGACCGCCGAGCTCGCGCAGAAGGCCTCCGAGCTGCGCACGCCGGCCGCGGCTTACGAGTTCGTGAAGAACGAGTTCCGGCTCGACTGGTACTACGGGTCGCTCAAGGGGTCGGGTGAGACCTTCCGGGAGCGGCGGGGGAACGACTCCGACCTCGCCTCGGTGCTCATCGCCCTCCTTCGCGCCCAGGGCGTACCCGCGCGTTACGTCCGCGGGACCGTCGAGATGCCGGTCGGGCGCGTCGCGGAGCTCATGGGGCTCCTCACCGGCGCCGAGCTGGAAGCCATCGCTTCCGGAGTGGAGGCCCCCGCCGCGGCCCGGGATCGAACGCTCGCGGCCCTGCCGGCCGCGGGCATCCCCTTCTCCCCGGTCGTTTCGGGCGGCCGGGTCCGAGCGATCCGGTTCGTTCACACGTGGGTCGAGGCCCACCTCGCGTACGGCAACTACCGAGGCGCAGGAGCCGACGTGGGAGCGCGGCAGTGGATCCCCCTCGATCCCGCGCTTCCGGGCGGCCCCAAGTACGCCGCCCGCCCGGCGGCAGCGGATGCGTTCGGCCTCACCGGGCTCTCGGCGGCAAGCCTCACGAGGGAGTACCTCGAGACCGGCGACGAGCGCTCCCCTCTCGACTTCGTCCGCTCGAAGGTGGGGGAGGCGCTCGCGCCGAGGGGCGGCCCCAGCTACTCGGAGGTGCTCCGGACGGTGGAGCAGCGCGAGGAGCGGCTCGGGTTCGTGCCGGGGACGCTTCCGTACGACGTCGTCGCGGTCCACGAGGAGAGCGCCTTCCTGCCCGACGATGCGAAGCACCGGGTCCGCTTCGTCGTCTCCGACGCGTCGGGCGCGGTCCTCGAGACGACGGTGCCCATGCATCGCCTCGTCGGGCGGCGGACCATCTTCGCCTGGGAGCCGGCTTCGCCCGCGGACGCCGATCTCGTCGCGCAGTACGGGGGGATCTACGCGGTCCCTGCTTCCGCCGTGCAGATCGTCCCTGTCCTCCGGGTGGATGGCATCCCGCAGGTCACGGGCTCCCGGTCGCTCGGCCTGGGCGCGCCGACGTCCTGGCGCATGGACCTCCTGCTCCCGGATGGCTCGTCCCGGGTGGTAGCGAACCAGGTGATCGCCGGGAACTTCGTCGCGATCGGGTTCGGCGGCCCGGGGAACGGCTACGCGGAGACCGCGGACGAAGCGAGCTACCGGGACGGCGCGGCGGCCCGCTTCCTGTACGCCCGCGCGGCGGAGTACGCGAACGCCTGGACCGAGGCCGAGGAGGAGCTCGCCCGGCTGCTCCAGGTGGTGCCGCTCCGCCCCACCGCCAGCGTCGTCCTCGTCGAGAACCAGCTCGCCGTGGACGAGGTGCTGGGCGTGCGGAGGCGCGTGGTCTGGAAGGGCCTGCAGATCGACGCGGACCACCGGACGATGGTTCCCCTCGAGCTCGTCCCGGGGCGCGACAGGGAGCTGCTGCGCCTGTCCGGGTTCCACGGCTCCTACCTGGAGGCGCAGGTTCTCCGGCAGGCTACGGGGGTCGAGTCCGTGGCGGCGGTGTCCGTGGTCCAGGAGGCCCATCGACGAGGTGCACCCGTCCTCACCATCACGCAGGCGAACGCGAGCGCGGAGCTCGCCAGGCTCACGTCCTCCGCCGCCGTCCGGCGCGAGGTGCAGGACCAGGTCGCACGCGGCCGCGAGGTGACGATCCCCGCCGCGGACCTCGCCATCGAGGGGTGGAACGGGACCGGGTTCATCGCGCGCGACCCGAGGAGCGAGGAGGCCGGCTACTTCCTCTCGGGGATCGTCTCCGGTGGACAGACGGTCGTCTCCCCGGGTTCGTGGCTCGACGCGGAGCTCGTCCGGATCCTGGAGAGCCCGGATGCGCCCAACGCCACGGACGACACCTCACGGGTCGCGCGGATCATCCTCGTGTCGGGTGCCGGCCAGGAGGTGATCGTCGGCCGGCAGGCCCCCCAGCCGTTCGCCGTCTACGTGACGACGCTCGGAGGCATTCCCGTTGCCGGTGCCCGGGTCAGCTTCCGGAGCGCGGGCGCATCCCGGCCGCTCTTCGCGGATTCCGAGGCCGGCTTCGGCCGGCAGGAGACGCTCGAGCTCCGGACGGACCGGCGCGGCATGGCGCGTGCGTGGGCCAGTCCCGACACGAGCATCCTCACCCACGCCATCGTCCGGCAGGGGAACCCCCACGAAGAGCTCGTGGGGCTGAACGAGATCATGGCGGAGACGGAGGGTCCGGGCACCACGAAGATCGCGCTCCCCCGCCCGGCCCTTCTCTTCGCACGGCACGGCGCGCCCTCGTCCGTCGCGATGCGCTGCTCCCTCGCGAGCCCGCAGAACTACTGCGGCCGTACGTACCCCGCCGGACTGCAGATGGGACTCGGGATCTGGGGTCGCGTTGCCGACGAGTTCGGGAACTGGGTTCCGAACTACCCCGTCGTCTGGAGCTCGAGCCAGGAGGGCGGAAGGTTCGTCGACCTCGGGAAAGCCGGCAGCGGGATCCGCACGCTCGACCCGGACGACCCCGCCCAGGCGGGAGTCCTGACGGTGAAGACGTCCACGATGGGAGAGGCGACGACCGACTACATCCCGGGCCCTCCGCCGCCGAATGGGCTCGTCGACCTGTGGGCCGTGGCCGGGGGCGCCCAAGGGGTGTTCCGCCTGCTCGTGACGGATCCCGGTTCGAGCACGAGGGACCAGTTCGCGTTCAGGCTCCGGTACGACGAGACCGCGGACTTCGCGGGCATCTACGGCGGGAGGTTCCAGCGCCCGGTCGGAGGGCAGGTCTTCCGCTGGGCGCCTGGCTCGGGGGGAGCCCAGGGCGCCTGGCAGATCCTCACGGGGCGTGAGCCCGGGATCGAGCGGGTTCAGGTCCAGATGGACGTCTGGGACGTCTCCGCGCCGGACCGAAAGCTGCTCTCCACGCACTTCTCGGAACCCTGGCCGACGGTCCTGCCCGACGTCTTCGACGACGCGAGGACCGCCGCGTTCTGGCCCGCCTACGAGGTGGACGGTGGCGAGCAGCGGCACGAGTTCCGCGCGCGGGTGACGGTGGCGAACCAGGCCCCGGTGGAGTGCGCCGAGGCGTGGGCCGTGCAGTCGGAGTCCAGGCGGCCCACGATCGAGACGCTTCGCATCCTCCCGGGGTGGGTCGAGAAGCCGACCGACGGCTTTGGATTCGCGTCCCGCACGGACGTCGCGGTGGCGTTCCGGATCACGAACCCGGCTGGTTACCCGATCTATGCGCGGGTGATTCCGAGGGCGACCGTGCCAGGGGACGCCCTGGTCGGCTCCCCCGGGGACGTCATCCGCCACCCGACGGATCCGACGTTGATCCAACTCCTCCCCCACGCGACGACGACGATGGTCCTGCCGCTGGCGCCGAGCACGCAGGGTGGGATCGTAGAGCTCGAGCTGCACGTACCCGAAGGCGGGTTCGGAGGGAACTCCGTCCGACGCCTCGATTACGCGAAGAGCCCCATTCGAATCGTCGATCCCGGGGTCGCGATCGCGAGCGGCGACGACCTGCTTCGCGCCAAGGTCATCCTCCTGGTGCGCAATTTCGAATCCTCGGCCACGCCCGGGAAGGGCGAAGTGGCACCGGACCGCTCCACCGAACTCCCCTTCATCGTTCCCGCGAGGCTCGAATTTCGAGTGAAGGGCAGCGGGCTCCTCTCGGTGACGTCGGGCGACCGGATCGTGGCCCAGGCCAACGTGGCGGCCGACCCCGACACGGGCGAAGTCCTGTCGATCGTCCCGGTCGGGGCGGACATCCCGGCGCCGAGCAAGACCGCGCAGGGCTCGCTGCTCGTCGAGGTGGGGCCCGGAGATCCCACGGTTCAGGAGGCGACGATCCGGTTCCGGGATCAGGTCCGCGAGCTCCCGTTCCGGACCTTCGTAGAGGATCTCGGAGCGCTCCCCGTCGGCCATACCTTCGTCAAGGACGTGAGCGTCGTGGACGGGCACGTGGTGAAGAGCGCCACGGACATCTCGATTCCGGGTCGAGGCGGTGGCCTCTCGTTCTCGCGCACGTACACGAGCCGCGGATCGGGCGCGAGTCCGCTCGGCTCGGGCTGGGCGCACTCGTACCACTCCTTCGTCGTGATGAGCTTCGAGCCGGGACGGGCCCGCTACGTGGTCGTGGGGGGCGAGGGCTCCGGTCAGGCGTTCGTCTGCACGTCCGGGTCGGACTGCAAGCCGCAGCGTGGCTATCACGGCACGCTCACCGTTGCCGAAGGCAGGGTGGTCTACCGGGCGCGATCGGGGACCGAGTACCACTACGCGCGAGCGGACGACCGGTCCCCCCCCCCTCGGCTGTGGCTCACCGGAATCGTCGACCCGCGGGGCAACACCACGACGCTCGAGTACGGCGACGCCTCCATCGGAGGCGAGCTCCTGCGCGTCTACGAGCCGGGGAACCGGCGGCTGCTCCAGTTCGCCTACGAGTGGCCGGAGGGTGGGAGCCGCAGGCAGATGACGAAGGTGGAGCTCCTCGCCAACCCCGGGGGCCTCACCGACGGTTCCCAGCCTCTCTTCCCGATCGACGAGCCGGGCGTGTGCGTGGGCTTCCGCTACGACGCCCGTCAGAACCTCGCGTCGGCCACCCGGTACGACGGGTCCTGCTCAGAGGGGCCCGGCGGCGGAGAGGGCGTCGCGCGCCGCGAGGAGTACGCCTACGCGGCCGGTACGATCGAGATCCTCCAGAACGAGATCCTGCAGAACAACCTCGTCCGCTACACCGACCCCAACGGTCGAGTGACGGAGTACCTGTACTACGCGAAGCAGGACACGGTCCCCGGCGAGGGGCAGTACCTGCTCATGGGGGACAAGGCGGAGCGGGTGAAGGAGGTCCGCGAGCCCGCTCCCGGTGGTGCGACGAGGTTCGAGTTCTCGCTCGTCCCGAAGGCGAGGGCGGTCCTGGGGGAGGTCCACCCGCTCTACGAGACCAAGGTGACGTACGCGCGGCCCGGCTCCGTTCCGACGGTGTACCGCATGGACGCGTACGGTGCAGCCTCGGTGGTGGAGCGCGGCGCCGCGGCCCGCACGACGCGTTGGGACCCGATCCGGATCCGTCCCGTCGAGGAGACCGACCCGAGAGGCCGCCGAGTCACGATGCGCTACGACGCCCGCGGGAACCTCGTCGAGCGCCGCACGGCGATCACGCCTCTCCCGGATCCGTCGGGAGGCCACGGGACCGAGCCGCTGCTCGATTCCGGGGGCAAGCCGATCGCCGAGATCGTGGAGAGGTGGGCGTACGATCCCGACTACGCGGGCGAGACGTGCCACCTGGATCCCGAGGGGCGGCTCACCGTCACCGAGTACTCGCTCGGGCTGCCCGTCCGCCGCCGGGAGTTCGCCGAGCCGCTGGCGACCTCGCTGGTCGCGGGCGCGACGGACTGCACCGAGCTGGCCGCGCAGGCCCGGCCGTCTGCCGGCAAGGACCACGTCACGGCGTTCACCTACTGCGGCGTGAACGACCTCACCTGCGCGCCCGCGCTGGCGAAGCGCGGCGACCTCGTCGAGACGACCGATGGCCCGCGGCGTACCACGGTGACTGCCTACGACGCCTACGGCCAGGCAAAGTCGCTCGAGGTCGCCGTCTCGACCGGCCGGAGCCTCGTGGCGGAGAGGCGCCATGACTCGCGCGGCAGGCTTCGCTTCGAGAGCGACACCGTCGGACACGAGCTCCATCGGGGCTACGACGCGCTCGACCGGCTGACCTCCATCGAGAGGGTGAACGGGAAGGGGGGCTCGCCGGGGGAGTACCGGAGCTTCGAGTTCCATCCGGGTGGGCAGCTCCGGGCCGAGCGGATCGGAACGCCCGAGGATCCCGGCGCCTTCCTGGAGCGCACCTTCGAGCTCGACGGACTCAACCTCCCCGAGGTCGTCACGGAAAAGCTGGCGAACGGCGAGACGCTCGTCACCACCACCCGGCACGACGCCATCGGTAACGCGTGGGAGGTCGTGGACCGCCGGGGCGTCCGGAGAGTGACGTCCTTCGATGGGCTCGACCGCCCGACCGAAGTGAAGCTCTTCGTGGACGACCCGACCTTCGAGCGGCCCGACCGAGGTGGCGATCTCACGGGGTTCGTGGCCGGACGGCGTCTCGTCCTCGTCGAATACGACGCGGCGGGGAACAAGGTCGCGGAGACGGATCACCAGGGACGCCGGACCGAGTTCAGGCTCGACTCCCTCTACCGGGCCGTTCGGGTCATCGCTCCGCCGGTCCCGGGCGCGAAACTCGAAGCGACCGCGCCGGTCTCGTACGAGACCCGGCGGAAATACGACCGGGTCGGGAACAAGCTCGAGGAAACCGACGGGAACGGCAACGCCACCCGCTGGTCGTACGACTTCGCGAACCGCGTGCTGCGGACCGTGGACCCCGTGGGGCGTTTCGAGAGCCGCAGCTACGACGGCCTGGGCCAGGTGGAGGTGGAGCGGAAGGGCGTCCTTTCCGCCGCCGGCGTCGAGAGCACCGTCCTCACGCGCACGAGCAAGGGATACGACGGCCTGGGCCGCTCGGCCGGATGGAAGGAGCGCTTCCGGGACATCGACGGAGCGGAGCGGCTCCTCGAGACGGACCTGGCCTACGACGACGTCGCCCACGCGGTGGAGGAGCGCGACCGGCGGGGCGCGGTGGCGCGCCGCCTCCTCGACGACCTCGACCGCGTCTACGACGAGACGCTGGACGACGCGGGGTCGAAGCTCGCGAGGAGCGGGGACCTCGGGTTCCCGCCGCAGAAGGTGAAGACGACCTACGAGTACGACCTGGGCGGTAACCCGACGGCGGTCACCGACCCGCTCGGGCGCCGGCGCACGGAGGTCAGGGACGGCCTCGGCCGGCTGACCCTCCGGACCCTGCCGATGGGGGTGACCGAGGGTTTCCGGTACGACGGGGAGGGGAACGTCGTCTGGAGCCGCGACCGGCGCGGGGTGGAGACACGCCGCACGTACGATCCGCTGGGACGAGAGACGAGGCAACTCCTCCTCGAGGCCGTCTCCGGACCCGGCGGCGAGCTCGCGGCGCTCACGCGCCAGTACCTCGACACGCCGGACCCGGAGGGCCTCGTCTCCGTCCTCGAGACGGACGCCCTCGGCCGGTCCACCACGCGCTACCTGGACGGACTCCGGCGCGAGGTGAGGACGAAGGACGCGAAGGCGTACACCGTCAGGACGGCCTACGACGCCCTCCGCCGCCGCGCGGTGCAGGATCGCCGCGGCCTCGTCACCGAATACCACGCGGACGGCGCCGGGAGACCCACCGCCCAGCGCGAGCTGGGCCCTGACGGCTCGCTGGCCTTCGAGCAGTCCTGGTCCTACGACGACGCGGCGCAGAAGGAGACCTTCACCGACCGGCGCGGGACGCCGACCGTGACGGAGCGGGACGGGCTGGGCCGCGCCCGCAAGGTGACGCGCGGCGCGGGAGCCGACGTCCAGGTGACCGTGGTCGCCTTCGACGGCAACGGGAACCCGGTTCGCACGGTGGACCCGAATGATCACGCGACCGAGTCGGCCTACGACGGCGCGAACCGCAAGCGCACGGAGACGCGCGGGGCGGGGACGGCGGTGGCCTCCGCCTGGACCTTCCGGTACGACGCGGCCGGGAACCGGACCGAGACGAAGGGGCCCCGCGGCACCTGGGCGTTCGACGTCCGGGAGAGCTACGACGACCTGGACCGGTCGGTGCGGACGGAGGTGCCGACCGGCGACTCGGCCCACCCCTACGCGGTGACGACCCGTGCGTTCGACGCGGCGGGGAACCAGCTCTGCGAGAAGCGCCCGCTCGGCGGCGACCCGCTCGCGGGCGGAACGGCGGGGATGACCCTCGGAGCGGTGGAGGCCCTTTCCTGCGCCGGGGAGCAGGTGACGCGGTACCGGTACGACGAGCTCTCGAAGCTCGTGTCGGTGGTGGACGCGGACCTGGGCGAGCACTCGTTCGTGTACGACGCGGTCCGGAACCTCGTCGCGAAGCAGGACGCGAACGGGAGCCTCACGACCTACGGCTACGACCGGCTGAACCGGCGGACGGACGAGTGGCAGCACCTCGACGCCCACCCGCGGATCCGGAGCCGGGCCGAGGTGCCGGACGCGGCCGGGGAAGGCCCGGCCGACCCCTCGAACGAGCGGGGTGCGCTCCGCTGGCGGGCGGTCCTCGATCCGAACTGAACCAGTAGTCCCGGAGACCCGGGAGTTACCCTAACGTACGTTATCGGACGCGAACCGCGGGTTGGAAGTCCTACCCGCGACGAGCCAGTCCACCCGGTTGTAGGTGGACACGACGTCCGCGAGCGCGTCCCCGGGCGCGAGCGCCGCGAAGGCCGCCACCGTGAGCGCGAGCACCTTCGATGTGGGCGCACGCCGCTCCCCGGTCCGGTTCCCCACCGGGTCGAGCCGGTAGAGCACCGCCGTAGAGTCCGGGTAGGCGACCCCGACGAGCCGGTCGAGGGGGTCGTAGCCGTAGCGGGTTTCCTCGGCGGCCCCGAGGAGCTGCGAGACGGGGTCCGTCCGCCGCTCCTGCTGCCGGATCCGGTTCCCGTTCGCGTCGTGCGCGTAGTCGAACCGCGAGACCATCCCGGAGGGGTCCGCGCAGCTCTCCGCGATCGCTTCCTTCGCCGTCACGATGGCGCTGAGTCTACCCGCAGGGTCGTAGCAGCGGGCCTCCGTGCACGCCAATCGCGCACTGGGCCTCACCTGTAGAGGTCGTTCACGAGCTTCTGGATTCTAGACTCAGGGGACGCCCAGTCGCTGATGACGCGCGCAAGCGCCCCGACATCGCTCTCTTTCATGCTCCGAGCCTTCGCGAGCATCTTCTTAGCCAGCTTGAACTGCTTGTACCCTCCCAGCACCTCCTGTTCAGCACGGTACTCCCCGGAGGCCGCAAGCCGGTCCAGTTCATCCGCAATCTCGCGTAGGAGGTCCACGGCGTCCTACCTGAAGTGATGAGTAGCGCCGAACCAAGCTGGGTCGAGAGTGCCTTCGACAAACACCTGGTCTCCACCGCCCGCCAGACGCCTGCCGTTTGCCTGCAACTGCGCCCTCTCTGTCAACGTGAGTGAGACAGCGACCCCCACGAAGTTTAGTGTAGAAGGGCGAGCTTGGACTTCCACATGAGCAGCGCAGAGATCGGGCTGGTTGGGCAGGAGACCGAGGTGTCCGCGAAGGCGCGCAGGCGGCAGTTCACCGCCGAGTACAAGAGCAGG
>JBBIPT010000005.1:0-34326 GCA_037442705.1 Anaeromyxobacter sp.
GGGGCCGCCGGAAGGGCGCCCGGAAGTGACCTCCGGGGCGCGCACCGCGATCGTCACCGGCGGGGGGCGCGGCATCGGCGCCGCCGTCGCGCGGGCCCTCGGGGCGCGCGGCCTCTCCGTGACGATCTTCGCGCGCACGGCCGCCGAGCTCGACGGGGTCGTCGCCGGAGGCGGGGCGGCCCTCGCCGTCTCGGGGGACGTCCGGCGGGAGGAGGACGTGGCGCGGCTCGTCGCGGAGCACCGGCGAGCGGCGGGCCCCGTGGACGTCCTCGTGAGCTGCGCCGGGGTCCTCGTCCGCGGCCTCGCCGAGGAGACGTCTCCGGCGGCCTTCCGGGAGGTGCTCGACGTGAACCTCACCGGCGCCTTCCTCTGCGCCCGGGCGGTGATCCCGGAGATGAAGGCGCGGGGGCGGGGACGGATCGTGAACGTGGCCTCCCTCTCCGGCACGATCGGCACGGCCCGCGCGAGCGCCTACAACGCCTCGAAGTGGGGGCTCATCGGCCTCACGAAGTGCCTCGCGGAGGAGCTCCGGGAGCACGGGATCGCGTGCGTCTCCGTCTCCCCCGGGAGCGTGGACACGGCGATGCTGCGCCAGACCCCCTTCGAGCCGGACATGAGCGCGGAGGACGTCGCGCGCGTCGTCGCCTTCGCCGCCCTCGACGCCCCGGCCGCCATCACGGGGGCGAACCTCGAGGTGTTCGGATGAGGCGGGAGATGGAGGCGGCGCTGGAGGACCTGCGGGGGGCGTTCCCGGGCGAGCGGCTCGTCGCGGGGGACGCCGGCCGGCTCGAGCCCTACGGCCGGGACGAGTCGGACCTCGGGACCTTCCCGCCGGACGCGGTGGTGCTCGTCGAGGGGGCGGAGGAGATCCGGACGGTCTTCGCGGTGGCGAGCCGGCACCGCGTCCCGGTGATCCCGGTGGCGGCGAGGACGGGCAAGTCCGGTGGGATCCTCGCGGTGCAGGGCGGCATCGCCGTCTCCACCGAGCGGATGGGCCGGATCCTGGAGATCTCGCCGGAGGACCTCGTCGCCCGGGTGGAGCCGGGGGTCGTCACCGGCGCGCTCCAGGCGGAGGTGGAGCGGCAGGGGCTCTTCTACCCGCCCGATCCGAACTCGCTCGACAGCTGCACGATCGGCGGGAACGTGGCCGAGAACGCCGGAGGGCCCCGTGCGCTCCGCTACGGGGTCACGCGGGACTACGTGCTCGGGCTCACCGTGGTCGTCCCGACGGGAGAGGTGCTGCGGGTGGGGCACCGGAGCATCAAGGGGGTCGCGGGCTACGACCTCACCGGGCTCTTCGTGGGGAGCGAGGGGACCCTCGGGATCGTCACGGAGGTCCTGCTGAAGCTCCTCCCGCTCCCGCGCCACGTCGCCACGGCGCTCGTCGTCTTCGACTCCGTCTCCGCGGCGGCGCGGGCCGTCTCGCGCGTCCTCGCGGCGGGGGTCCTGCCCCGCTGCCTCGAGCTCCTCGACGACGTCTCGCTCGCGGCGGCGGGGAAGACCTCGCCCTTCCGGTTCCCTCCCGGCGCGGGGGCCGCGCTCCTCGTGGAGGCGGACGGGAACGACGAGGAGCGGGTCTTCGCGGAGATCGTCCGGGTCGCGGAGACCGTCCGCGGGGACGCGGCCGGCGAGGTCATCGTCGCCCAGAACGAGGCGCAGCGGCGCGAGATCTGGGAGACGCGCAAGTTCCTCTCCACGAACCTGAAGTCGCTCCATCCGAAGAAGCTCGCGGAGGACGTCGCCGTGCCCCGCTCGCGGATCCCGGAGATGGTGGCGCGGGCGAAGGAGATCGGGCGGGCGCGGGGGTTCGACGTCGCGACGTACGGCCACGCGGGCGACGGGAACCTCCACTGCAACGTCCTCTTCGACCGGGAGGAGGAGCGGCCCGAGGTGGACCTCGCGGTCGGGGAGATCCTCCGGGCGGCGGTGGACCTCGGCGGGACGATCACCGGGGAGCACGGCGTGGGGCTCGCGAAGCGGGACTTCCTCGAGGTCGAGCAGGGGAGGGAGGTCGTCGCCCTGGAGCGGAGGATCAAGGACCTCTTCGATCCGCTCGGCCTCCTCAACCCCGGGAAGATCTTCCCACCGTCCAAGTCCCCGTAGCTCCTGGCGATCCGGGCCCGGGCCGTCCCCGAGCCGAGTTGATCCATTCGGGGGTGTCCAGTGATTACGCGAGTCGATCCGAAGGGTTGAGCCCGCAGTTCGACTTGACAGCGTGCCCCTTCCGAAGCATAGACGCTCCGCTCTTCCCCACGCGCGGTTCGCGGGTTCCCGAGGCAAACCCTCCAAGAGGAGAACCAGGGACACATGTCCACGTCAGCTTCCGAGGCCAGGAAGGTCCAGCAGGTCGAGACCGTCACGATCCGCTTCGTCGGTGACTCCGGCGACGGCATGCAGCTCACCGGCACCGAGTTCACGAAGGCGACGGCGCTCGCCGGGAACGATCTCGCGACCTTCCCCGACTACCCCGCGGAGATCCGCGCGCCGGCCGGCTCGCTCGCCGGCGTCTCCGGCTACCAGGTACACTTCGGATCCCGCGAGATCCACACCCCGGGCGACGCCCCCGACGTCCTCGTCGCGATGAACCCCGCGGCGCTGAAGACGAACCTCCAGGACCTCAGGACCGGGGGGATGCTCATCGCGAACTCGGGCGCGTTCACCGAGGGGAACCTCCAGAAGGCGGGGTACAGGTCGAACCCCCTCGACGACCAGGCGCTGAAGCAGAACTACAAGCTCTTCCAGGTGGACATGGACAAGCTCACCGAGGCCGCGCTCGCGGGCTCGGGGCTCTCCAAGAAGGACGCCGCGCGCTGCAAGAACTTCTTCGCGCTCGGCCTCATGTACTGGCTCTACTCGAAGCCGACCGAGCCGCAGATGGAGGCGATCGCCCAGAAGTTCGCGAAGAAGCCGGAGATCGCCGCCGCGAACCAGAAGGTCTTCCAGGCAGGCCACGCCTACGGCGACACGACCGAGGTCTCCTTCCAGCGCTACGAGGTCCCCGCCTCGAAGCTCGCCCCCGGCACCTACCGGAACGTGACGGGCAACTTCGCCACCGCCCTCGGCTTCGCCGCCGTCGCGAAGACGACGGGCCGGCAGGTCTTCCTCGGCAGCTACCCCATCACGCCGGCGACCGAGATCCTGCAGGAGATGTCGAACTTCAAGGAGCACGGCGTCGTCACCTTCCAGGCGGAGGACGAGATCGCCGGCATCGGCTCGGCGATCGGGGCGTCCTTCGCCGGCGCGCTCGGCGTGACGACGACCTCCGGCCCCGGCCTCGCGCTGAAGGCCGAGATGATGGGGCTCGCGGTGATCGCCGAGCTGCCGCTCGTCGTCGTGAACGTGCAGCGCGGCGGCCCCTCCACCGGCATGCCGACGAAGACCGAGCAGGCCGATCTCCTCATCGCCCTCTTCGGGCGCCACGGCGAGGCGCCGCTCCCGGTGATCGCCGCCCAGAGCCCGGCGGACTGCTTCTGGGGCGCGATGGAGGCGATGCGGATCGCGGTGAAGTGGATGACCCCGGTGATCCTCCTCACCGACGGCTACCTCGCGAACGGCTCCGAGCCCTTCCGGATCCCCGACCCGAAGGAGCTCCCGAAGGTCGAGCCGAAGTACCAGACGAAGCCGAACCACGAGGGCGGCTACATGCCGTACCTCCGCGACGACAAGCTCATCCGCCCCTGGGCGATCCCCGGGACCCCCGGGCTCGAGCACCGGATCGGCGGCCTGGAGAAAGACTCGCTCAGCGGGATGGTCTCCTACGACGGCATGAACCACGAGCGGATGGTGAAGACCCGCGCCCAGAAGATCCGGAACGTGATCGAGGACGTCCCCGACGTCGAGGTCTTCGGCGCGAGGTCGGGCGACCTCCTCCTCGTCTCCTGGGGCGGGACCTTCGGCTCCGTCCGCGGCGCGGCCGAGGAGCTCGTCGCGGCCGGCAAGAAGGTGGGCCACGTCCACCTGCGCTGGCTCAACCCGCTCCCGAAGAACCTCGGGGTGGTCCTGAAGGCGTTCGGCAAGGTGCTCGTGCCGGAGGTGAACGACGGGCAGCTCGCCCTCTACCTGCGGGCGAAGTACCCGGGCCTGGATCCGCTCCAGTACAACCGGATCCACGGCAAGCCCCTCAAGATCACCGAGCTCGTCGCCAAGGCGAACGAGATCCTCTGAGACCGGAAAGGACGACAGGGAACATGAGCACGAACGGACAGGCCGCCCCCACCGCCCTCCCGGTCTACGCGAAGAAGGACTTCGAGTCGGGCGTGGACCCGCGCTGGTGCCCCGGCTGCGGGGACTTCTCGATCATCAACCAGGTGCAGAAGACGCTCCCGTCCGCCGGCGTGAAGCGGGAGGACATCGTCTTCGTCTCCGGCATCGGGTGCTCCTCGCGCTTCCCGTACTACATGAACAACTACGGGATGCACACGCTCCACGGCCGCGCGCCGTCCTTCGCCTCGGGCATCAAGGTCTCGCGCCCGGAGCTCATGGTCTGGATCGTGACCGGCGACGGGGACGCGCTCGCCATCGGCGGCAACCACTTCATCCACGCGATGCGGCGGAACCTGGACCTCAAGGTCCTCATGTTCAACAACCGCATCTACGGGCTCACGAAGGGCCAGGTCTCGCCGACCTCGGAGCTCTACAAGAAGACGAAGACGACGCCGCAGGGCTCTCCGGACTACCCGTTCAACCCGCCCGCGCTCGCGCTCGGCTCGGGCGCGACCTTCGTCGCCCGGACGATCGACGTGGAGGGCGCCCACATGGGCGGCGTGATCAAGGCGGCGGCGGAGCACCGGGGGAGCGCCTTCGTCGAGGTGTTCCAGAACTGCCCGGTCTTCAACGACGGCGCCTACACCTTCCTCACCGACAAGGCGGGGAAGGCGGACGCGCAGCTCAAGATGGAGCACGGCAAGCCCCTCCTCTTCGGCAAGGACCTGAAGAAGGGCATCCGCTTCGACCCGCAGAACGCCCAGCTCGAGGTCGTGACCCTCGGGGAGGGTGGGGTCACCGAGAAGGACGTCCTCGTCCACGACTCGAAGCGGGAAGACCCGACGATGGCCTTCATGCTCGCGAACCTCGCGGAGCGGCCGGGCTTCCCCAAGCCGATCGGGATCTTCCGCGACGTCCGGCGCCCGACCGCGGACCAGATCACCTGGGAGATCATCGGCAAGACGAAGTCGCGGAAGGGCGAGTCCACGATCGAGGACCTCCTCGGCGAAGGGGACACCTGGACGATCAAGTAGCCCGTCCCCACGCGCCCTTACGCCGCCTCCGGGCGGCCGGCACCGGGCCCTCCGCCCTCGCGGGCGGGGGGCCTTCGCGTTTGCCGGCGGAGGCGTAGTCGATAAGTCGGGTCGATAATATCGGTAATGATTTCCGCGCGAAACGGGCTGTGACTTGTCCTGGGTCAATACTGGCGTCGTGGCGCGCGTAGTAGAAAGCGCGACTCTCCAAGAGCCCGGTCAATCCCGGCCGGCCGCTCCCCGAGGAGCCACCGAATGACGACTGCCACCAAGCCCGCCGCGAAGAAGAAGAACTTTCGCGGCATCGTGGTGATCAAGCACGACCAGTGCAAGGGCTGCGCCTTCTGCGTCGAGTTCTGTCCGCTCGGCGTGCTGGAGCTGGACAAGGGCTACAACGCCAAGGGTTATCACCCGCCGTACGTGGCAAAGCCGGAGCTCTGCAACGGCTGCGACATGTGCGGTCTCTACTGCCCCGACTTCGCGATCTTCGGCTACCGCGAGAAGCTCGAAGACGCCGCGTAGGAGCGAGGACCCACACATGTCGAACGCCGAATCCACCGGAGTTCTCACCGGAAGCCACTACCTCGACGGCGACCACGCGTGCGCCGAGGGCGCCATCGCCGCCGGCTGCCGGTTCGCCGCCGGCTACCCCATCACCCCCTCCACCGAGGTCGTCGAGCGCGTCTCCCAGCGGTTCCCGCAGGTGGGCGGCCGCTTCCTCCAGTTCGAGGACGAGCTCGCCGCCTCCATCGCGCTCCTCGGCGGGAGCTGGGCCGGCGCGAAGTCGCTCACCGTGACCTCGGGCCCGGGCTTCTCGCTCATGATGGAGCACATCGGCCTCGCCGCCATCACCGAGACCCCCTGCGTCTACATCGACGTGCAGCGGGCGGGCCCCTCCACCGGACTCCCCACCCAGCCGGCCCAGGGCGACATGATGCAGGCCCGGTTCGGCTCCCACGGCGACTACCGGCTCATCGCCCTCTGCCCGAACTCCCCCCAGGAGTGCTTCGACCTCACGCTCGAGGCCTTCAACCTGGCGGAGGAGTACCGGGTGCCGGTCCTCGTGATGCTCGACGAGGTCGTCGGCCACATGACGGAGAAGGTCGCCATCCCGCCCCCGGAGAAGCTCGAGATCACGGAGCGGCGCTGGACCTCGAAGAAGCCGGGCGAGTACAAGCCGTTCGAGCCCGCCGCCGGCTCCCTCGTCCCCGAGATGGTGAAGGCGGGCGACGGGTACCGGATCCACGTCACCGGCCTCACCCACGACGAGCGCGGCTACCCGGCGATGAACGTGCCGGCGCACGAGAAGATGCAGTTCCGGCTGCGCGACAAGATCCTGAACGCCGTGGACGAGATCGTCCGCTGGGAGGAGAAGGACCTCGAGGGCGCGGAGGTCGTCGTCGTCTCCTACGGCATCACCTCCCGGATCGCGGAGAAGGCGATCCAGCAGGCGAAGGAGAAGGGCGTGAAGGTCGGGTCGTTCCGGCTCATCACCGCCTGGCCGTTCCCGGAGAAGCAGATCGTCGAGCTGTCGAAGAAGGTGAAGGCGTTCGTCGTGCCGGAGCTCAACCTCGGCCAGATGGTGCTCGAGGTGGAGCGGCTCACCCAGGGCCGCTGCCGGACGATCCCCGTGCCGCACGTCGGCGGCACCGTCCACAACCCCGACGTCATCCTGAAGTCGATCCTGGAGGCCGTCCGATGACGATCGTCCGCGAGAACCCCGTCGACAAGTACCTGCGGATGGACCGCATGCCGTCCATCTGGTGCCCGGGCTGCGGCATCGGGACGACGGTGAACTGCTTCGCCCGCGCCCTCGACGACTCGGGCTTCGACCTCGACAAGGTCGCGATCGTGTCCGGCATCGGCTGCACCGGCCGCGTGGCCGGCTACATGAAGCTCGACTCGTTCCACACGACGCACGGGCGGGCCATCCCGTTCGCGACCGGCCTCCAGCTCGCGAACCCTGAGCTCAAGGTGGTCGTCTACTCCGGTGACGGCGACCTCTCCGCCATCGGCGGGAACCACCTGTTCCACGCCGCCCGCCGGAACGCCGACCTCCTCGTCGTCTGCGTGAACAACTTCACGTACGGCATGACCGGCGGCCAGGTGACCCCGACGACGCCGATGCCGGCGATCGCCTCGACGACGCCGTACGGCGCCTTCGAGGACACCTTCAACCTGCCGCACGTGATGGCCTCCTGCGGCGCGACCTTCGTCGCCCGGTGGACCGCCTACCACGTCCGCCAGCTCGCGAAGACGATGGGCGAGGCCCTGGCGAAGAAGGGCTTCCGCTTCATCGAGATCATCTCGCCCTGCCCGACGCTCTACCAGCGCCGGAACCGGCTCGGCGAGGGGCTCGAGGAGATGAAGTTCTACCAGGAGAAGAGCGTCGTGAAGAACGGCGCCGACACGAAGGACGTGGGGCTCGACTACCGCGAGGAGATCGTCGTCGGGAAGTTCGTGGACGTCGAGCGGCCCACCCTGGACGAGGCGATGGAGAAGCGCCACGCCACCGCCCTCGGGTCGAAGTACGTGCCCTACAAGCCGCCCGGCAAGATGTCGCCGCGGGTCTAGTCGACAGGAGAACGAACATGGGTCCCACGGAGATCAAGGTCGGCGGCCTCGGCGGCCAGGGCGTCATCCTCGGCGGCATCATCATCGGCAAGGCCGCGGCGCTGTTCGACGGCAAGCACTCGTGCCTCACCCAGGCCTTCGGGCCCGAGGCGCGCGGCTCCGCCTGCAGCGCGCAGGTCGTGGTGGACAGGGAGCCGATCCTCTACCCGTACGTCTCGGCCCCCCACCACATGATCGCGATGTCGCAGGACGCGTTCCGGCGGTTCTCTCCTGAGCTCCGCCAGGGCGGCACGCTCCTCATCGAGGAGGACCTCGTGAAGCCCGAGGGGCTCCCGGCGGGCGTGAAGGTCTACGCGATCCCGGCGACGCGCATCGCCGAGGAGCTCGGGCGGAAGATGGTGCTCAACATCGTGATGGTCGGCTTCTTCGCCGCCATCACCGGCGTCGTCTCGGAGAAGGCCGCGAAGGAGGCGGTCGCCGACTCCGTCCCGCCGAACACCATCGACCTCAACATGAAGGCCTTCGACCGCGGCTTCGAGTACGGCAAGAAGCTCCTCGCGAAGGCGTAGGAACGCGCCCTCCGGGGCGAACGAGGGCGCCGCCGGGAGGACCGGCGGCGCCCGGCGCTTTGTGCGTCGCAATCGCTTCGAGCCGTGCCGAGAGGCATCCTGGATGGCAGATCGCGTGCGGGCGAGGTGAGGCGATGTGGGTGACCGCGCGCTGGGCTCCGCATCGCCACGCTGCGTCAACTCCAGATTGCTCGAGTCTACGCGGACTTGACTGGTAGTCCTTGACGGCCGGACCGCGGCCTGCCAGCCTTCCGAAAAAGGCAATACCGAAACGGCACGACAAGAGCGACCTCGACCGAGAGGCGAGGGAGCAGAAGCCCGGACCCAAGCGGCCCTGGGGCGTACCGAATGCCGGCGCGTGCGTGACGCACTCTCCGGTCGTTTCATCTGGGGGGGGCGGCCATGCGTTCCGTGCCGCTGGTGGCTGCGTTCACGATCGCGCTGGTCGCGCCGGCCTGCCGGGACGAGGCGGACGGCTTCGCGCTCACGACGCGCGGAGGCACGTACCGGGACGGCTCCGGGCGGGCCGGGCTGGCGATCCTCGCGACCCTGCGTGACGCCTCCGGATCCGGTCCGTCGCGACCGTGGAACGCCACGATTAGAGACGGTACCGGCTACGTGGCCTCGGCGACCTACGCGCGTGGCGGCGCGGGGTCGTACGAGGTGTGGAGGTGGCCCGAGGTCGCGGCGCGCGATCTGGAGCCGTACACCGTCGCCGCGTCCGACGGCGACGCCACGGCGACCGCGGCCTTCTCGACGGGGGTCGCCACCGTCCTCCCGCAGCCAGAGGCCGTACTCGCCGCCGACTCGTCCCGCATCGATTGGGCGGCCGTGCCGGGGGCGGAGAGCTACGCGTGTCGCGTCCACGTCGCGGGAGCTCTCCATCTCGAGACGCTGTCACGCGAGCCGGGCTGTGATCTCTCGGGCCTTCCCCCCGGCGGCTACACCGCCTCCGTGCTGGCCTTCAGCGCGGACCTCGTCGCTCTGGCCGACGATCACGCTCGCACGCCGGCGCTCCCCGAGCGCCTGGACATCGCGGAGGCGGAGCTCGCGTTCGTCCGCCCCGATCCGGGCTCCGACCCGCTCGTCGTGCTCGCGGCGGGCGGCGCGTTCGATGACGGGACCTCCGGACGCACTCTAGCGGTATGGCTGTCGATCCGCTCACCGGACGGGACGCCAACGGCGTCCTCGTGGAACGTGTCGGTGGTCGGGCCGGGGCTCCCCCCGGAGGCACCCCTCTCGTTCACGTATCACGCGAACTTCCCGCGCAGGCTGGTCTGGTCCCGCGCGGTTCCCGCCACTCCCGGCACCTACTTCGTCACGGCGACCGCGGGGTCGAGCGTGTTCGCGGCGTTTTCGCTTGGAAGCCCTGCCGGGATCCCGTTCGTGCTCGACGCTGCCGCGTCCCCGCGCCCATCGGGCTCGGCGAGGGTGACGTGGACGCCCGTGGAAGGCGCGCGCGCCTATCTCGTCTCCGCATGGGATTCCACCCGCGGCGCGCTCGCAGCGAGCTTCTGGGTGCCGGCGCCTCCCGCGCAGTTCCCCGGCGGGAGCTTCGTCCCGGGCGTCGCCTACGACGTGTTCGTCGCCGCCACCGATGCGGACATGTCCGGCGCGACGGCTCCGGGTCAGTTCGCGGTCTCCGAATACCCCTATCTCCCCGCCAGCTTCGTCGCCGAATGAGGTGTTCCATGACGCCCGCTCGCAAAGGAAGCCTTCCCCTTCTCGCCCTGTGCGCCGTTCTCGCGGGCGGCTGCAGGGAGAGCACGCGGGACAAGGGCCCGATGCGCCTGACACCCGTCGAGGCCTTCACCGATCGCGGGAGCGCCGCGAAGCTCACCGATCGGGACACGACGACGGCGGTCGCGGTCGATGCTCCGACGAAGCTCTACCTTCGTTTCGCCCGCCCGGTCGCCGTCTCGGAGGTGAAGGTCCACGGGGCGCGTTCGCTTTCGGTGAGCGCTCCCGTGCTGGAGCGCTTCGGCCCCGAGACCGAGGGAGGGTGGGCATCCGCCCCGATGTCGGGCGTGAGCATCACCACGCTCGTGTTGCAGCTCGAGCCCCGGGAGCCGGGGGCGTCTCTGGGCGAGGTCGAGGTGTGGGGTGATGGCGAGCGGCGAGGGGACGCCGATCCCTCGGTGCTCGCGCGGAGGGCCGCCCTGCCCCCGGGCCTCGCCGTGGGAGCCGCGGATGCGCGGACACGCTGGTTGGGAGACGACGTGCTCGTGCTCGGCGCGGCGATCGACGCGGCCACCCTGCGCCCGCGCGGCACGGCGGAGGGTGAGGACTGCGTTCGCCTCCGCTTCGAGGGGGGAGCCGCCGTCCGCAGCGCGCGGCGCGCGTACCTCGTCTTCGAGGCGAACCTGCACCGGGCATTCGAGCTACAGCGGAGCGTCGCGTCGGGCGCGCCTTCCGCCGCATTGTGGCTCGGGACGGCGCGCGAGGCGAGGACGCTGGTCGACGAGATCGACCCGGGGAGCCTGGGCGGCTCCGACGACGTCCTCCTGTGCCTGCCCATCGAGGCGACGGACTCCGTGACGATCGACCGGGCACGCCTGGTTCTCGTGCTGGACTCGGGCGCGAACGGGTTCGACCGCGACACGCGGCTCCTCCTGGGCGCTGCGGTGGATGGCGACGCCGCCACGTCGGCCGCGCTGTCGTCCGGGCGAGTCGAGCTCGGGCTCGACCGGATCGTGGCGATCGATCGCGCCTCGATCCGGCTCGCTTCGGGAAGTGCGCTCCTGGACTCCGTCGGCACGTTCGACGGGTTCGCCTGGTCGGAGCAGGGAAACGTGACGCTCTCGGAGGGTATCACCTCGCTCGATCTCGGCGCACGGCGTGCGCGTTCTCTCGCGCTGGCGTTCCAGGGCGAGGCGCCGAGCGTCGCCGAGATCGAGGTGGGCGGCAGCGGCATCGGGCCTCGCGTCGGTGCCGCGCGGCTCGTCGTCACGCACCCGGTCCTCTCCGCGAAGTCCGGGCAGCTCATGGGCGAGCGGTTCGGGAGCGACGCGTTCCTGGGCGGTTGGGCGGAGTCGCCCGCGGGTCCGGGATCGGTCGAGATCGACGGCGCCCCTGTCGGCGTGGGCGGCGCCTTCGGCGTCGCGCTCCGGCGCCCGGCGCTCGAGGGGAGCTGGGCGGTCACGGTTCGGGCTCGCTTCCCCGACGGCAGCGAGGTCGTGAAGGTGATTCACCTCGACGACGACCGATCAGCGGAGATCGCGGCTTCGCCGGACGAGGCACTGAGCGCCTCCGAGAACTCGCGGTTCGGAGTCGAGAACCAGACGGCCTGGGGCGTTCTCACCGCCCGGGGCGGGAAAGTGAAGCTCGGCTCGGACGTGGAGATCGAGGCCGGCGAGGGTGCCGTCCCCGGAGACGTCCGGATCGGTATCTCGCGGAAGGGTCCCGAGGCGATGCCGAAGCTCGACGCCGGCATGGTCAACGTCACCGCACCCGCGCACTTCGCGTATCGGTTCCATCCGGCGGGACAGCGTTTCGCGAAGGCGGTGAAGCTCAAGCTCCCCTACGACCCCGACCTCCTCCCCGAGGGCATGCTCCCCGAGGAGATCCAGACCTACTACTACGACGAGGTGGAGCGGCGTTGGCTCACCCTTCCCCGCGTCGCGGTTCGCCGGGACGAGCGCTCGATCGTGAGCGAGACGACGCATTTCACGTTCATGCTCAACGCGGTGCTCGTCCTCCCGGAACACCCGGGGCCGGTGTCGTTCGACCCCACGTCGATCAAGGACCTCAAGGCCGCCGACCCTTCGGCCGGAATCGATCTCATCGAGCCTCCCGCCGGGAACGGGCAGGGGACGGCGAACGTGTCGCTCCGGATCCGGCTGCCAAAGGCCCGTGGGGCGTACCAGCCCTCGCTCGCGATCGCGTACGACTCGGGCGGCGCCAACGGCTGGCTCGGCGTGGGCTGGGACGTGCAGGTTTCGAGCGTCTCGATCGACACCCGGTACGGCGCCCCCCTGTACGACGGCGAAGAGCGTTACCTCCTCGACGGCGCGCAGCTCGTACCCGTGGCGGGGGGCGGCCCCTGCACCGACGGCAAGGTCGGACGCAGGTACATGGCGCGCGTCGAGCGCGAGTTCCCCCAGATCGTCCGTTGCGGCGAGGACACGACCCGGTACTGGTTCGAGGTGACCGACAAGGCCGGGACGCTCTACGTCTACGGCCGAGAGCCCGCCGCGCGGCTGACGAGCTACCTCCCGCACCTGTACGCGATCCCGCGCTTCCCGCCTGCCTACGACATCGGGCAATGGTTCCTCGAGCGGGTCGTGGATTCGAACGGGAACCTGACCCGCTTCGCGTACCAGCTCGATCACCGAGACGGTCTCGAGGATCGGCGGCACGCGGAGGACTTCCGGCAGATGTACCTGTCCGACGTCTGGTACTCGGGGCGCGCGGCGCGAAAGGACGGCACCTGGCGCTCCGACGGGCCGTACCACGTGCAGCTCGCGCACCTTCCGGGCGACCGTACCGACCTCGTGGCCTCGGGGCGGCTCGGCTTCAAGGTCGTGACGCGCAAGCGGCTGGGGTCGATCCGCGTCGAGCTCGGTGGCGAGCGCATCCGCGAATACGCGCTCCGATACGAGGCGGGCGACTTCGGGAAGTCGCTCCTCGAGAGCGTCAGCGTGCTCTCGGCGGATGGGACGCCCTTCTACCGGCACGACATGGAGTACACGCGGAAGGCCGACGTCCAGGCGAACGGGCGGGTCGCGGCGTTCGCGCCGGCGATCGCGTGGGACGAGCCCGATGGCGACGACGACCACGCGATGACGTCGTCGAAGGACAAGGGCTGGGGCGGCCACACGTTCGTGGGGATCAGCATCTTCCAGCCCAAGAACAGCGGCACCGTGGGCTTCGCGCTCGACTTCAACGAGCGCACGTCCAA
The DNA here is from genome assembly GCA_037442705.1 of Anaeromyxobacter sp. Classification (GTDB taxonomy): domain Bacteria; phylum Myxococcota; class Myxococcia; order Myxococcales; family Anaeromyxobacteraceae; genus Anaeromyxobacter. Next base: position 13,281 of record JBBIPT010000005.1, read on the forward strand.
GACGGACGCCAGCTTCCTCGACGTGAACGGCGACGGCCTCCCCGACCGGATGTTCCGGTCGAGCGGAGCGTGGCTCAACCGACCGGCGGCTCCGGAGGCGACGCCCGCGCTCACGTCCCTCCCTCGCGCGCGCGATCCCCTGCTCCCGGCGCAGGGGCCCGCGTTCGCCTTGCGCGGCGACCAGAGCCTCGGGAGCGAGAAGAGCAGCGTCTTCAGCGGCGCCGTCCAGATCATGGGCTTCGGGGCCAGCGGGAACTTCGGCGGCAGCTGGACCACGACGCGCTCGCGCGATCTCGTCCTCGACGCGAACGGCGACGGCCTGCCGGACCTCGTCTCCGACGGGCAGGTCTGGTTCAACCAGCCCGGCTGCTCGGGGCTGTCCCAGGCGGACGCCTGCTTCCAGCGGGGGCTCCCCGCGCCCGTGCTCCAGAACCCCGAGATCCCGGTCGCCCTCCAGCCGGACGGGCCGGGCGCCGCGACCGGGCCCGCGAGCGACGCGCGGAAGGACTCGTTCGCGCCTCAGGACGTCCTCCTCGAGTGGACCGCGCCGTTCCAGGGGATCGTGGACGTGAGCGGGTCCCTCGTGTTCGCGGACGAGGTGCTCCGCGAGGGGCGCCACGACGGCGTGCGGCTCGAGATCTTCCATGCGTCGCCGCCGTGGGTCCACTGGGTGGACGGTCCCCTCGGGATCTCTCTCCCGTTCCCGCAGCCGGGGGCCTGGGCCCAGGTCGGCTCGGACGTCACCAAGTTCCCGGACGACCTGACGGTGACCGACGTCGCCCACCAGGTGTCGGTGGCGCAGGGGGACACGCTCTACTTCGTCCTGTCCACGCTCTCGGACTTCCCCGTCGGAACGCGATCGGACGGAGTGACACGCTACTCGGCGGAGCAGGTCGGGTTCGCCCCTGTCGTCGCGTACTTCTTCACGGGCGACGGCGAGTTCGTGGACGAGCAGCGCCGCGCCGACGTGGACGCCACCGGTGCGCCCCTCCACGTCTACGATTCGGCGGCGGACTTCCGGCTCGCCGGGAACCAGCAGCTGACCGTCACGGTGCCGCGCGCCGGCGACCTGCGGATCTCCTCCACGCTCCATAAGTTCCCCGCGTCCGACGACCTCGTCGTGTGCGCGCGGTACTTCGCGCCGGGCACCTACGACCACGCGGACACCGCGTGCAGGCCGGACGACCCGGCGGGAACGCCGATCTACCTCGAGCTGCCGTCGGACGAGTCGTCCACCCGCGCGCCCTCTCTCGCGAAGCACGTCGAGGCGGGGAGCACCTTCGTGTTCTGGGTGAAGAGTCGACTCCCGATCGACCCCGCGGCCATCGACTGGCAGATCGACGGCGAGCTGACCTGCGTCGATGAGGGCGGCAGCTGCCGCCCCGTGGCACACGACGATCCGCTGCGCGCGGCGCTCGCCTTCCGGGCGACGCCGAACGTCCCACTTCACATCCCCGTCGCGCCGACCAACACCGAATGGTCGGCCTACCTACCGGACGCGCGCACGCCGGTGCCGTTCGTCCCTCCCGCGGACGGGACGCTGACGTTCACGGTGGGCGCAATGCTTCCGTGGAACAACGACTGGCTCAGGCCGGTCCGCGACTACTACACCTGGCTCTACACCTCGTATCCCGTCACGTTCGCCGTCCGCTCGCCCGACGCGCTTCACGCGAGCTGGACGCTCCCGGCGCTCTCCAGCCAGTCCCCCACCGCCTTCACCGCGACCCGGACGGTCCGCGTGAAGCGCGGCGTGCCGGTGTTCTTCGAAGGGCACGGAGAGGTGCCCTACCCCGTGGCGTTCGGCGTGACCGGAGTCGTCTTCGACGAGGACGACCCGCCCCCACCGGGGGGGCCTGTCGATCCGGTGGCGGTGACCGGGCCGGGCGCGCCGGTCGCGATGGTCACCTCGTGCGGTGAGCTCGTCCGGAGGAAGCTCGGCAACGCGCCGATCCTGGGCGGGGGGTTCCACGGCTGGCGCTACGGCGCCTGGCAAGGAACGAGCGAGGACCCGTTCTTGCCGTGGGTGTACCGCTCGCCGCGCGAGGACGAGATCCCGAACCTGGGAGACGAGGACAACGAGGAGATCCTGAAGGCGTTCTACCGAGCCGTCCTTCCGCCCATCATGAGGGACCGCGACGAGCGCGAGCGGAAGCGGGCCCGGCTCCTCGGTCTCCTCGCGCCGAGCGCCGACGGGACGCGCCGCGGCGCAGAGCCAGGGCTCCGGCCGGGAGTGGCGGCGTGGGTCTCGCAGGACGCGAACGCGTTCCTGCTGGCCGGCGGAATGAACGCCGCGCGGCGCGGCGCGCGAGTCAGCGGGGCGAACGCCGACCGCACCATCACGGCGAACGTCGGTTTCGCGGCCGCGGGGCGTTCCAGCGTCGGGACGACCCGGACCGGCGGCATCGCCGTGGGCCCGTTCTCGCTCGCCATCAGCTCCGGGATGTCGCACCAGGACGAGGACCTGATCGACCTGAACGGCGACCGGATCCCGGACGCGATCGCATCCACCGGCGTGCCCGACGTCTCCGCGCTCGATCCGTCGGGGCTCGGCAGCTTCCTCGCGGGCCGCGGCGCGGCGCTCGCACGCATCACCGATCCCGCCGAGCTGACTCCGCGAAACCTCGTCTCGATCCCGGTTCAGCCGCGACTCAACGTGGACGTCGGAGGCCAGGCGGGCCTCGGGCTGACCGAGGCCGTGAAGCTGCTCACGTCCAAGGCCCGCGTGACCTCGGTCGGGGGCCGGATGCCGGACTTCAACGCGGGCATCGGCATCGGCATGAACGTCTCCACCACGGTCGAGGATCTCGTCGACGTGAACGGCGACGGGCTGCCGGACGCGGTGCGGAGGAACGCGGGCTGCGGCGGGTTCAGCGTCCGGTTGAACCTCGGGACGTCGTTCGCCCGGGGCGAGGACTGCCTCCAGACCCACGGCTGGGGGGTGAACGTGCTCACCGGGCTCGCCGGGACCCTCGACCCGACCGGCGCGACCAACCCGGACGGCGGCGGAGACACGGAGAACGCGGTCGGGGTCGCGAGCGGCATGCTCGGCCGCTCCCGCGATCCTCTGGCGATCCGCCAGGTCTCTACCGTGACACTCCAGGGGAGCATCGGTGGCGGCGCCGTGGACGGTACCGAGTCGTACGGGGCATCGGTCTCCTCCGAGTCGAGCCTCTCCTCGACGAACGTCGTCCTCGCCGACGTGACGGGCGACGGGCTCCCGGACTTCGTCGCGAAGGGGAACTCCTCGACGGACTTCCTCGTCAGCGTGAACCTGGGCTACGGCTTCTCGCCCCCGCAGCGGTGGAGCGCCCCGGCCTGGCCGGCGGGGTGGAAGCCCAACTTCCAGTCCGGTCTGGGGAGCCTCGCGACCGCGGAATCGCTGCTCACCGGGTTCTGGTCGCGAGCGTCGGACGGGATCGACCCGGTCGAAGCGACCGGGACGCACAGCGACCTCCCGTCCACGGGGTTCGTGTTCACCATCTCGTTTCCGATTGCGCCGCCGTTGCCGGCCCCCTGGATGCAGCTCTCGTTCGGTGCGAACGCGACGCTCGGGCGCACGACGGGGTTCGAGCTCGGCCTCCAGGACATCGACGGGGACGGCTTCCCGGATCACGTGATGAAGCGCCGCAACCACGAGCCGTTCGCGGCCCGGGTGAACCAGCTCGGCGGCGGGAACCTTCTACGTCGCGTCACACGGCCTCTCGGCGGGAGCTTCGACGTCGAGTACGCCCGCGTGGGGAACACCGTGGAGATGCCCGAGAGCCGCTGGGCGCTCGCGAAGGTGAACGTGCACGACGGCGTCGGGACCGGGACCGGCCACGACCTCGAGACCCGGTACGAGTACGCCGGCGGCGTGTACCACCGCAACGAGCGCGAGTTCCTCGGGTTCCGGACCGTCACGCAGCGGAACGCCGACGAGAGCAAGGTGGTCCGGACGTTCAGGACCGACGGCTTCCCCTACAAGGGGCTCCTCGAGAGCGAGGTGATCCTCGATGCGCAGGACCGCAAGTACGTCGAGACGCACAACGAGTGGACGGCGGAGGTCCGGGCGCTCGCGGTCGATCCGTGCGTCAAGCGCACCCCGATCAACCTGCGGTACTCGCTCGATCTCTACTGCGCCTCCACGTTCGTGAAGCTCGGATGGACGGAGAAGCGCTTCTTCGAGGGCGGGTCCCAGGCCCTCGTGCGCTCGAGGCAATCGTTCGAGGAGTACGACGCGCACGGCAACGTGACGCGTTTCCACGACTGGGGTGACGTCGCGGATCCGGAGGACGACGTGTACGCGAGGGTCGCGTACGGACCCGCCGAGGGAAAGGACCTCCACTGCGAGGCGGCGCCCACCGAGATCACCGTGTCGGATCGAGCCGATGCCGCCGGTGACCCGCTCCAGCGGAGGGTGGCGTCCTACGACGCGCGATGCAACCTGACCCAGCTGAGGTCGCTCGTGGCCACGGGCGTCGAGGCCGTGACCGATCTCGAGTGGTATCCCCAGACCCATGTCTGGGCTGGGAATCTACTGCGCGTGAAGTCGGCGCCCAATCACAAGGGCGAGCGGTACGAGGTCGAGTACGAGTACGACGGGGACGTCGCGACCTACGTGGCGAAGACGACGGATGTCCACGGGTACGTGTCGGAGGCGCGCTACGACCCTGCGCTCGGCGAGAACGTGTGGACGAAGGACGTAAACGGGCAAGAAACCTGGCGCGCATTCGATCGGTTCGGGAGGCTCTGGCGTGTCGCCGCTCCCGGATACTCCCTCGTGGCGCCGACGATCGAGATCTCGTACACCCCCAGCGCAGACGCTCCGCGTGCGCTCACGAAGAACCGGCTCCCCGGCGGCGGTACGCTCGACACGGTCGTCGTGATGGACGGCGTCGGTCGCGTCATCCAGACGAAGAAGACGGCGGAGGTGTGGACCGGCGCGGGGGAGGCCACCAAGGTCGGCTGGGCCGTGACGGGACACCAGCGGTTCGACGTCATGGGACGCGTCGAGGAGCAGGGGCAGACGTTCTACGACGGTGCTTCGGGCGCCGCGTACGTCCGCGGCGAGTTGCGGAACGCGACGCGGTTCGTGTACGACGTGCTCGCCCGCACGGTTCAGGTCGTCGAACCGAACGGGGCGGTCACGCGCTTCCTGTTCGGGTTCGGGACTCCTCAGGGGACTCCAGCGCCCCGCATGAAGTCCACCGCCACCGATCCGCTCGGTAAGGTGCGCGTAGCCTACAAGGACGCCTTCGACCGGACGGTCGCCGTCGAGGAGCACATCGACGGTCGCACCCCGACGACCCACTACGCCTACGACCGGCTCGGGCGGCTCGTCACCGTAACGGACGCCGCAGGCAACGCGACGCGGGTCGAGTACGACAAGCTCGGTCGCCGAACGAAGATCGACAACCCGGACGCCGGAGTGGCCACCTTCGGGTTCGATCTCGCGGGAAACCTCGTCTCCCGGCGGGACGCCAAGAACGTCGTGACGACGTACGTCTACGACTTCGAGCGCCTGAAGGAGATCCGCTATCCGACGGCGCGCCGGAACGTCGTCTACGAGTACGGGCCACCCGGCGCCCCCGCGAACGGGGCCGCCCGGATCACGCGCGTAGACGACGAGGTCGGCGAGGAGACCCGGGGCTACGATCGGCTCGGTAACCTCGCGCGCTCGACGAGGACGGTCGACCCACTCCGGCCGGGAGATCGGACGCGAAGCTTCACCACGACGTTCGACTTCGACGTGTTCGGCCGGATGCTCTCGATGGTCTACCCCGACGGCGAGGTGCTGAAGTACCGATACGACGCAGGCGGCCTCCTCGAGAACGCGGTCGGGAAGCGCCCCGCCACGAAGCACGATCCGGCCCAGCTCGAGACCTATCTCGCGGCGCTGCGCTACGACGAGTTCGGGCAGCGCCGGTACCAGCGGGTCGGGAACGGCGTGGTCACGAAGTACGCCTACGAGCCGCTGACGCGCCGGCTGTCGTGGCTGCACGCGCAGAAGCCCGGCGAGCGGCTCCTCCAGAATCTCACGTACTCCTACGACCTCGCCGGGAACGTCCTCGGCGTGAAGAACACGCTCGGCGAAGCGGACCCGCCGAACGCCGGGACCGTGGAGTTCTCGTACCGGTACGACGACCTCCACCGGCTCGTCTGGGCCCACGGCGAGGCGAAGGCCCGTCCGAAGACGATCGACACGTTCACGTCCACGTTCGCGTACTCGGACATACACAACATGACGTCCAACGTGCAGGTCCACCGGATCCTGCACGGCGGCGGCCCGGGGGAACTCCCGCCGCACACGAACCACGATCTCGCGTACCAGTACACGGGGAGCGGACCGCACCGCGCGACCCGGATCGGCGACACATCGCTCGTCTACGACGAGAACGGCAACACGTCGAGGGAGTGCCGGGATCCGGCCGACCCGACGTGCAGGGCCAAGCCTGCACACCTGCGCCGCTACGAGTGGACGGAGGAGAACCGGCTGGACGCGGTGATCGACGGCGGCGGCAAGAACGTCACGAAGTTCCTCTATGACGCCGACGGGCAGCGCATCGCGAAGCTCGGGCGCGGAGGCGAGTCGATTACCATCGGTCAGTTCTGGGCGCTCAAGGGCCGGCGCGCCGCGACGAAGCACGTCTTCGCGGGGACGACGCGGATCGCGTCGAAGCTCCTGCCGCCGCCGGGGTGGGACGACGTCCCGAGGGGCACCGGGACGGCGGAAGTGGTCACGGTGAGCAGCGTGGAGAGCGGCTGCGTGCCGTCCAACTACCAGCCGCAGAAGTGTCAGGTGCTCCCGGGTGGCGAGCCCGTCTTGAACGACTACTACGCCAATACGAAGGTGCGGCCGGAGACGTACTTCTACCACCCGGACCACCTCGGCTCGACGAGCTGGGTGACCGACCAGAACGCGCGCCCGCACGAGCACGTCGAGTACTTCCCGTACGGCGCGGTCTGGAGAGACCCGCGAAGCGACCTCGGCGCCTCACCGCAGAAGGGGCAGCGGTTCCTCTTCACGGGGAAGGAGCTCGACGAGGAGACGGGGCTCTACTACTTCGGGGCGCGGTACTACGACCCGCGCACGTCGCTCTGGAAGAGCGCGGACCCTGCGCTCGGAAGCTACTTGGACGGAGACCGCGGCCTCGGTGGCATCCGCGTCCCGAAGAACGTCTCGCTCTACAGCTACGCACATCACAACCCGGTGCGACTGGTCGACCCCGAGGGCGAGTCCGCGACCGTCGTCGGGGCACTCGTCGGCGCGGCCGTGGGCGCCGGCATCGCCCTCTGGCGAGGCGAGGATGCGAGGCACGTCCTCGGCGCCGCCGTTCAGGGCGCCATCGCCGGTGCGATCGTCGGATCCGTGATCGACTCCGGAGGTGCCACGCTCGGCGTGATGGCGATGGCGGGTGCCGGCGGCAACGTGCTGGGGGGCCTCGCGGGGAGGGCGATAGCCGGAGACGAGATCACTGCCGGCGGGATAGCGCTCGACGCCGCCGTGGGGGCAGGCGGGGCGGTTCTCGGGGCCGCGGCGGGGAAGGTGGCGACGGTCGGGATCCAGAAGATCTTGGGTCCGAGCAGAGCGTTCAGTACACTTCGTCCCGGCCCATTCGCGAGGAATCCCATCCGAGCGACTGGCCCGAGGGTGACCGCGGCGCAAAGCAGGCACGTGACTCGGGTCGGCCAGTGTCATTCGTGCGGGACGACGAGCCCAGGCCGCGCGAGCGGGGTGTTCACGGGCGATCACCAGCCCGCGACGGGGTTGATCGCCCGGGAGGCCGAACAACTCCTGTTCTCACAATGCGTGGGCTGCCAGGGCATCCAGGCTACCGAGGTCGTGATGCAGAACGTCATCTGGCGCGGTCAGCAGGCCCTGGGTCAGGCGGCAGGTGCGGCAGCGACGATGTCGGCTGGTGATCAGGCCGCCGATCCGCTCATGAGCGGGCCGTAAGGGGGATTCATGTTCTGGCGCCGCACCCGGTTTTCCACCGAGGGGCTGACGACACGGACCCACGGCTTGCTTCGCCGTGGGCATCCGGAGCTGAGGGTCGCGGTGAACGATCCGGGCCTCCTGGCGGGAGCGAAGGAATTCCTGCGCTTCGTGGTGCGCTACCTCGATCGGTCGGGGCGGCCCATTCGCGACCGGGAGACGCTTCGCTACGGGTACTGGCTGGTGAAGTTCGTCGCTGCCGAACGGGAGAGCGACATCCTCGACGTGGTCGAGTTCGACCCGGAGGCCACGACGTTCGTGCCCGGAGGCTCGCTGGCCGTCCGCTACTGGGAAGAGCAGCACCGCGTCTGCAAGCGGAATAACGCGCTGTTCGCGCCGCCTGACCCGGACACGCTGACCGCCGTGTCGGCCGGCGTCATGGAGGGGAAGCCCGTTCAGGGGATGAGGTACCCGTGGCCGGCTCACATGTCGGGATGGGTCGTCGTCACGGACGACTATTCCGGTGACGTGACCTCGCTCGTGCGCGAACACACCTACCACCTGAGCGCGGCTCGCCCCGACCTTGCCCCCTACCTCGCGCTTCCGCCGGGGTTCGGGTTCGATTTGAGGGGCCGCGTCCGGGTGACGTACGACGAGGCTTTGCTGAAGGAGCATCTTCGCGAGTACTTCGGGGATGAAGCGGTCGACGAAGCAGGCTTCCCGAAGCGCCACTGAGGCGCTCGGCGACGGGGGTTCACGTATGCGGCTTCTCCGCCATCGAATCGCCTCTCCTCTTGCCGCCCTCGCGCTCGCGTGCGGCGGAGGAGGATCGAGCGAGCTACTGGCGCCATCGCTCACGGTCTCCCCCACCGAATGGTCCGTCCCCGCCGGCGGCGCCCCGAAGCAGTTCACGGCGACGCTGACCGGCTCCGGTGACCCGGTCCTCTGGTCGATCGAGCCAGCCGGCACGCCGGGCGAGGTCGGCACCATCTCGGGGACCGGTCTGTACGCGCCCCCGCCCTCGCTCGCGAGTGGCCGGGACGTCTTCGTCAAGGCCACGGCGGGCGCGCTCGTCGCGCGCGCCTCGGTGCACATCGGCGCGGCGGTGGACGGCGTCACGCTCACCGTGACCCCGCCGACGGCCTCGGTCGTCGCCGGCTCCGGTGACGCGGTCGCGCTGCACGCGGAGACGAACCACGCCGGAGCGGTCACGTGGACCGTCGTCCCGGACCTCGGGACGCTCGACGCGTCCACCGGCACCGACGTCACGTACTCCGCTCCGACCGGCCTCGTCACCGCGGCGACCGGCGTGGTGGTGACGGCCACGGCGGGGGCAGTGTCGGACGGGACCACCATCACGGTTCGCCCGACCGTCCTCCAGGTGACCGGCCCGGCGACGGTCCGCGCTGGGGGCGCGCCCGTCGCTTTCACGGTCACGACGGACGTGGGCGGCCGCGCGGTCGCGTGGTCGGTGACGCCGGCGAGCGCCGGGACGATCTCGGGTACCTGGTCGTCGGCCACGTTCACCCCGGCGGCGAGCGTCGCCGCCGCCACGCCATTCCAGGTCGTCGCGACGATCGACGAGGCAGCTGGGAGCTTCGCGGCGACGCTCCTCCCGTCTCTTGGCGGACCGATCACGGTGGCGGGCACCGTCACGGACGAGCGGGGCGCCGGGGTGCCGGGGGCGAAGGTGATCATCGGCGGCCAGTCGACGACGAGCGGGACGGACGGATCGTTCACGATCCCGTCCGTGGCGCCGCCGTACGACGCCACGGTCGTCGCCGAGGGCGGCAAGACGGTCAGCGTCTTCCGCGGCGTCGAGGACGCTGCGCCGGTGCTCTGGTTCGTCGCCTCGCACGGCTCCCTCCGCTCCGCCACCGTGTCCGGAAGGGTGACCGCCGCCTCCCAGCCCCAGCCGGGCGTCCGCGTGTTCAGCCCCTCGCGGTGGTCGACCTCGAGCTCGAGCGGCGACTACTCGATGCTCACCGTCTGGACGGGAGATGTGTCGACCACGCTGCCGTTCCGGGCGCTGCTCACGGGGCTCGACCCGGTCAGCGCGAAGCCCACGGCCTACGCGTTCGGTTCCCGCTCCGTCGTGGTGACCGACGGCGGGACCGTCACGGGGCAGGACATCGACGTCGCCCTGGTGCCCTCGGGGCGCGTCACGGGCGAGACGACGCCCGACGGCGACCTCGATCTCACGACCTCCCAGTTCACGGTGGTCGCGAGGTTCGCGGACGGGACGGCCTTCGCGGCCTACGAGAAGGCCTTCTCGTTCTCGGACATGCTCGTCGGCCCCTTCGACGTCGTGATCCCCACGTTGCCCGGGGCGGGCATCCACCTCGGCTACGGCGCCAGCGGGACTTCCGGCGGACGCGCCCGCGCGAGGGCGAACGTCGTCCCCGGCCAGGCAGGAGTCTCGCTCGCGCTGCCCCTCATCCCGGTGGGCACCGCTCCGGCGAACGGGGCGAGCGGCGTCGGACATGGGACGGCCTTCGGGTGGACGAGCCCGAACGCGGGCGGAACGACCTACTTGAACGTCGATTGCGCGGGAGGCGCGTCCTACCGCATCCACGGCGGCGCGAGCGCGGCCACGATCCCGGACCTCTCCGCGCACGGCGTGAGCCTCGCAGCGGGCGCCTCGTGCACCTGGAGTCCGGGGTGGGCGTCGTACGCGATCGCGGATCTCGTGGACGGGCCGGCGGCCATCGAGGCGCTCGCGGTGGAACGCGGCGCGTACGGCCCGACCCGCTCCTTCACCTTCTAGCTCGCACGCGGAGGCTCCTTGAAGCTCCCTTGGTTGCTCGCCATCGCCGTCCTCGTCGCCGCCAGCCTCGTGGCTGGATACGCTCTCGGTCGCGCCTCGGTCACCCCCGGCCTGCTCTCGGGGCTTCCTCCGAAGGGGCCCGCCCTCGCCACGTTCCGCGGAGGCGCCGTGACTCGCGCGGACATCCTCGCCGCTCTGGACAAGCAGCCCTACGCGCTCCGGGAGCGGCTCCGGACGTTCGAGGCGCGGAGGGAGCTCGTCGAGGAGATGGTGCGGGTGGAGCTGTTCGCGGTCGAGGGCGAGCGCAAGGGGCTCCACCGCGACCCCATCTTCCTTCAGCGCTACAAGGACGAGCTCGGGCGCGCCTTCCTGGAGGCGGAGTTCGAGGCGCCGCAGCGGAAGGCGGGGCCGACCGACGCCGAGGTCCGCGCGTTCTACGACCAGAACGAGGCGGCCCTCGCGCGCCCCGAGCGCGCCCGCGTCGCGGTGGTCAAGTACGCCGCCCCGAGCGGCGATGCGGCGGCGCGGGCGGCGAAGCGCGCGAAGGCGGAGGCGGCGCTCGCCCGGCTGCGCGGGGATCGGGACCCCCGCGCCTTCGCGCGGCTCGCGAACGCGGAGTCGGACGACGTGCGGTCGCGGCTCGCCAACGGGGAGTTGCCGTTCCTCACCCGCGGAGAGATCGCCGACTGGCTTGGACCCGAGGTCGCCGACGCGGCGTTCGCGATCCCGAGAGCAGGCGGCCTCGCGGCGGCCGTCGTCGAGGCGGCGCAGGGGTTCCACGTGGTGAGGTTCCTCGGGCGCGAAGAGGGCTACAAACCCTCGTTCGAAACGCTGAAGGAGGCGATCCGCGAGCGCCTCGCCGCGGAGCGCCGGCGCGTCGCGTACGACGGATTCGTGAATCGGCTCCGGACCCAGGCCGGCGTGAAGTTGGACGAGAAGGCGATCGAAGCGCTCCGGGTCGAGTGACCGGGATTCGAGGAGGGGGGCATGCGACGTCATCTCGCCGTTCTGCTCGTCGTGGCCGCGTGCGGCCGCGAGACCCGGTCGCCCGAGGTCCTCCCGGACCGGTCGGAGAAGCTGGTCCGGGCGCGAGCCGCCATTCCCGGGCAGTACGTGGTCGTGCTCGACGGCTCGGTCGCGGTCTCGGGGCTCGAGGCCAGGGCCGCGGAGCTGGCCTCGCGCCACCACGCCACGGTACTCCACGTGTACGGGGCCGCGCTGAACGGGTTCGCGGCGGCGATGTCGGCGACGGACGCGCTCGCGCTCGCCGCCGAGCCGGACGTCCGCTGGGTCGAGGAGGATGGGCGCGTGAGGGCGGCCGCCGCGCCGGGGGGTGCCACGCAAGCGGGGGCGCCGCCTCCGCCCGCCGGAGTCGGCGTGAGCCTGTACGTCCTCGACACGGGCGTTCGGCTCGACCACGTCGAGCTGGCGGGGCGCGCCACGGCGGCCTACCCCGACCCCGGAATCGGGCCGGCGTCGGCCGACTGCAACGGTCACGGCACATGGGTGGCCGCCCTCGCGGCCGGCGCCACGCAGGGCGTCGCGCCGGGCGCGCTCGTTCGATCCGTGAAGGTTCTCGGCTGCGACGGGTCGGGCGGGGTCTCCTCGGTGCTCGCAGGCGTCGAGTGGGTGCTGCGGAACCACGCGACGCCGGCGGTAGGGCTCTTGGCGGCCTCGGGCGGACCTTCGCCGTCGCTGGACGAGGCCATCGCTCGTTCGGTCGCGGGCGGCGTCACCTACGTCGTCGCCGCGGGGAACTCCGGCGCCGACGCGTGCGACGCCTCGCCGGGACGCGTGGACGGGGCGATCACGGTCGGCGCCGTCGGGACGGCGCCCGCCGGCGCCCCGTCCCCGTACGTCGGCCTCGACCTGTCGAACGGCGGACGTTGCGTGGACGTGCTCGCGCCGGGCGAGGACGTGGTGTCCGCGTGGAACACACACGCCGGCGCGACCCACACGATGAGCGGGACCTCCGCCGCGGCCGCGCGCGTCGCCGGGGCGGCGGCGTCGTTCCTCGAGCTACGCCCGGACGCAATGCCGGCACACGTCGGCGCTGCGATCGCGGGGACGTCGCTCGTCGGAGCCGTCTCCGGCCTCGGCCCGGGTACGCCGAACAGGATCCTCAGGCCCGAGGGCGTGCGGAGCGCGCGCTCCGACCGGACGGCTCCGCAGGTCCAGCTCGTGTCGCCCGCGCCCGGCGCGACCCTCGGTGGCACGGTGAGTCTGACCGCCATCGCGACGGATGACGCGGGGGTCACGCTGGTCGCCTTCTTCGTGGACGGGGTCGAGGTCGGCGCCGACGCCTCGGCGCCCTACGCGGTGCCCTGGGACACGACCGCCTCGGGGAACGGGCCGCACGCGCTCGTGGCACGCGCGTACGACGCCGGCGGCAACCTCGGAGAGAGCGACGCGGTCCTCGTGACGGTAGACAACCCCGGCTTCGCGCTCTTCGACGCGACCCTCGGCGCGCCACGCTGCGCGGCTCCGGCACCGGTTTGCGACAGCAGCCAGCTCCTCGTGGGGCGCGGGGCGGTCGGGCCCGAGCGCAACTCGCCCAACGCGATCGGGCTACCCTGCGGTGACGGCTCTGCGGGGTTCTTCCACATCGACGAGTCGGTGGACGCGATCCGCATCGCGACCCTGGACGGCGGGCCCCTTGCTGTCGGGAAGGGCGTCGAGGTGCGGGTGAAGGTCTGGTCCTACGTGGACTTCGCGTCGGACGCCCTCGACCTCTACGTCGCAGGTGACGCGAGCGCACCCGCGTGGCGTTTCGTCACGACGCTCGAGCCGGCTGCGGCGGGGGAGAGCGTCCTCGCGGCTCGACTCACGTTGGGGGAGGGGGCGACGCAGGCGCTCCGGGCGGCCTTCCGGTTCGGCGGCACTGCGGCCACCTGCACCTCGGGGATCTACGACGACCGCGACGATCTCGTGTTCGCGGTTGCGCCGGGAATTCCCGACAGCGCACCGCCCCAGGTCTCCATCGCCTCTCCTAGGCCGGGCGAGGTGCTCGGCGGCGCGACGACGTTGGCCGCGATCGCGATCGACGACCGCGGCGTGGTGAGCCGCGTCGAGTTCCTCGTGGACGGAGCCCTGGTGGCCACGTCCTGGACGTCGGACGCGACGGGCCGCTTCGAGGCGCCATGGAACGCCGCGACGGTTCCCGACGGGACGCACGAGATCCGGGCTCGCGCGGTCGATGGGGCGGGGAACGTCTCGACCAGCTTGCCGATCTCGTTCCGCGTGGCGGACGTGCAGCCGCCCACGGTCGCGATCTCCTTCCCAGAGCCGGGCGCAGCGGTGGGCGGCGTCGTCACCCTGCGGGCCGAGGCGAGCGACGACCGAGCGGTCCACCGCGTCTCGTTCCTCGTGAACGGGGCCGTCGTCGGCGTGGCGACCGCGCCGCCTTGGGAGGCGGCGTGGGATACCGCTGCACTCGACGGTCCCGTGACGCTCGTGGCTCGCGCGAGGGACGCCGCCGGCCACGAGACGACGAGCGCGCCCGTGCAGGTCCACGTGGATCACGTGGCGCCGACGGTCGAGATCACCGCCCCGCTCCCGGACGCAGTCGTGTCGGGGATCGTGACGCTGACCGCCGATGTGGGCGACGTGCCCCTCGGCATCGAGAACGTCGCCAAGGTCGAGTTCCTGGCGAATGGTGTCGTCGTCGCGGTGGACGATCGCACCTACCCGAGCGGCCCGTGCAGCGCGCCGTGGCGCACCGGGTCCTACCCGAACGGAAGGTACGCGCTCGTGGCACGAGCGTACGACGCGGCCGGGAACGTCGGGACGAGCGATCCGGCGATGGTGGAGGTGAAGGACGACACGCCCCCCCAGGTCTCGATCGCGACGCCGGAGGACGGGAGCGCCGTCCGCGGCATCGTCGAGTTCACCGCGGTCGCGAGCGACGAGGGGCTCCTGCACCGCGTGGAGCTGTTCCTCGACGGTGCGAAGATCCTTTCCGCCGGCTCGCCCCCCTACACGGTCCTCATCGACACGATCGCGCGGGGCCTCGCCGACGGAGACCATACTCTCGAGGCGAAAGGCTACGACGTCGCCGGTAACTCGGCCACCGCGACGGCAAGAGTCCAGGTGGACAATACGCCTCCGGCGATCTCGCTCACGGCGCCGGCCGCTTCCGCCACCGTCTCGGGGACGTACGAGCTCAAGGCGATGGCCTCGGACGGCCACGGGATCGCCCGGGTGGACTTCTACGTGGGCTCGGCGGTGCTCGCGGTGGACACCGAGGCTCCGTACGCCGCGGAGTGGGACACGACCCGGTACGACAACGGCGACTACGAGGTCGGCGCGGTCGCGTACGACGCGGCCGGGAACGCCACGACGAGCCAGGTCGTCGTCCTTTCCGCCTGGAACGCGAGCACCGCCGATCACGATGCGGCGCGAGGAGCTCCCGCGTGCAGGGAGGTCGCGCCGTTCTGCTTCTCCGGGACGCTTCTCGAGAGCCGGGGCCCGCTCCGGCCGCGGCCGGAGCGGAATGCTCCGAACACGCTGGACGGCTGCGCGGACGGGATCCTCGGCGAGTACGGAGTGGACGAGTCGGTCGAGGGGATCACGATCCGGTCGCTCGACGGCGCCGGCCTCGCGCCGGGCAAGGCCGTCGCGGTCGAGGTGCGGTTCCTCGCCGTATCCCCGGAGTTCGATCGGGTGGACGTGTTCCACGCCGCCAACGCCCACGATCCCGCGTGGGTGCCGGTTGCGACGCTCGTGCCCACCGCCTCGGGCCCCCAGACGCTCTCCGCCACGTACGTGCTGCCCACGGGGCCGGTGCAAGCGGTCCGCGCCGCGTCGCGATACGCGGAGAGCGGACCGGCGACGTGCGCTCCGGGCAGCTTCGACGATCGCGACGACCTCGTGTTCGCCGTCGCGACGGCCGGCGTCGACGTCACCTCCCCGGCGGTGTCCATCCTCAACCCGGCGGACGGCGGGACCGTGCACGGGGCCGTGCGCGTCGCCGCGACGGCGAGCGACGACCGTGGGGTCGCGCGCGTCGACTTCGAGGTGGACGGTACGCTGGTCGCGACCGGCGCCGTCCCACCCTACGAGGTCGATTGGGACACTACCGGCGTGGCGGACGGGATCCGGCGGATCACCGCGACGGCCCACGACACGTCGGGCAACGCGCGGAGGAGCAACCCCGTCTTCGTGACCGTCGCGGGGGCAGCCAACGCGCGGTACGACGCGACCCGGCTCGCAGCGACCTGCGCCGCGCGCGGGAGCTTCTGCGACACGGGTACCCTTCTCGAAGGGCGCGATCTACTCGGCCCCGAGGTTCACGCGCCGAGCACGCTCCGGGCGAGCTGTCCGGACGGCAACCTGGGCAGGTACCTCCAGGAGGAGTCGATCGAGCGGATCGTGCTTCGGACTGACGACGGTCTCGAGCTCGCCCCCGGCAAGGAGGCGCGCGTGGACGTGACCGTGTTCGCCTCGTCGGCCTTCGATGCGGACGAGCTCGACCTGTACCACGCCACCGGGGCCGACTCGCCGGCCTGGCGATGGGTCGCGACGCTCCGTCCGGCGCGGGCGGGCCTGCAGGTGCTCTCGGCGACGTACCGGCTGCCGCCCGGCGCGCTGCAGGCAGTCCGAGCGCGGTTCCGGTACGGCGGGACGGCCTCGCCGTGCGGGACCTTGACCACGGACGGCACGCCCATCGCCGGCCTCTACGACGACCATGACGACCTCGCCTTCGCGGTCCCGTTCGTGGCCAATGCGTCGCGCGACGCGTCGCTCCGGGTGCCGCGCTGCACGGACAAGGGGTTCTACTGCGACAGCGGCACGCTGCTCGACGGTCGCGCGGGGCTCGGCCCGGAGGCGCACGCCCCGAACACGCTGCGCGCCTCCTGCGCGGACGGAGCAGCGGGCACCTACCACGTCGAACCCTCGATCGACGGGGTCCGCGTCTACACGCCGGACGCAACCCCGCTGGCGGTGGGCACGCGAGCGGTCGCGGAGGTGGACGTGTTCGCCTCGAGCGCCTGGGCCGACGAGGCGGTGGACCTCCACGTGACGGACGACGCGCTCGCCGCGACGCCCGTCTGGACCCACGCCGCGACGCTCTCGCCCGCCGCTTCCGGTCTCCAGACCCTCGCGGCCGAGATTCGACTCGGGACGGGTCTGGTTCAGGCCGTGCGCGCGAGCTACCGGAGCGCCGCGGCGACCCCGCAGGCGTGCAGCACGGGTGCCACGGACGACCACGACGACCTCGCGTTCGACGTGAGGCCATGAGGAGGCCAGTCACCCTGCACCCACGCTCTCTCGGTCTTGGCGATGGGGCGGGCCCGATTCCGGTTCAGCGGCAGGCGAGCGCCCCGCGCAGGCTCGTCCGGCAGGGCTCGGCTCCCGGGGAGGCGGCGAGGCAGGCCTCGCACGCCTGCGCCCCCTCGTCGCAGCGCCCGAGCCGGACGAGGGAGATGCAGAGCCCGTGCAGGGCGGGCGCGGAGCCGGGATCGAGCTCGGCGGCGCGCCGGTAGCCCCGCTCCGCCCGCTCGTGGCGTCCCTCCACGTAGTCCATGTAGGCGAGGTCGTGGTGCGCGGCCGAGGAGTCCGCGCGCGCCTCGAGGAGGTGGAGGTACTCGTTCCGGGCGCTGGCCCAGAGCGCGGCGCGCCCCTCGCCGGCCGGGAGGCCCCGGAGGAGGAGCGCGCGGGCGAGGTTCTGCCGGGCGGCGGCGAGATCGGGATCGATCCGGAGCGCCCGGCGGAGCGCCTCCTCCGCGGGGCCGGCCCGGCCGAGCGAGAGGAGGGTCTCCCCGAGGTTCGCCCAGCCCTCGGCGAAGCCGGGGGCGAGCCGGATCGCCCGCTCGAACCGGCGCCTCGCCTCGGCGAGCTCCTCCCGCTTCCGCGCGACGATCCCGAGGCCGTTCAGCGCCTCGGGGAAGTCCGGGTCGAAGGCGAGCGCGTGGGAGAAGGCCACGCCGGCCCGCTCGAGGTCGCCCTCGGAGACGAGGCCGTACCCCTTCCTCACCTCCTCGGCCGCGCGCGGATGGACGGCCGAGCGGCCGGCGCAGGCGGCGAGGGCCGGGAGGAGGAGGAGGAGGGCGAGGGACCCGGGCGAGGGGAGGGCGGGGAGGCGGTTCCGGCGGGCGCGATCGGTCATGTGCACGGCTCTTGCTCCTCCCGTGCCGCATGCGCGTCCTCCTCGCCGTCACCGCCGCCGCGGCGGTCCTCCTCCCCGCCGCCTCCGCCGCCCAGCTGTCCCACCGCTCGATCGCCCTCGAGGCCGGGATCACGGGGGAACCCGGAGAGAGGGGAGGGGTGGCGGGTGCGGCGGCGCTCTGCGCGACCGCCTGGCTCGACGGCCCCGCCGAGGCGTTCGTTCGTCTCGCGCTGGGGTCCGCGAGAGCGACCGGCGGCCGCGGCGCGGACGCCTGGTCGGGGACGGTGGGCGTGCGGCTGTCCGCCGGGAGCGGGCCGATCCGGCCGCAGGCAGAGGCGGGGGCCGGGTGGGCGCGGAGCGGGGGAGGGGGCGACCGGTTCGCCTGGTCGCTCGGCGCGGGGCTGGAGTGGTTCCCGGCCCTCGATCTCTCCCTCGCCCTCCGGGCCGGGATCCGGGGGGCGGGAGGCGCCGCGGCGGCCGAAGCCGCGGTCGCCGCGACGGCCTACTTCTGATCGCCCTGGGCCCGCTCCTCGCCCTCGGCGCGCTTCCTCGCCTCCCAGCGATCGACCTGCCCGTCGCCGTCCTGGTCCACGCCGATCCGGTCCACCTCGCCGTTCTCCCAGTACTCCCAGTAGTCGACGTGGCCGTCGCCGTTCGTGTCCCGCTCCTTGCGGACGAGCTTGCCCTTCTCGTAGTGGTTCCAGCTCCGGGCGACGCCGTCGAAGCCGAAGGCCATCTCCTTCCTCACGAGCTGGTCCTTCTCGAAGAGGAGCGTCTCGTCGGGCTTCCCGTCGAAGTCGAGGTCGTGGACGATCCGGACGGTGCTCCCGTCGGGGGCGTACTTCTCCCAGGTGTCCACCTTGCCGTCGGCGTTGAGATCCTTCTCCTTGCGCAGGAGCGTCTCCTTCCCGGAGGCGTCCTTCAGCACGTACTTCCAGACGTTCGTCTTCCCGTCGTGGGTGAGGTCGTACTCCGTGAGGATCTCGTTCGCGACCGGCTCGAACCCCTTCGGGACGACCCTCGGCGTGGCGGTCGCGAGCGACGGCGAGGGAGGCGCAGGGGCCTTCGTCCGGGTGGCACAGGCGGCGAGGGCGACCGCGGAGAGGAGGAGCAGGAGTCGGCGCATGGAAACCTCGGGCAGGGCAACGGATTGTAGCCGCCAGGCCCGGCAGGGCCAAGGTGCGAGCGTGGCGCCATTTGACACTATACCTGTGGTCACATAGCCTGCCTGGCGGACATGGCCCGGAAGAAGGTCTCGACCACCGTCTACGTCACGCCCGAGCAGGCGGAGCGGCTCCGGCTCCTCCACGACCGGACGAAGGTCCCGGTGGCCGAGTACATCCGGCAGGGGATCGACCTCGTCCTCGAGAAGTACCGCGGCGACCTTCCGGGGCAGCTCACCCTCGACGACGTGGGCGGCAAGAAGTGAAGTAGATTGCCCTCCGCCATGTCCGAACGCAGGGCCGTCATCCTCGGCGCCGCAGGCTTCATCGGCAGCCACCTCGTCGATCGCTTCCTCGCGGAGGGCTGGCGCGTCACCGGCGTGGACAACCTCATCACCGGGACGCTCCGCAACCTCGAGCACCTCGCGCGCGACGGGAGGTTCGACTTCCTCGAGGCGGACATCTGCGAGCCCCTCGAGCTCGCGGGGCCGATCCACGCCGTGCTCGACTTCGCGTCGCCCGCCTCCCCCATCGACTACCTGAGGCACCCCTTCGAGACGCTCCACGTCGGCTCGATCGGCGTGGAGAACGCGCTCCGGCTGGCGAAGCGGAGCGGGGCGACCTTCCTCCTCTCCTCGACCTCCGAGGTCTACGGCGATCCCCTGGAGCACCCGCAGCGGGAGTCCTACTGGGGGAACGTGAACCCGGTCGGCCCGCGGGCGGTCTACGACGAGGCGAAGCGGTTCGCGGAGGCGATCACGACCGCCTACCGGCGCTACGAGAAGGTGGACGTGAGGATCGCGCGCATCTTCAACACCTACGGGCCGCGGATGCGGCTCGACGACGGGCGGGTGGTCCCGACCTTCGTGGCCCAGGCCCTCCGGGGCGAGCCCATCACGATGTTCGGTGACGGCTCCCAGACCCGGAGCTTCTGCTACGTGGACGACGAGGTGGAGGTCCTCTGGCGCCTCCTCCACTCGACGTTCCAGGAGCCCGTGAACGTCGGGAACCCCCACGAGCTCAGCATCCTGGAGTTCGCGAAGGCCGTGCAGCGGCTCGTGGGCGCGGACGTCCCCATCGTCTCGCGCCCGCTCCCGGAGGACGACCCGAAGGTCCGGCGGCCCGACATCTCGCGGGCGAGGGAGCTCCTCGGGTGGGAGCCCGCCGTCCCCTTCGACGAGGGGATGCGCCGCACGATCGCCTGGTTCCGCGAGCGCGTGGAGAGGGGGTAGGCGGAGATGCCGAAGCGGATCCTCGTCACCGGCGGCGCCGGGTTCATCGGCTCGACGATCGCGGATCTCTTCCTCGAGGCGGGCTGGGACGTCGCGGTCCTCGACGACCTCTCCTCGGGCAAGCGCGAGAACGTCCACCCCCGGGCGCGCTTCTACCCGGTGGACGTCCGGAGCGCTTCGGCGCTCGAGGTCGTCGAGAAGGAGCGGCCGGCCGTGATCTGCCACCAGGCGGCGCAGATCGACGTGCGCCGCTCGATGGCCGACCCCCGGTTCGACGCGGACGTGAACGTGAGCGGGCTCCTCAACCTCATGCAGGGGGCGGTCGCGGCCGGCTCCGTGGAGCACGTCCTCTTCGCCTCCTCCGGCGGCGCGACCTACGGGGACACCGAGGTGATCCCGACGCCGGAGACGCACCCCGCACGCCCCGTCTCCCACTACGGCGCGGCGAAGGCGGCCGGGGAGCTCTACCTCGGGGTGTTCCGGGCGGCCCACGGGATCCCCTTCGCGGCGCTCCGCTACTCGAACGTCTACGGGCCGCGCCAGGATCCCCACGGAGAGGCGGGGGTCGTCGCGATCTTCTGCGGGAGGCTCCTCGACGGAAAGCCCTGCGCTGTCCACGGCGACGGCCGCCAAACCCGCGACTACGTCTTCGCCGCGGACGTCGCGCGCGCGAACCTCCTCGCCGCGGAGCGGCGCTTCGACGGGGCCCTGAACGTGGGCACGGGGATCGAGACGGACGTCCTCGCCCTCCACGCCCACCTCGCCCGGGCGGCGGGCGCCGATCGGCCCCCCGAGCACGGGCCGCCGCGGGCGGGCGAGCAGCGCCGCTCCTGCATCGACCCGTCCGCCGCCGCGAAGGCG
>JBBIPT010000006.1:0-33475 GCA_037442705.1 Anaeromyxobacter sp.
GTAGCGGAGCTTCGTGCCTTCCGGGATGACGCCGACGTTGATCTTCACGGCCTTCCCGGCGGGGCACCACTCTCCGTACATCGTCGCCACGACGCAGACGTTGACGAACTTCCGCTCGGCGCAACTGCTCTTGAAGTGGACGTAGTGGAATCCGTCCTCCTTCGTCACGGCCTCGAGCTGGATGCAGCTCGCGACGGCCCGGGCGGGCGCGACGCAAGGTTGCCTTTCCCGGATGCCCGCCCCTCGAGGCTCCATTCTGCCGTCGCGCCGGCCGCCGCCAAGTACCGCCGGTGCGGTACACGCAGCGTAACTGGATCCGGGTGGGGCGAGAACCCCCCGGATCACCGGCCGCCTCGGGTGCGGAAGTGTCGGACCCGCGTGATATCGGGTGGATCGGATGACCCGCCCCGCCGCGAGAGCGAAGACCCTGTACGCCTGCGCCGAGTGCGGCCAGACGAGCCCGAAGTGGCTCGGCCAGTGTCCCGCCTGCCGCCGCTGGAACACGATGAACGAGGAGGCGGCCCCCGTGGAGCCGAAGGGCGGGCCGCGGGGCTGGGGCACGCCCGGCGCCTCGAAGCCCATCCCCCTGCGCGACGTGGAGTCCTCCGACGACGCCCGGACCCGCACCGGGATCGGCGAGCTCGACCGCGTCCTCGGCGGCGGGATCGTCCCGGGCGCGCTCGTCCTCCTCGGCGGCGACCCGGGCATCGGGAAGTCCACGCTCCTCCTCGCCGCGCTCGACCGGCTCGCCCGCGCGACGCCGGACCGCCCGATCCTCTACGTCTCGGGGGAGGAGTCGGCGCGGCAGGTGAAGCTCCGCGCGGATCGGCTCCGCTGCGGCGCCGAGAACCTGCGCGTCCTCGCCGAGACCGACGCGACGCGGGTCCTCCAGGCGGCGGAGGCCCTCTCGCCCGCCGCGGTCGCGGTGGACTCCATCCAGACGCAGTACCTCCCGGAGCTCCAGAGCGCGCCCGGGACGGTCACGCAGATCCGCGAGGTCGCCGCCCGGCTCATGGCCTACGCGAAGACGACGGAGACGCCCGTCTTCCTCGTGGGCCACGTGACGAAGGACGGCGCCATCGCCGGCCCCCGCGTCCTCGAGCACATGGTGGACACCGTCCTCTACTTCGAGGGCGGGGGCGCCCACCCCTACCGCGTGCTCCGCGCCCACAAGAACCGGTTCGGCTCGGCGAGCGAGATCGGCGTCTTCGAGATGAAGGCGGGTGGGCTCGCCGAGGTCCCGAACCCCTCCGCCCTCTTCCTCGCGGAGCGGCCGGAGGAGGCGCCGGGGAGCGCGGTCGCCGCGGTCCTCTCCGGGACGCGGACCGTGCTCGTCGAGATCCAGGCGCTCGTCGCGCCGACGAGCTACGGGACGCCGCGGCGGACGGCGCTCGGCGTGGACTCGAACCGGGTCGCGCTCCTCGCCGCGGTGCTCGAGAAGAAGCTCGGGATGGAGATCCTCCCCTGCGACCTCTTCGTGAACGTCGCGGGCGGGCTCACCCTGGACGACCCGGCGGCCGACCTCGCCACGGTCGCCGCCCTCGCCTCGAGCTTCCGCGACCGGGCGCTCCCGGCCCGCACGCTCCTCCTCGGCGAGGTGGGGCTCGCCGGAGAGGTCCGGGCCGTCTCGCAGCCGGAGGTCCGGCTCGCGGAGGCGGCCCGCCTCGGCTTCGATCGGGCGATCCTGCCGGCCGCGAACGCCCGGCACGCCGAGGCCCCCCCGGGGATCGCGCTCGTCGGGGTCGAGTCGGTGTTCGAGGCGCTCGACCGGATCGTGTGAGGCTACGATCAGTCGAAGCGAGCCACGCCGTTCGCCCTTCGACAGGCTCAGGGCGAACGGCTGCGTGCAGGCCCGCTCGCGCGCAACCAGGTCCGTTCGTGGTGACCCCGCGACGGTCTCGGGGGAACCGCGAATGGGCGTGCGACCGCCGCCGTGGCCTCCTGGCGCCCGCCCCTCCCTTCCGGTAGTCCTCGTCCGTGGGCGTGGACCGGAAGACCCGGGCGAGGCTCGCGTGGACGGCCGCCGCGGCGCTCCTCGCGATCGTCCTCGCGCTCCTCGTGTCGCGAGCCGTCCGGGATCGCCCGGCCGCGCGGAACCCCGAGCCGGCCTCCGGCGCGCGCCCGCCCGGCGCGCGGACGGAGCCGCCGGCCCCGGACGGCCTCCACGTCGACCTCGGCTTCCCCTCCCCCGCCGCCGGATGGGAGGAGGAGGCCTGGATCGTCGCGAACGACCTCCGGCGCCTCCTCGAGGGGCGGCCGCGCGCCGGCGCCTACGAGGAGGCGCGGGCCGAGGCGGCGCGAGCGGACCTCGCCCTCTACCCGCCGGACCGCGCGCGGCTTCGCCGCCTCCTCCTCGGGAGCGAGCGGGAGCGGCTCCTCTCCCTCGCGGCGCTCTCCGCGCGCCCGGAGCTCGACGACGACCTCGTCCGGATCGTGTTCCGGAGCCAGCGCCCGGAGGACGACGCCCTCGTCCGGCTCCTCGGCGCGGAGATCGCCGCGGCCCTCCCCGCGGAGCTCCTCGGCCGGCACGAGGACGACCTCCTCCGCGCCTTCGAGCGGGAGCCGAATCCCCTCGTCCTCGCCCTCGCCCTCCCGGCGCTCGAGCGGATGGAGGAGGGCAGGCTCCGCGCCCTCCTCGACGCGCAGCTCTCCGCGGCGGGCCCGGAGATGCTCCCCGTGCTCGTGGGGCTCGCCCGCGACCGGCTCGGTCCGGCCGCCGTGCGGGACCTCGGGATCTCCGTCGTCGTCCGGGAGCGGGCCCCCGGGGCGGGCTCGCCATGAACGGCCCCTCGCGATTCGCGATCGGCCTCGGGCCTCGGACTGCCTCGGACCCAGGCCTCGGGTGCGACCCAGAAGGTGCTTCTCCAGAAGCCTGAAGCCAGAGGCCTGAAGCCTCGCCTCGGCGCCCCTACGCCGCCTCGACCGCCCGCCGCCAGCGCGCGAGCCGCTCCGCCCGCTCCGCCTCGCCCATCCTCGGCTCGAACCGCTTCCCCGGCTTCCAGGCCTTCCGGATCTCCTCGCGGTCCTTCCAGACGCCGGTGGCGAGCCCGGCGAGGAAGGCCGCGCCGAAGGCGGTCGTCTCCACGAGCCGGGGGCGCTCCACCGGGATGCCGAGGAGGTCGGCCTGGAACTGCATGAGGAGGTCGTTCTGGCTCGCGCCGCCGTCCACCTTGAAGACCGGGATCGGCCGGTGGGCCTCCCCGCGCATCGCCTCCGCGAGGTCGTGGATGAGGAAGGCGATCCCCTCGAGCGTCGCGCGGGCGAGGTGGGCGGCGGTCGTCCCCCGGTCGATGCCGCGGACGACGCCCCGGGCGTCCGGGCGCCAGTGGGGAGCGCCGAGGCCGGCGAGGGCGGGGACGAAGACGACGCCCCCCGTGTCCTTCACCTGCTTCGCGAGCGCCTCGACCTCGGCCGACCGCCGGATGATCCCGAGCCCGTCCCGGAGCCACTGCACCGCGGCCCCGGCGATGAACGACGAGCCCTCGAGGGCGTAGGCGACCTCGCCCCCGACGCTCCAGGCCACGGTGGAGAGGAGCCCCTTCGTCGAGGCGACGGGCTCGGGCCCCACGTTCTGGAGGAGGAAGGCCCCCGTGCCGTAGGTGCACTTCGCGTCGCCCGGGGAGAAGCAGGCCTGCCCGAAGAGCGCCGCCTGCTGGTCGCCCGCCATCCCCGCGACCGGGATCCCGTCCGGGAGCACCTTCACGCCCCGCGTCGTCCCGTAGACCTCCGACGACGCCCGGATCTCCGGCAGCGCCGCCCCGGGGACGCCGAAGAGGTCGAGCATCTCCCGATCCCAGGTCCGCGTCCGGAGATCCATGAGGAGGGTGCGGCTCGCGTTCGAGACGTCGGTCACGTGGGCGGCGCCGCCGGTGAGCCGCCAGACGAGGAAGCTGTCGATCGTCCCGAACGCCGCGTCCCCGCCCTCCGCCTTCTGGCGGAGCCCCTTCACGTTCTCGAGGAGCCACTCCAGCTTCGTCGCGGAGAAGTACGGATCGAGGACGAGCCCCGTCCGCTCCCGCACGCGCGGCTCGCGCCCCTCCTCCTTCCGGCGCGCGCAGGCCGCCGCCGTGCGCCGGTCCTGCCAGACGATGGCGTGGTGGAGCGGGCGGCCCGTCCGCCGGTCCCAGGCGGCGGCCGTCTCGCGCTGGTTCGTGATCCCGATCGCCGCGACCTCGTTCCCGCGGACGCCCGCCTCTCTTAGGGCGCGCCGCAGGGTGGCGACGGTCGACCCCCAGATGTCCTCGAGGTCGTGCTCCACCCAGCCGGGCTTCGGGAAGATCTGCCGGAACTCCTGGTTCACCTTCGCCCGGACCTGGAGCCGGCGGTCGAGGACGAGCACCGTCGTGCCGGTCGTTCCCTGGTCGATCGCGAGGACGTGGTTCGCCGCCATTTCATCCCCTCCTCTTCCCGCCGCCGGCCCCCGCGACGCGCGGAGCCGGGAGCGCTCTAGTGCCTCGACCCGGGCATGATGCCTACTGCGAGCGCCGATCCTCTCGCTGCGGCGGGCGGCCTCGTCGGTGCGCTGCTCGACGTAGCGCTGCTACGCCTCCGCCGCTCCCTCCTCGGGCGCCCGCCTCGCGTCGGTCTCGGCGCTCTCGTCGCGCCACCATGCCCGGGTCGAGGCACGAGGAACTCGAGCGTGGCCTCGGCGCAGCGGTCGCGCTCCACGTCGATCCCGACGAGGTGCCAGCTCCGGGGGAGGATCTCCACCGGCGCCGGCCCGGAGCCGATCTCCCTCGCGAGCCGCCGCGCCCCCTCCACCGTGACGGTGTGATCGCGCGCCCCCTGGACGACGAGCGCCGGCGCCGCGATCCCCGGCAGGAGCCGCTCCACGTGGGCCTGGAGGAGCGCGAGCTCGGCCACCGCACCCACCGGGATCCCCTCGAGCCCCCTGTTCCGCTTCCGCATGATCGGGTCGCGCACGTCGGAGCCCGCGCGCTTCGGCACGACGAGCCCTCGCACGAGCGGCGTGCGCCCCAGGATCGCGGCGAGCCGCCCCTCCGGGCGGAGCTCGAGCGCGGGGGCGAGGAGGACGAGCCCGTCCACGCGCGACGGCAGGTCGTGGGCGAGGGCGCAGGCGACGAGGGCGCCCATGGAGCAGCCGACGACGAACGTCCGCCGCGCCCCGTCGAGCCGGGCGAGGTCCCGGCGGGCCTTGCCCACCCACTCCGTCCAGAGGACGCCCGAGAGCTCGGCCGCCGTCCCGCCGTGGCCCGCCATCACCGGGGCGAGGCAACGCATCCCCGCGCCGTGGAGGGCCTTCGCGACGTGGTGCATCTCGAAGGTCGAGCCGGTGAGGCCGTGCAGGAGGAGCACGGCGTCGGGCCCTCCCGCGAGGTCGAATTCCTTCCCGTCGTCGAGGGCGCGCCGAGCCAAGGTGAACCCACGGTTACCGCTCCCCGCGCCGGGATTCAACGGTCCCGCGCGCCGCGCCCCTTCGAGGCGGCCGGCGGCGGCCGTACCCGGGGGCCCGGTTTCCTGCTAAAGCCCTCGGCCATGCCCGACAAGCCCGCCCCGCCCCAGCAGCAGCCCGTCCAGATCCAGATCGAGATCGACCCCGCCACGGCGAACGGGGTCTTCGTGAACATGGCGCTCGTGAACCACACCGACACCGAGTTCACGCTCGACCTCGTCTACGTGCAGCCCCAGGCCCCGAAGGCCGTGGTCCGCGCCCGGGCCATCACGACCCCGAAGCACATGAAGCGGCTCCTCCTCGCCATCCAGGACAACATCGGGAAGTACGAGGCCCGCTTCGGCGCGATCGAGCTCGGGGACGCGCCCCACTTCCCGCAGGGCGGCGTGGTGAACTGACGGGCGGTCTCCCCAGGGCAAGATCGCACGCTGGCCGCCCAGTCACTTCGAACGGCGCTGAACTCTGCCGTTCGCCCTGAGCCTGTCGAAGGGCGAGCGTCGCGGAACGTGCTCCCTTGCGCTGCCGGCCGCTGGCCGCCCGGGCCGCCGTTCCGCCGTGTGCTCGGCGCGCCCAGCTCGGGCCTGACGCGCGCGCATGCGTGCGCCGTTCGATGCGCGTCGGTCCGAACTCGCCTCCGCCGTTCCGCTCGCTTCGCTTCGCGGCGGCGGAAGCTCAAACAACGGACCTCCGCGCCAGCGTGCCTCTCCGGGCCGCGCGCTCCACGGCTCGTCGCAGCGGGCGCGCCTCACGAACACGCCCTTCGACAGGCTCAGGGCGAACGGCCGCGGGGTGCGCGGAGGCGGCTCGCGCTGTCTCAGGAGAGGGGGCTCCGAGCGGTAGCTCTGGAGATCCTGGAGCCTCCCCTCTCCCCCACGGAGACGTACCGCGCCGGCCTCGGGGCTCCGCAGCGACCGGCGTGACTGCGCGTCTTCTGCAGACGCCTCCCCCACGGACCGCACTGCAACGGGCGGGACACCGCGCTCCCGAAGCCTCGAGCAACCCCCGCGCGGTGGCCCGCACGGCGTTGCAGCCCTTCGACAGGCTCAGGGCGAACGGCCGATCATCGCCTCTGGCGCGCGGAGCGCCGGGAGTCGCGGAGCCCTGAAGGCCGGCACGCGGCGGCGCCTCACCCATTCCCGGGAGCCGGCACCCGGCGCCGCACCCCATGCCCGGCTGCGGATCGGCCGCTCCGCGGACCCCCGTCCGCCGGCGAGCCGCGCTCTCTGCCGCGATGCTCCGTGATCCCAGGCCCTTGGCGCGGGCACGCCCGCTGCTCCTGGCCCGGCCGCGGCGCGCACGTCGCGCGCCCGGAACGAACGGAGAGAACGAATGAGCGACACGAACGGAACGAACGGCGGCCGGCGGCTCGCGGTCTACGCCGTCCCCGCGGCGAAGGACGGGGAGAAGCCCTTCTGGCCGAAGATCGGGGCCGCCTTCACGAACCGCGACGGCAGCATCTCCATCCTCCTCGACGCCCTCCCCCTCGGGACGAACAAGCTCCAGGTCCGCGAGGTGAAG
This sequence comes from Anaeromyxobacter sp., assembly GCA_037442705.1. Classification (GTDB taxonomy): domain Bacteria; phylum Myxococcota; class Myxococcia; order Myxococcales; family Anaeromyxobacteraceae; genus Anaeromyxobacter. The sequence goes on from JBBIPT010000006.1 coordinate 6,932, forward strand.
GACGAGCCCCGCGCCGCGTCCCGCCGGAACGGGTTCGACACGGTGGAGGTGCGGCCGTGAGGACCCTCGGACGAGCCCTCCTCCTCGCGGCCGCGCTCCTCGCCGCGACCCCCGCCCTCGCCGGGAAGAAGGCCCTCCCCCCCGGCGAGCGCGTCGACCTCAACCGCGCCACCGTCTCGGAGCTCATGCGGCTCCCCGGCGTGGGCGAGAAGCGGGCGCAGGCGATCGTCGCCCACCGCTCGAAGCAGCCGTTCCGCCGGCCCGAGGACGTCCTCGCGGTGAAGGGGCTCGGGCCGGCGTGGTTCGCGAAGGTGAAGGCGAACCTCGGCGTCGGCGGCGCGCCGGCGGCGGCGCAGACCGGGCAGCCCGCGAAGAAGTGAGGCGGGACGAGGTGTCCCGCTCGGCCGGTAGCCCGTCGCGATGACCCCCGCGATGGGGGGCCCGCGGGGGGAGAGTTTCTCCCCCCGCGCAGAGGCGCCGAAGGCGCCGGACCTCGCCTCATGGCGGCGGCGGAACCGGCCGATCGGCTCTATTTTCGCGCGCCGCCATGAGGCCGCTTGACAGGGCGGCCTCTCCTTCGCTACTCCGGTCGCGGCTCTGAGGAACAGGGAAGCCGGTCCAAGTCCGGCGCGGTCCCGCCACTGTAGCCGGGGTGAAGGCGCCCTCGACGTAGCCGCCACTGCCGCGGAAGCTCGCGGCGGGAAGGTGGAGGGCGCCTCGCGGAGCGGAAGCTCGCTCCGTACCCCGGAAGCCAGGAGACCTCCCTCCGAGCGGCCGCGCATGGTGCGCGGTCACGCCGTTCACGGGTCCGAAGGAGACCCGGCGGAGTGTCTGCTCGGATCCGGATCCCGGGGCGCCCTGGCGCCCGCGCCCTCGCGTTCGCGGCGATCGCGTCGGCCGCGCTCGCGCGCGGCGGGCCCGCGGTGCGTGCCGCGGAGCCGGAGCCCCGCGCCGCCGCGGAGGGAGAGGCCCCCCTCGCGCCGGAGGAGATCGTCGTCGTCGGGCGCCGGCCGCGGGCCCAGGCCCCGGGCGACCCGACCGCCTCGGCGACCGTGATCGAGGGCGACCGCTACGCCGGCGAGGCGAAGGGGGTCGCCGAGCTCGTCGCGACCGCGCCGGGCGTCGCGATCCGCGAGTACGGCGGCCTCGGCCAGCTCGCCACGGCCTCCATCCGCGGCTCCACCGCGAACGGCGTCCTCGTCCTCCTCGACGGGATGCCGCTGAACACCGCCTTCGGCGGCGGGGTGGACCTCTCCTCCATCCCCCGCGGCTGGATCGACCGGATCGAGGTCGTCCGCGGCGCGGAGGGGGCGCACTACGGGGCGGGCTCGCTCGGCGGCGTCGTGAACGTCGTCACGCGGCGCCGCCCATCCGGCGCGTGGTCCGCCGAGGCGACGGGGGGATCCTTCGGGACGTGGCTCGCCTCGGCCGACGTCGCGACGGCGCCGGGCGGCGCGGCGCTCTTCCTCGCGGCCGCGGCCGAGACGACGGACGGGGACTTCCCCTACCGCTGGGACCCGACGCCGAGCGACGGCGATCCCGCTCGCGTCCTGTCCCGGCGCGACAACAACGGCGCGCGCCGGGCCGGCGCCATGGCGAAGGGCTCCCTCTCCCTCGGCGAGGCCCGGCTCGACGTCCTCGCCCAGCTCTCCGCCGGCCGGCGCGAGCTCCCGGGGTGGCCCTACGCGCTCACCCCCACGGACTCGCAGGAGGACGGCCGGGCGATCCTCGCCGCGCGACTGTCCGGGGCCGGTCCCAGGCCCGATCTCCTCCTCGCCGCGCGCGCCTCGCTGCGGCTCGACGGGCTCTCCTCGCGTCTGGGCCCGGCCCGCTCGCGGCAGGAGGGGGGTGCCGCGGAGGTCGAGGCGGAGGCGCGGCTCGTCCGCGGACCGCACGCCTTCCGGGCCACGCTGGAGACCGGAGGCGAGGCCCTCCGGGGGACGGGCTTCGACGGCACGCTCTCTCGGGCCACGCTCGCCGCCGCCGCCTCGGCCGACCTCGCCTGGGAGCGGCTCCGGATCGGTCCGGCCCTTCGGGCGGAGCGGGTCGGTCCCTTCGCCGGCCTCTCCGTGAAGCTCGGCGGATCCCTCCGGCTCGCGGGGCCCCTCGCCCTGCGGGCGAGCGGGGGCCGGACCTTCCGCCCTCCCGGCTTCGCGGAGCTCCGGCTCGAGCAGGGGCTCCTCCAGCCGAACCCCGATCTCCGTCCGGAGGAGGGGCTCGGCGGCGACGCGGGGCTCGTCCTCGACACGGGCCCGCTCCTCGCGAGCGCCGGCGTGCACGCCACGCTCTACCGCGACCTCGTCTACTACCAGCGCGTGAGCCTCGGTCGGCTCCGCCCCTTCAACGCGGGGAAGGTCCTCGTCCAAGGCGTCGAGGCGGAGGTGGCCATGGCTCCCGTCCGGGCCCTCCTCGGCCTCTCCTTCCAGGCCTCCTACACGCTCCTCGCGACGGAGATCCTCCGCGGGGCGCCCGAGGTCGCCGGGAACGAGGTGCCCCACCGGGCGCGCCACCGGCTCTTCGCCCGCGCGTCCCTCGCCCCGGGGCCGGTCGAGGCGCACGTCGAGGCCCATCTCGTCGGCCGCCAGTTCGCGGACGACCGGAACCTCTCCGCGATCCCAGCCGCGCTCCTCTGGAACGCGGGGGGCTCCGTGCGGCTCTCCCGCGGCCCCGCGCTCCGGCTCTCCGTCGAGGTCCGGAACGCCGCGGACGACCGGACCCGCGACGACGGCTTCGGAAACCCCCTCCCCGGACGGATGGTGCTCGTCACCCTCCGGGCCGGGTCCACCCAAGGAGAAGTCACGCCATGAGAAGGCTCACCGCGTCCGCCGCGCTCCTCGTCCCCCTCCTCCTCCTCGCCGGCTGCCGGCAGGAGCTCGTCTGCCCGGAGGGGAGGACGGCCTGCGGCGGCAGGTGCGTCTCCCTCCTCTCGGACGCCGCGAACTGCGGCGCCTGCGGCGCCGCCGTCGGACCGCTCGAGGTCTGCGCGGCGGGGGCGCCCCTGTGCGCCCCCGGCATGGAGATCTGCGGCGACCGCTGCACCGACCTCGTCCGCGACGCCGCGAGCTGCGGCGCGTGCGGGAACGCCTGTCCCGGCGCGCAGCTCTGCGCGACGGGCGCCTGCGTCGATTCCTGCGCGGCCGGGGAGAGCGCCTGCGGCCGCGCCTGCGTGGACACGGCCGCCGACACCTTCCACTGCGGCGGGTGCGGGATCGCCTGCGCGGCGGGCGAGCGCTGCCGGGACGGACAGTGCCGGGCCGACCTCGCGGTCGCCTGCTTCGCGACGAACGAGGTGGCCCCGGTGACCTCGGCGCTCGCCCCCGCGGGCGATCCCATCGCGACGCCCGCCGGCCCCACCTCCCTCGCCCACCTCGGCGGCGCCCTCTACGCCGCGAACGCGGACGGGTCCGCCACCGCCTGGCTCAGCGTGCTCCCGCTCGACGCGGCCCTCACGGCGCGTCACGTCCCCATCGCCGGCTGGGACCTCCAGCAGGCGAGGGCACACGAGAACGTCCTCCTCGTGACCAACGCAGCGGTCGGATCGCTCCTGGTGCTCGATCCGGCCGGTGACGTCCTCGACGAGATCCCGATGCCCCGCCAGCAGTCCGGCCCGAACCCGCACGGCGTCGCGGTAGCCGGAACGACCGCCTACGTCGCCCTCAACGGCAAGGGCGCCACGAGCGGGCAGGCGATCGCGAAGGTCGACCTGTCCGGGCTCCCGGGCTGCGCGTCGGGCGCTGCGACCGCCTGCGGAGCGGTCGCAGGGGAGATCGACCTGCTCGCGGTCGCCGGCGCCTCCGACGCCCCCGGCCTCCCCTTCCCGTCGGCGGTCGCGTCCCACGGCGGTCGCGTCTTCGTCGGGCTCGCGAACCTCATGGAGGACCAGACGCCCTGGGGCGCCTTCTACGTGAAGCCTGCCGGCGACGGGAAGCTCGCGGTGATCGACCCGGCGGCCGGCGACGCGGTGTCCATCGTGGGGCTCCCGGGCTGCGGGAACCCCGGAGCCCTCGCGCTCGCGGGGACGACCCTCTGGGTCACGTGCGGGTCATTCTCGTATCCCGACCTTGCCCCGAGCGCTCTGCTGCCCGTGAACGTCGGGGTGCATCCGCCGGTCGCCGGGACGGCGCTTGCCGTTCCCTCCGTCGTCCCCGGCAAGGTGGCCTTCTGCGGCGGCATGGGGTACGTGACGGACCAGGCCTCCGGCGCCGTGGTCCGCTTCGCCCCGGCTGCACGGACCGTGGAGGACCCCGTCACCGTCTGCGCCACGAGTCCCGGTCCCTTCGGGTACGCCTGGGCCGCCGACGTCGCCTGCCCCGAATGACCCGCACGCTCCTCGCCGTCTTCGCCTCGGCCGCCCTCGCGGCGGCCGCCCTCCCCGCCCGCGCGGACGAGCTCCGCGCGACCGGGAAGGGGGCGGCCGAGGGCGGCTCGATCTGGGTGGGCGCGCGGCCGTCCGCGCCGCCGCGCCGGATCGTCGTCCTCGCCCCGAGCCTCACCGACGTCGTCGTCGCGCTCGGGCTCGCGGACCGGCTCGTCGGCGTGACCCGCCACGACGACGGCCCCGAGGTCGCCTCGCTCCCGAGGGTCGGCGGCTTCCTCGACCCGAACCCCGAGGCGATCCTGGGGCTCTCCCCCGACCTCGTCCTCTGGGTGACCGACGGCGGCGCGCTCGCCGCCGTCCGCAAGCTCGCGGAGCTCTCCCGCGCCTCGGCGCGCCCCTTCCCGATCCTCGCCATCCCCATCGTCACCGTCGCGGACGTCCTCGCGACGCCGCGCATCGTCGGCGACGCCCTCGGGGAGCCGGCCCGCGGAGAGCGGCTCTCCGCCGGCCTCGCCCGCGAGGTGGAGGCGATCCGGAGGCGCGCCGCCGGCCTCCCCCGCAAGCGCGTCCTCTTCGTCGTGGGGCGCGAGCCGCTCGTCGTCGCGGGGCCGGGGAGCTTCCCGGAGGAGCTCCTCCGGATCTGCGGCGCGGAGAGCGTGGTGGGCGGCGAGCGGCCGTGGCCGGTCTACCCGCTCGAGAAGGCGGTCGCGGACGACCCGGATGTCGTCGTGGACGCCGCGCCGCAGGAGCCCGCCGAGGGGATCCGCCGGCTCGCCGCCGTCCCCGCCGTGCGGCGGGGCGCCGTCGTGCGGCTGCGGAACGACGACCTCATCCGCCCCGGCCCCCGGATGATCCGCGGGCTCGCGGAGCTCTTCCGGGGGCTCCACCCCGAGGCGGCCCGGTGACCGGGGCTCCCGCCAGCTCGCGCCGCGGGCGCCTCTTCTTCGCCCTCGCCCTCGCCGGCGGCCTCCTCGCCGTCCTCCTCGCGATCGCCCTCTCCGGCTCCGTGGGGGCGCAGCCCATCTCCCTCTCCGCCGCCCTGGCCGGCCGCGAGCCGGACGCGGCCATCCTCCTCTCCCTCCGGCTCCCGCGCGCGCTCCTCGCCGCCGTCGTCGGCTGCGCCCTCGCCGCGGCGGGGACGGCGCTCCAGGCGCTCCTCCGGAACCCGCTCGCGGAGCCGTTCGTCCTCGGCGTCTCCGGCGGCGCCGCGCTCGGCGGCTCGATCGTCCTCGTCGCCGCGGCGGGGCTCGCCCGGATCGCCGGCCCGGCGGCCGATCTCCTCGGCTCCGCACCGCCCGTCGCGGCCGGGGCGGTGGCCGGCGCGGCCCTCTCCACCTTCCTCGTCTTCGGCCTCGGGCGGATCGGCGGGCGCCTCGTCCCGGAGGCGGCGCTCCTCGTGGGGATCGTCTTCAACGCCTTCGTGGCGGGCGTGATCACGCTCATGAAGATGCTCGTCCCGCCCGAGCAGGCGAGCCGGCTCCTCTACTGGCTCCTCGGGGCGATCGGCTACGAGGCGCCCGGGACGCTCGCCGCCGGGGCCGCCGTCGTCGCCGCCGCAGTGGCCGTCCTCGTCGCCCTCTCCGCCCAGGTGAACCTCCTCACCCTCGGAGACGAGGAGGCCGCCTCCCTCGGGCTCGACGTCCGGCGGGCGCGGGCCTGGATCTTCTTCGCGGCGAGCGCGGCGACCGGCGCCGCGGTCGCCCTCGCCGGGATGGTCGGCTTCGTCGGGCTCATCGTCCCGCACCTCGTCCGGCGGCTCGTGGGCCCCGACCACCGCCTCCTCCTCCCCGCCTCCGCCCTCTTCGGCGCGGCCTTCCTCGTCCTCGCGGACGCCCTCGCCCGCCTCGCCTTCCTGCCGCTCGGCACCGAGCCGCCGGTCGGCGCGGTGACGGCCTTCCTCGGCGGCCCGTTCTTCCTCTGGCTCCTTCGCCGCTCCGCGCGGCCGGAGGGCGCGAGGTGACCCCGCGCCGCGAGCCCGGCCCGCCCTGGCCCGATCCCATCGTGGACGTCCGCGGCGTCTCCTTCGCCTACGGCGCCTCCCCCGCCCTCGACGGCGTCTCCTTCTCCGCCCGGGAGGGGGAGTTCGTCGGCCTCCTCGGGCCGAACGGCGCGGGGAAGTCCACGCTCGTCCGGCTCGTCCTCGGGCTCCTCGCCCCCTCCGCGGGCGAGGTCCGGCTCGGCGGGCTCGACCCGCGCCGCGCGCCGCGGAGGCAGGTCGCCCGCGTCTGCGCGCTCGTCCCGCAGGAGCCGAAGGTCGCCTGGCCCTTCACGGTGCGCGAGGCCGTGATGATGGGGCGGGCGCCGCGGCAGGGGCTCCTCGCCCTGCCGGACCGGCTCGACCACGGGGCGGTGGAGGGGGCGCTCCAGGCCTGCGACCTCGTCCACCTCGCCGGCCGCCGCCTCGACGAGCTCTCCGGCGGCGAGCGCCGCCGCGTCTTCTTCGCCCGGGCGCTCGCCCAGGAGCCGCGCGTCCTCCTCCTCGACGAGCCGACCGCCTTCCTCGACCTCGGCCACCAGGTCGCGGCGATGCAGATGGCGCGGCTCGCGGCGCGCGGCGGCCTCTCCGTCGTCGCCGTGCTCCACGATCTCAACCTCGCCGCCGCCGCCTGCGATCGCGTCGTCGTCCTCTCGCGCGGCCGCGTCGTCGCGGAGGGGCCGCCCGCCGGGGTCCTCACCGCGGAGCGGGTCCGCGAGGTCTGGGAGGTGCCGGTCTGGCGCGGCGAGAACGCGGCGACCGGGGCGGCCGTCGTGCTCCCGGCGATCGAGCGGGAGGGGCGTCGGTAGCCGCCCCGGTCCGCGCTACTCGCGAGACCAGAGCTTCCCGTTCGCCAGGACGCTCTCTTCGCCGATCTGCACCGTCCAGTCGGCCTCCGACCCGTCGTCGTAGGTGAGCGAGAGCACTCCGTCCGCATGGCGCCACGTGCCGCTCTTCCTGGCAGAGGACCCCTGGGCGGTCGAGCCGCCGTCGGGATCCCCGTAGCGGTCCTCGAACGCGAGCGACGACATGAGGAAGGTCTGCTCGGTGAAGGAGAGGTTCTCCTCGAAGCACCGCAGGGTGGTCACGCGGGTGAACCCGGTGCCCCCGGACATGTTGCCGATTCCGGTCGACTGCTCGAAGCATCCCACCAGCCGCGGCTCCGCCTTCGGGACGTCGAGGCGAGGCAGGCCGGCCGTCGGGAGCCGCCGCGGATCGATCCGCACCGAGTCGGCGACCGCCTCCGCGAGCCTCCGGGCCGAGTCGCCCGGGGCGATCGCCTTCACGACGAAGAGGGCCTCGCCGCTCTTCACGAGCACCGAGGCGAGCGCCGGGCCCTCGCCGTCCGCGGGGGGGATGAGCGCGCACGCGCGCAGCCCGCCCGACGTGACGAAGCCCCGCACGGCGACCCCCTCCACCGAGCCGCCCTCGCACGGGAGGGCGGAGTCGCTGAGCACGGCGAGGACCACCACCGCCGCGTCGCCGCCGGGGCCCTGCCCGACGTGCGCGCGGACCCCCTCTTCGTTCGACAGGGCGTGGGACATGCCCGGCGGCAGCCTGAACCGGAATCCCTCCTCCGCCGTGATCCACCTGCCCTGGGAAGCGGGCTCCGGCTGGGGCGCGGCGAGGGTGAGCAGGACGACGAGCGTACCGAGGGGCATGGCGGGACCTCCGAGTGAGAGTTGCCGGCCTCCTCTGCACGTTCCGATCCCGGAACGAACCCGAGTCCCCGCGGGCACATGACCGGGCCTGCCGCCGCAGGGCCGGCCGCGCCGCGTCCCTCTCGCCCTGCCGCTGGCCGCGCCGCGACCGGTCCGCGGGAGGTGCCGCACTTGACATCTCAGCATCACCGCATCAGCGTATCTGCATGCGCACCACGGTCACGCTCGACGACGACGTCGCCCGCTCGGCGCAGGAGATCTCGCGGGTCACCGGCAAGCGGCTCGGCAAGGTGCTCTCGGAGCTCGCGCGCCGCGGCCTCAAGGCGCGCGGGGAGCTCGGGTCCCGTGCGGGCTTCCCCACCTTCCGGGTCCGTCCCGACGCGAAGGTCATCCCGGCGGACCGGGCACGAACGCTCCTCGAGGACGACACCCTGTGACGAGACCCGCCCTCCTCGACACGAACGTCCTGCTCGCGCTCGCCTGGCCGAGCCACCAGCACCACGCGCCGGCCCACCGCTGGTTCGCCGGCGCGGCGCGGACCGGTTGGGCCACCTGTCCGCTCACCGAGCTCGCGTTCGTGCGGCTCTCCAGCAACCCGGCCTTCAGCCCGGACGCCGTCGCCCCCGGGGACGCCCTGCGCCTCCTGGCGCAGATCCGGGAGAGGCCCGGGTACAGGTCGTGGAGCGGATCGCCCCCGGTCGCGGGCCTCTCTGCGTTCGCGCTCCAGGGTCACCAGCAGGTGAACGACGCCTACCTCCTCCTCGTGGCTCGCAAGCACCGCGGGGTCCTCGCCACGTTCGACGCGAGGCTCGCGGCGCTGCCCGGCGCCGAGCGGGACGTCACCGTGATCCCCGCCTGATGACGATGGCCACACTGACCGTTCGTGGTTCCCCCGAGCCTGTCGAGGGGCGGGGGATTGCGCCGGTGAGCCGGCTCCCCGCCTACTGGAACAGGAACAGCTTCAGCGTCGCCGCGATCGTCCGGGCGTTCGGGTCGTCGAGGCTCTGGCGGTAGCCGACGTCGAGCGCGACGCCGCTCCGCGCGACGAGCCCCGCCCCGATCGACCACCACTGCGTGTCGAGGAGCTCGTCCTTCATCCAGCCCGCGCGCACGGGCAGGAGCTGGCCGAGCAGCACCTCGACGCCGGCCGCGAAGCGGTTCCTCGTCTCGCCCGCCCGGTCGAGATCCGCGCGCCAGTCGGCCGTGAGCTGGAAGCCGCGATCCGTGCCGAGCGCCACGCCGCCGCCGAAGCCCATCGGCGCCGCGAGCTCGTTCGAGATCGGCACGAGGTTGTAGGCGGCGGCCCCGATGGAGGCGTACTCGGCGACCTGCCAGAAGATCCCCGCGTCCACGGTCACCGCCTGGCTCGGGGCCGGCCCGGAGAGGTCGAGGTACTTCCCGGCGACGCCGAGGTGGAGCTGGCCGAGCAGAGGGCCGGAGAAGGCGACGTGCCAGACCGATCCGGTGAAGTCCCCCTCCTGCGCCCGCGCGTAGGAGACCGCCGCGGTGACCGGCGCGGTGATCGAGTCGACGACCGAGGCGACGAGGAACTGGCCGGTCGTGTCGGCGCCGCGGCGGTCCACGAGCACGCCGCCCTCGACGGAGTAGCGCTTCCTCACGGAGACGCCGGCGGGGTTCAGGAAGATCCCCTCGTTCCCCGTCGCGATCCCCACCGCCGCGCCGAGCGCGAGCGCGCGCGGCCCCACGAGATCTGGGACTCCGCCGGAGGGGACGGGCTGGGCCGCCGCGGCGCCCGCGGCGAGGAGGACTGCTGCGCCGGAGATCCGTGCGAGCACCCGGCGAGGATACGGGCGGCCGGCGCCCCCGGCAAGGATGCTTGTCGTCCCTTTCCGGATCGCGCTACGGTCACGGGAGGCGAAAGGAGGTCTCCGATGCGCAAGCGCGAGATCGATCGCTACCGCACCCTCCTCGAGTCGCAGCTCGCGGAGCTCGTCGGCCAGGGCGAGCGCGCCGTCCACGAGATGGCGGAGGGCGGCGACGAGATCCCCGATCCCAACGATCGCGCGACCGCCGAGGAGGGACGGAACTGGTCCCTGCGTCTGCGGGATCGGGACCGGAGGCTCATCGGCAAGATCCAGGCGGCCCTCGATCGACTCGAGGCCGGGACCTTCGGGACCTGCACCGCCTGCGGCAAGGGCATCCCCACGGCCCGCCTGCGGGCGCGCCCGGTGACGGACGTCTGCGTGGACTGCAAGGCGGAGGCGGAGCGGCTCGAGCGCTGACGCGCGCCTCCGCTTCGGGCCGCTGCGCCGCGCGAGCCCTGCCCCTCGCGAGGCGCTTCGCGAGGGCGCGCTCCCGGGCTAGATTGCCGGGACCATGCCCAAGAAGATCCGAAAGGCCGTGATCCCCGCCGCCGGGCTCGGCACGCGCTTCCTCCCGGCCACGAAGGCAGTCCCGAAGGAGCTGCTCCCCATCGTGGACACGCCGGCGATCCAGCTCATCGTCGCGGAGGCCGTGGCCGCCGGGATCCGGGACGTCGTGCTCGTGAGCGCACGGGGCAAGGAGTCCATCGCCGACCACTTCGACGTCGCCGGGGAGCTCGAGGCCCACCTCGAGCGGACCGGGAAGCACGAGCTCCGCCAGCAGATGCGCGACATCGCCCGGATGGCGAACGTCGTCACCGTGCGCCAGCAGGAGCCGCTGGGGCTCGGCCACGCGGTCCTCTGCGCGAAGGAGGTCGTGGGCGACGAGCCCTTCGTGGTGATGCTCGGGGACGACCTCATCGACGCGCCCGTCCCGGGGGCGAGGCAGCTCGCCGTCTGCTGGGAGCGCCACGGCCTCGGGACGATCGCGCTCATGGAGGTCCCGCCCGGGGAGACGGGGATGTACGGCATCGCGGCGGGGAAGACCGTCGACGAGCGCACGCTCCGGATCGAGCGGCTCGTCGAGAAGCCGAAGAAGGACCCCCCCTCGAACCTCGCCGTGATCGGCCGCTACGTCCTCCCCCCGGAGGTCTTCTCCGTCCTCGAGGCGGTGAAGCCCGGGGTCGGCGGCGAGATCCAGCTCACCGACGCCCTCGCCGTCCTCGCCCGGGAGCGGGGGCTCCTCGGCTACCGGTTCGAGGGGGACCGCTACGACGCGGGCGACCGGCTCGGCTACCTCAAGGCGAACGTCGCCTACGCGCTGAAGCGCCCCGACCTCGCGGGCCCCTTCGGCGCCTGGCTCCGCGAGGTGGCGCGGTGAGCCGCCTCCGCCGGGGCGCCGTGGCCCTCGCCCTCGCGGCGGCCCTCCCGGCCGCCGCCTACCTCCTCCCCGTCCAGGGAATCCTGAAAAGAATGGGCGAGCGCCGGGCGGGGCTCGCGCTCGACGCCCTCTCCGTCTCGGGCACCCTCTCCCTCGACTCCGACGACGCCGCCGCCGTCCCCGCCCTCGGGTCCCTGCCGCGCCTCGGCGGGCTCGTCCACGTCCCCGCGACCTTCCACCTCCGGATCCCGGATCGCTGCCGGCTCGAGCTCGCGACGCTCGAGGTCCCCGAGACCTCCCGCCCCTTCGTCGCGATCCGCGACGGGCGGGTCGTCTCGTCCGGCGGGCTCGGCGAGGTCCCGGCGGCGGTGGCGCTCGTCCGGTCCACCTGCACGCTCCTCGGCACGCAGCCCGCCGGCGACGCCTCCGCGGCCTACGCCGCCGCGCTCGCGCGGCGCGGCGTCGCGATCGGGGAGGTCTCCCTCGGCCGGTTCGACGGCCGCATCGCCTGGGTCCTCGGAGGCCGCGCGAAGGACGCGAAGCCGCTCGCCTGGGTGGAGAAGGAGGGCTTCCAGCCCCTCCGGCTCCTCTCGGCGGAGGGCGGGCCGCTCCAGGACGTGCGGCTGCTCGGCTGGGGCTCTCCCGCCGGCGGGGACTGGTTCCCGCGGGCGGTCGAGGTCTGGAGCGGCGGGCGGGTGCGGGTCCGCCTCCACACCGAGAAGGCGTCGCCGAATCCGAAGCTGCCGGACCTGCTCTTTCCCTGAACGGCCGCTCGCGATTCGTGATCGGCCCCTGGCCTCAGGCCTCGGGAACGGCGGCAGAGATGCATTTCCTGAGGCCCGAAGCCTTGGGTGTTTCCGAATCGCGCTCGGACGTTCGGGCCTACGCCGTCGCCCTCGGCTCTTCGTCCGCGTCGTCCAGGTCCACGTCGGAGCGGTACTTCCGGAGCACGCGCTTGAAGTTCGACCGGTCCATCCCCGCCTTCCGCGCCGCCGCGGAGATGTTGCCGTCGCAGGCCTTCATGAGCGCGTCCACGTACCCCTTCTCGAAGCGGCGCAGGGCCTGATCCTTCGCGGCTGCGTAGGAGAGGGTGAGCCACGCGAGCTCGTCCCCTCCCGGCGCGGCCTCGCGGACGAGCGGGGCGGTCCTCCCCGTCACGGCCGGGGGGAGATCCGCCGGCCCGACGGTGTCGGTGCGGCAGAGCACGACCGCGCGCTCGATCGCGTTCTCGAGCTCGCGGACGTTCCCCGGCCAGCGGTAGCCGCCGAGGAGCTCCATCGCCTCGCCGGAGACGGCGCGCACCTTCTTGCCGAGCCGATCGGAGTAGCGGCCGAGGAAGTGGTGGGCGAGGAGCGGGACGTCCTCGATCCGGTCGCGAAGCGGCGGGAGCGGGATGGCGATCACGTTGAGCCGGTAGAAGAGGTCCTCGCGGAACTTGCCGGCCTTCACGATCTTCGGGAGGTCCCGGTGCGTCGCGGCGATGACCCGGACGTCCACCTTCACCGAGTCGGCCGAGCCGACCCGCTTGATCTCCCCCTCCTGCAGGACGCGGAGGAGGCGGACCTGGGTGGAGAGGGGGATGTCGCCGATCTCGTCGAGGAAGATGGTCCCGCCGTCGGCGGTGTCGAAGAGACCCTTCTGGTCGCGCTGCGCGCCGGTGAAGGCCCCCTTCACATGGCCGAAGAGCTCCGACTCGAGGAGCGTCTCCGTGAGCGCCCCGCAGTTCAGCGCGACGAAGGGCTGGGACTTGCGGGGGCTGCGGGCGTGCAGGGCGCGGGCGACGAGCTCCTTGCCCGTCCCCGACTCCCCGGTGATGAGGACCGTCGCCGAGCTGTAGGCCACGGCCTCGACCATGCGGGTCACCTCCCGCATCCCCGCCGAGCTGCCGACGGGTCCGGACGGGGGCCCGCCCTCGCTCTCCCGGAGCTTCGTCTCGAGCTGCCGGTTCCGGTCGAAGAGCATCTTCCGCTCGGCGGCCTTCGCCACGACGCGCGCGACGACGTCCACGTCGTCGAAGGGCTTCGTGAGGAAGTCGTAGGCGCCGGCCTTCACCGCCGCGAGCGCGTCCTCCACCGTGGCGTTGCCGGTCATCATGATCACCTCTATCTCCGGCCGCCGGTGGCGCACGGCGTTCAGGAGCTCGAGGCCGGAGAGCTCCGGCATCTTCACGTCGAGGAGGGCGACGTCGAAGTCCTCCTGGGCGAGGCGCTGGGTGGCCGCGATCGGCGACTCCAGGGCCACGACGTCGTGCCCCTTCCGGCGGAGCAGGCTCTCCAGCGCCCGCAACAGGACCGGCTCGTCGTCCACGATGATCACCCTGACCGGGCGGGCTTCCTGCGCGTTCGTCGTCATCGCTTCTCTCCCTCTTCGTTCGGGCCGGGTCGCGCCGCGGCCGGCAGCTCCACCACGAACCGGGCCCCCTGACCCGGCGCGGAGTCGAGACGGATGGTGCCTCCGTGGTCCTCGGCGATCTGGTAGCAGATGGAGAGGCCGAGCCCCGTGCCCTGGCCCTCCGGCTTCGTCGTGAAGAACGGCTCGAAGATGCGCTTCGCGATCTCGGGCTTCACCCCCGGCCCCGAGTCCGCGACCGAGACGGTGGCCCGGCCGGAGCCGTCGAGCCCGGTGGACACGACGATGCGGCCCCTCCGGCCCACGGCCTGGATCCCGTTCACGAGGAGGTTCACGAGGACCTGCTGGATCTGGTTCGCGTTCGCGAGGGCCGACGCCGGCTGGAGCTCGCGGACGATCTCGAAGTCCCCGCCCTTCATCTGGGGCTTCACGAGGAAGAGCGCCTCCTCGGCCACCGCGGCGAGGTCCACCGGCCCCTTCTCGTCCGACTGGGGCCGGCGCGAGAACCGGAGCAGGCTGTCCACGATCTTCTTCGCCCGGACGGCCGCGTCCTGGATGAGCCGCAGGTTCTCCGAGTCCTCGGCGGATCGCTCCTCCCGGCTCATCATCTGGGCGAAGGCGAGGATGCCGCCGAGCGGGTTGTTGATCTCGTGGGCGACGCCGCCGGCGAGCTGCCCCACGGCCGACATCTTCTCCGCGTGGAGGAGCCGCCGGGAGACCTCGCGCTCGTCGGTCACGTCCTTGTAGACGACGACGGAGGCCCCCTCCTCCTCGAAGGGGAACGACCGGACGAGCCAGGTCCGGTCCCCGAACCTCGTCTCCCGCTCGGCCGCCCCGCCCGGCATGAGGCAGCGGGACGGACAGGGGAGCGAGCCGTAGGCGTGGCCGGCGCAGCGGAGCCCGGGGAGTCTCCTCAGCTCGACCCCCGCCGCCGCCGCGAAGGCCGCGTTCGCCCTCGCCACCTCGCAGCCGCCCGCCCGGGCGATCACGAGCGGGTCGGAGATCGAGTCGAAGCAGGCGCGCCACTGCTGCGCCGCGAGGACGAGGGCCGCCGACCGCTCGCCGAGCCGCCGGTCGAGGTCCTGGTTCGCCTCCTCGAGCTCGGCGTTCCGCTGCCGGACGAGCGCCTGGAGGCGGTCGTTCTCCTCCGACATCCAGTACTGGTCGATGGCGCTCTGGATCGTGATGAGGAGGTGGCCGTCGTCCCAGGGCTTCCAGATGAACCGGAAGATCTCCGACTGGTTCACCGCCTCCTCGATGGCGGTGGAGTCGGCCTGCCCCGTGAGGAGGACGCGCTGGATCCGCGGCCACCGCTCCTTCACGCCGCGCAGGAACTCCACGCCGGAGATCCCCGGCATCCGGTAGTCGGACACGACGACCTGCACCTGCACCCGGCCGAGGATCGCGAGCGCCTCCTCCGCGTCCGCGGCCTCGACGATCTCGCAGCGCGCGCGCCGGAGCACTCGGCGGAGCGCACGGCGGACGTGCTCGTCGTCGTCGACGACGAGGAGCGTCGTCCTCGTCGCGGGGTTCGCGCCGGCGTCCGTCGCCGAGGCCTTGGCCTGGAGGTCCATTCCCGTTCGTTTCGTGTGCCCTCGGGGAGCCGGAGAACTGCACGGGTCGGTCCAAGTCAGGATGGACTCATGTATCCGTAATCACCTGTGATTCAAGGCTTCGATGACGGGTGATCCCCGAACCGGGTCAGTCTACACCCCCTCGACCCGCCGCGGGTTGCGGCCGCTCGGGTCCCGGGTGGGGGTGCTCCAGGGGGGCCGGTTGCGGGCCGTCGGAAGGAGGACTCGGTTCAGCTCTGGGCGGCCTCGTAGACGTAGGCCTGCCCCTGCACGACGATGACCCGGTTCCTCCCCTTCGCTTTCGCCTCGTAGAGGGCCCTGTCCGCGGTGGCGACGAGCAGCTCCACCGAGGTCACCTCCCTCGAAGGGTAGAACGCGACGCCGAGGGAGGCGGTCACGCGGACCCGGCTCGGCTGGCCCGGCGGCCCCTGCACGGCGTACTCCTTCGCGCCGAGCTCCTTCCAGACCCGCTCGGCCACGGCGAGGGCGCCCGACAGGTGGGTCTTCGGCAGGATGACCGCGAACTCCTCGCCGCCGTAGCGGGCGCAGATGTCCGGATCCCGGATCGAGGCCCGGATGAGCGATCCCGTCTCGCGGAGCACCGCGTCTCCCGCGAGGTGGCCGAAGCGGTCGTTCACCGACTTGAAGTGGTCGAGGTCGATCATGATGAGCGAGAGATGATCGCCGTACCGCTGCGCCCGGCGGAACTCCTCCGGGAGCCGCTCGTCGAAGAACCGCCGGTTCCGCAGGCCGGTCAGCGGATCGGTGAGCGACTGGTCCGCGAGCTTCGCGTTCGCCTCCCGGAGCTGCGCCTGCGCGTCCCGCAGCTCCTCCTGGAGCCGCTTGATGTGGAGCATCGCGTCGCAACGGGCGAGGACCTCCTGGTCCGCGAAGGGCTTCGCGATGTAGTCGCTCGCCCCGATCTGGAGCCCCTTCACCTTGGACTCGATGTCCGCCTTCACCGAGAGGACGATGACCGGGATGAACTGCTCGGCGGGGCGCGCCTTGACGAAGCGGGCCACCTCGAGGCCGTCCATGTCCGGCAGCACGCGGTCGAGGAGGACGAGGTCCGGCGGGTCGGAGACCACCTTCCGCAGGGCCTCCCGCCCGTCCTGGGCCGTCGAGACGGTGTAGCCGTGGCGCTCGAGGAGCTGGACGACCCGGTCGAGCTGGACCGGCGAGTCGTCCACGACGAGGATCTTGGAGGCGCGGGCCACGGCTCGCGAAGATAGCCGAGATCCCGGCCCATTCCCATGTGGCGCACCCCCGCCGGGGCGCCCACATCCCCGCTCAGCGGAGCGCCTCGTGGACGTGCTCCGGCAGCACGGGGGCGAGGCCCCCTCCCCCCAGTATGTTCACGATCGGTGACGCGGCCGCCCGGACGACGGAGCCCGAGGGCCGGGACGGCCCGAGCCCGCAGTAGGTGGAGACGTCCCGGTGGAAGAAGCCGCGCGTCGTGCCCTCGGGGGCGATCCGGGTCGCCGGGCGCCGCACCCCGAAGACGCGCTCCTGCGCGACGAACCCTCCGCCGCGCCCGTCCCGGAGCGCCTCCTCGACGGCCCGCCTCCAGGCCTCCGCCTCCGTCTCCGCGCCGAGGTGGACGCTCTTGCCGCCGTAGTCCCAGCTCCGCTTCACCACCCAGCGCGACCGCTCCTCGAGGAGCCGCGGGACGATCCGCTCGTCGAGCCGCCGCGTGAGCGGGAGCCTCGCCGCGGCGGCGCGCTCCCCCTCGTCGAGCCCCGCGAGCGCGGCGAGGGCGGGGTCCTCCGCGCACTCCGAGAGGCGCGCGAAGAGGGCCTTCGCCTCGAGGAGCCCGTTCACCGGGTTCGCGAGGACGAACCGGCCCGGCTCGCGGAGGGCGCGGGCGAACGGGGAGGCCGGATCCACCCGGTGCGCCCAGACGTGCCGGTAGAGGACGTCCCAGCGCTCCGGCTCGCACTCCCCGGGGACGAGGTTGCGCGCCTCGTGCCCCATCTGCCGGAAGTGGGCGGCGAGCCGCCGGAGCTCCCCGAGCTGGGCGTCGCCCTCCCGGGCGACGAGGGCGATGGAGGGGCGGGCGCGCGTCCCGCCGCGCGAGCGGTAGAACGCGACGAGCGCCTCGCGGAGCCGCTCCATGTGGCTCCCGCAGGCGGCGACGAGCGCGTTCGCCTCCCGCGGCGTCCTCCCGCGCTCGTGCGCGGCGGCCCGGATGAAGGAGAAGGCCGCGAGGTCGGCGTAGGCGGGCATCGCCGGGATCGTCGCGTTGAGCTCGAGCGCGCGTGGCGGCCCGCCTCCCTCCGGGAGGAGGAAGTCCACCCGGGCGACCATCGCCGCGAGCGGCGCCTCCGCGAAGAGCTTCGCCATCGCCTCGGCCTCGAGCCCCGCGAACGGCCCGAGCAGGGCCTCGCGGTCGCGCGCGTCCCCCTGCTCGAGGAGCGCGCGGGCGAGCTTCACCGCCCCCGAGAGGATCGCCTCCGCCTCGCGGGCGAGGCCGTCGAGGGCGGCGCGGGAGAACACCTCCGGTTCGGCCACGAGCGGGATGGGCACGACCTCGCCGGAGGGCCTGTGGACGGTCATCCCGCCCGCCCAGGCCCGGCCGGCCGCGTCGCGCCCCACGCGCTCGAGCGCCTCTCCTTCGAACAGCGGCTCCATGCCTTGGGTGTTCCCGAATCGCGCTTGGTCGTCTAGTGTCCGTCCGGTGAAGATCTACACGAAGACGGGCGACTCCGGGCAGACCGGCCTCTTCGGAGGCCCCCGCGTGCGCAAGGACGACGCGCGGGTGGAGGCCTTCGGCGAGGTGGACGAGCTCAACGCCGCTCTCGGGGCCGTCCGCGCCCTCGTGGAGGACCCGGACATCGAGCGGGAGCTCGCCCGGATCCAGGAGGAGCTCTTCTCCGTCGGCGCCGAGCTCGCGACCCCGGCGGAGGCCCGGGCCCGCGCCTCCCTCCCCCGGCTGGAGCCGGCCTGGGCGGAGCGGCTCGAGCAGGCGATGGACGCCTGGGACGCGGAGCTCCCTCCCCTCTCCCGCTTCGTCGTCCCCGGCGGGACCCGGACGGCCGCGGCCCTCCACCTCGCCCGCGCCACCTGCCGCCGCGCGGAGCGGCGCGTCGTCGCGCTCGCGGGCGCCTCGGCCGTCGATCCCACGGCGCTCGTCTACCTGAACCGGCTCTCCGACTTCCTCTTCGTCGCCGCCCGGCTCGCGAACCATCGCGCCCGCCGGGAGGAGACCCTCTGGGATCCGAAGGGGAGCAGGTGAAGGCGAGCCCCTCCCGCCGCGTCGCGCTCGTCACCGGCGCCGGCGTGCGGGTCGGCCTCGCCGTGGCCCGGGACCTCGCCCGGCACGGCTGGACCGTCGCGGCCCACTACCGGACCCACCGGCCCCGCGGCTTCCCCGCGGCCCTCCCGGCCGACCTCGCCCTCCCGGACGGCCCCGCGCGCCTCGCCGCCGCCTTCCGCGAGCGGTTCGGGAGGCTCGATCTCCTCGTGAACAGCGCCTCCGTCTTCGACCGGGTCCCGATCGAGCGGACCGACGCCGCGGTCTTCGACGCGCAGCTGGACCTGAACGCCCGGGCGCCGCTCCTCCTCGTGAAGGCGCTCCTCCCGCTCCTCCGCCGCTCCCGGGGCACCGTCGTGAACGTCGCGGACGTGGGCGGAGGGCTCGTCCCGTGGCGAGGCTACGCGGCCTACTGCGCGTCCAAGGCGGCGCTCGTCCGGCTCACGGAGTGCCTCGCCCTCGAGCTCGCCCCCCGCGTCCGCGTGAACGCGGTCGCGCCGGGGACGGTGCTCCTCCCCGCCGAGACGAGGGGTGCCGAGCGGCGGCGCCTCGAGGCGCGCATCCCCCTCGGCCGCTCCGGAACGCCCGGAGACGTCTGCGGCGCGGTCCGCTACCTCGCGGACGCGCCCTTCGTCACGGGCGCCGTCCTCCCCGTGGACGGCGGCCGGCACCTGTCCGGCCGGGTGTAGAGCCCGGAGACCCCCTGCCGGGGATCGGCCGGGAGGATCGGATTGAAGGGCCCGATCCCCCCTGTTAGACTTTCCGAGCCTCGACTTTCGCGGGGTTGGACCTCAACGGAGCTTCGGAAACCATGGACGCCACGACGCTGCAGCAGCCTGCGACGAATTACCTCACCCCCGCGGACCTCGGCATGGACGCGCCGCCCGTCCGCTTCACCGCCAAGGCGGTGGAGATGGTGAAGGACGCGATGGCGCAGGAGGGGCTCGCGGGCCACGGAATCCGGATCGGCGTGCAGGGCGGCGGCTGCGCCGGCTTCCAGTACTCCATGGACTTCGAGAAGGACGTCCGCGAGGGCGACATGTCCTTCGAGCAGGACGGGATCCGGCTCTACGTGGACCCGATGAGCTCGATGTACCTCCAGGGCGTCACCGTCGACTACGTCCAGGGGATCCAGGGCGCAGGGTTCAAGTTCGAGAACCCGAACGCGCGGACCACCTGCGGCTGCGGCTCCTCCTTCTCCTACTGAGCGCCGGCCCCGGCCCCCGATGCTCGTCGTCCGGAACGCCGTCGTCGGGCCGTTCGCCGCGAACTGCTACCTCGCGGTCTGCACGCGCACGGGCGACGGGGTGCTCGTCGATCCCGGCGGGGACTGCGGGCGGGTCCTCGACCTCCGGCAGCCCGAGGGCTTCCGCGTCTCGCGGATCTTCTGCACGCACGGCCACATCGACCACGCCGCGGGGGCCGAGCAGGCCCGGAAGGCGACCGGCGCGCCCCTCCAGATCCACGCGGCCGACGAGCCCTGGCTCGGGGCCCTCGCGAAGCAGGCGGAGATGTTCGGGCTCGATCCCGCCGAGCCCCCCCGCGTGGATCACCGCCACGAGGACGGGGAGACCTTCGGGGTGGGCGAGTGCGAGGCGATCGTCCTCCACACGCCCGGTCACACCCCCGGCTCCTGCTGCCTCTGGTTCCCGAAGGCGCGGATCCTCTTCACCGGGGACACCCTCTTCTCCGGCTCCATCGGGAGGACCGACCTCCCCGGCGGCGACCTCGAGACGATCCTCCGCTCGATCAAGGAGAAGCTCTTCGGGCTCGGCGACGACGTGCGCTTCTACCCGGGCCACGGCCCGGGGGGCACGATCGGCGACGAGCGGCGGTCGAACCCCTTCGTCACGGACGCGCCCCGGCACGGGCGGTTCGTGTAGCGCACCCTGTCGAGCCCGGATTCCGCTCGCCCTTCGACAGGCTCAGGGCGAACGGGGCGTGGAGCGGGGCGGCGCCATCCTCACCCCATGGAGACGACGCCGACCACGTTCTGGCCGGCGTCCACGTGGAGCACCTCGCCCGTCACGTTCTTCGCGAGATCGGAGCAGAGGTAGAGCGCCGCGCGCGCGACGTCGTCCTGGTCGATGTTCCGGCGGAGCGGCGTCCGCCCGGCGTTCTCCCCGAGCATCGCCCGCATCCCCTTGATCCCGGCGGCGGCGAGCGTCTTCACCGGGCCCGCGCTGATCGCGTTCACACGGATCCCCTCGGCGCCGAGGTCGTCGGCGAGGTAGCGGGTGGCGCACTCGAGCGCGGCCTTCGCGACCCCCATGACGTTGTAGTTCCGGACCACCTTCTCGGCCCCGTAGTAGCTCAGGGTCACGATGTTCGAGCCCGGGGGCATGAGCGGCTTGAACGCCCGGGCGAGCCCGACGAGGGAGTAGGCCGAGACGTCGAGCGTGATCCGCCACGCCTCCCGGGTCGTCACGTCGGTGAACCGCCCGTCGAGGGCCTCCCGGGGCGCGTAGCCGATGGCGTGGACGACGACGTCCACCCGGTCCCAGATCTTGCGGACCTCCGCCACCGTCCGGTCGATCTCCTCGTCCTTCGCGACGTCGCAGTCGAGGATCGCCTTCGCGCCGAGCCCCTCGGCGAGCGGGCGGACGCGCCGCTCCATCGCCTCGCCCGGGTAGGTGAAGACGAGCTCCGCCCCCTCCCGGTGGAAGGCCTCCGCGATCCCCCAGGCGAGCGACCGGTCGTTCGCGACGCCGGTGATCACGGCCCGCTTCCCCTTCAGGAGCCCGCCGAGCGGCCGGGGAGCCCCGGCGCTCGCCTTCGTCGTCTCTTCGCCCATCGTCACGCTCCTCGTGCGCGGACCGCCTCGAGCGCCTGGCCGAGCTCGTTCCGCGCGTGCATGTCGTTCCTGCGGGTGGCGGCGGCCATCCCCGCCTCGTACGCCTCCGCCGCCCCCCCCGTCCTCCCCAGCGCCTCGAGCGTCTGCCCGAGCATGAGGTAGGCCGGCACGTAGTCCGGCACCCGGCTCCGGAGCTCGCCGAACTCCGCGGCCGCCTCCTCGCCCCTCCCCGCCGTCTTCAGGGCCATCGCGAGGGAGTAGCGCGCGAAGGGGTCGTCGGGGCGCTTCGCCACGAAGGCCCGGAAGGCCTCGATCCGCTGCTCCGGGGTCACGGGGCCCGTGTTTCTACCCGAATCGCGCGGGCCCTGCCAGTACCGTCCGCCCCCCGGGGGGTCCCCGCGCCAAGCGCTCGAGAGCGATCCGGAAGCACCCAAGGCTTCAGGCCTCGATCTTCTGGCTTCAGGGAATGCACCTCTGCCGCCGTTCCCGAGGCCTGAGGTCCGAGGCAGTCCGAGGCCCGAGGCCAGGGGGCCGATCACGAGTCACGAGCGGCCGTTATAGACTCCCCCCGGCATGCGGCCTCCCACGCTCTCCGGATGCACCGGCGTCCTCGTCGCCGGCGGGCGCGCCGTACGGATGGGCGGGGCCCCGAAGGGGCTCCTCCGGGCCGGCGGAGAGCCGATCGCCGCCCGATCCCTCGCCCTCTTCCGGACGCTCTTCGAGGACGCCCTCGTCGTCGCGAACGACCCCGCTCCCTACGCGCCGCTCGGGGCCCGGATCGTCCCCGACCTCATCGCCGGACGGGGTGCCCCCGGGGGGCTCCACGCGGCGCTCTCCGCCTCGCGGACGGAGTGGGTCTTCGCGGCGGGCTGCGACATGCCCTTCCTCGACCCGAGGGCGATCGCCTTCCTCGCCGCGCGGCGGCCGGCGGCGCCGGCCGTCCTCGTCCGCTTCCGGGGGCGGCTCGAGCCGCTCCACGCCTTCTGGTCGCGCCCCTGCCTCCCCGTCCTCGAGCGGCTCCTCCGGTCCGGCGCCCCCTCGCTCCGGGACCTCGCCGCCGCCGTGGGAGCCCGGATCGTCGAGGAGGAGGAGTGGCGGGAGGTGGACCCCTCGGGCCGCTCCTTCGAGAACGCGAACACGCCCGCCGACGCCGCGCGGCTCGGGCTCGAACCCGCGGCGCCCGCGGCGGCCCCGCGCTATGCTGCCGGCCACTCCAGGGAGGACACACAGATGGACATCGCTCGCCACCTCGCCGAGAACCGCGCCCGCCACCTCTCCGAGCTCGTCGAGTTCCTGAAGATCCCCTCGATCAGCTCCTCGTCGAAGCACGCCCCCGACGTCGCCCGCGCGGCGGCGTTCCTGCGGGACGAGATGCGCCGGCTCGGGATCGACGCGCAGGTCTTCCCCACCGACGGCCACCCCGTCGTCTACGGCGAGTGGCTCGGCGCCGGCCCGGGCAAGCCGACCGTCCTCGTCTACGGCCACTACGACGTCCAGCCGGTGGATCCCCTCGACCTCTGGAAGAGCCCGCCCTTCGAGCCGCAGGTCCGCGACGGCGCGCTCTACGCGCGCGGTTCGGTGGACGACAAGGGGCAGGTCTGGCTCCACCTCAAGGCCTTCGAGGCCTGGCGGGCCGCGGGCGGGCCGCCGGTGAACGTGAAGATGATCTTCGAGGGCGAGGAGGAGGTCGGCTCGGCGCACCTCGGCTCGTTCCTCGAGAAGGAGAGGGCCCGCCTCGCCGCCGACGCGGTCGTCGTCTCCGACAGCCCGATGTTCGGGAAGGGCGTCCCGTCGATCTGCTACGGGCTCCGCGGCCTCGCCTATCTCCAGGTGGACGTGGAGGGCCCCTCGGTGGACCTCCACTCCGGGAGCTTCGGCGGCGCGGTCCTGAACCCGGCGAACGCCCTCGCCCGGATCATCGCCTCCCTCCAGGACGCGTCGGGCAAGGTGCTCGTCCCCGGCTTCTACGACCGCGTCCGCAAGCTCACCCCCCGGGAGCGCGCGAACACGAAGAAGCTCCCCTTCTCCCGCAGGGAGTGGCTCGCCTCGGCGGGGAGCCCGCCCGCCCCGTGGGGCGAGGCGGCCTTCCACGTCCTCGAGCGGATCTGGGCCCGGCCCACCCTCGAGGTGAACGGGATCTGGGGCGGGTTCCAGGGCGAGGGGGCGAAGACGATCATCCCCTCGAAGGCCGGCGCGAAGATCTCGATGCGGCTCGTGCCGGACCAGACCCCCGGGGAGATCGCGCGGAAGTTCACCTCCTTCGTGAAGAGGATCGCGCCGAAGGAGGTGAAGGTCACCGTGACGAACCTCCACGGGGGCTCGGCCTTCCTCTCGGAGGTGGACGCGCCCGCGTTCCGGGCGACCGAGCGCGCCCTCCAGCGGGCCTTCGGGAGGAAGCCCGTCCTCACCCGCGAGGGCGGCTCCATCCCGTTCACCGCGACGATCCAGGAGGCGCTCCGCTGCCCCGTGATCCTCATGGGGTTCGGCCTCCCCGACGAGAACAGCCACGCACCGAACGAGCGGCTCGACCTCGAGAACTACGAGAAGGGGATCCTCGCCGCCTTCTACCTCTACGAGGAGCTCGACCGGATGACGGCGGCGGAGCCCGAGGCGCCGGCCCGGCCGGCTCGCCGGAGGAAGTAGCGGCGTCCGCCCCCCCTCTCCCTGGCCCTCTCCCCCGGCACGCGCCGGGGGAGAGGGAGGTCCCCTCGAGCCCGTCCGAATACGGCGCTCCCCTGGTGCCGCGACCCACCCAAGAAGATCCGATCCGCCGATCCCCGATGGCGCTCGTGGTTCCCCCGAGCCTGTCGAGGGGTCACCACGTGCGGATGGCAGAGTCCGCTCGCCCCGAGCCTGTCGAAGGGCGAGCGGGGACACGGCGCACCATGCCTGGGTCGACGCACCAGGAGCCCGTGGGGCGTTGGGCCCCCTCGTCGCGGACGAGGGCTACCCCCCGATCTCCCCGAGGAAGCTCCGCCCCGCCGGAGCGCGCAGGCCGAACGTCTCCGCCACGGTCGCGCCGAGGTCGGCGAAGGTGTCGCGCGTGCCGAGGCTCCCGCCGCCCCGCCCCGGGGCGTGGACGAGGAGCGGGACGTACTCGCGCGAGTGGTCGGTGGAGGGCGTCGTCGGATCGCACCCGTGATCCGCCGTGATCGCGCAGACGTCCCCCGGGCGGAGCTTCGCGAGGATCCCGGGGAGCGCGCGGTCGAGCTCCTCGAGCGCCCTCGCGTAGCCCGGCGGGTCGTTCCTGTGGCCGTACTTCGAGTCGAAGTCGACGAGGTTCACGAAGACGAGCCCCCGCTCCACCCGGTCGAGGAGCGCGAGGGTCCGCGCGAGCCCGTCCGCGTTCCCCTCGGTGTGGACCTCCTCGGTGATCCCTCGCCGGTCGAAGACGTCCGGGATCTTCCCGACGCCGACGACGGGGACGCCCGCGCCGGCGAGGTCCTCGAGGACCGTCCGCCCCGGGAGCGGCATGGAGAAGTCCTTCCGGTTGTACGTGCGCACGTACTTCCCGCTCGTCCCCACGAACGGCCGGGCGATCACGCGGGCCACCCGGTACGGATCGAGGATCCGGCGGGCGACCCGGCACCACTCGTGGAGCCGCTCCACCGGCACGGTCTCCTCGTGCGCCGCGATCTGGAAGACGGAGTCGGCGGACGTGTAGACGATCGGCCTCCCCGTCCGGCGGTGCTCGTCGCCGAGCTCCTGGATGATCTCCGTCCCGCTCGCCGCCCGGTTCGCGAGGATCCCGGGGACACCCGTCTCGCGGACGAAGGGCTCCACGATCTCCCGGGGGAAGCCCTCGGGGTAGAAGGCGAGCGGCTCCCGGAGGAGGAGCCCCATCATCTCCCAGTGGCCGGTGAGCGTGTCCTTGCCGGGGGACCGCTCCGCCATCCGGCCGAAGAAGCCGCCGGGCGAGGGATCGGGAGGGACGCCCTCGATCGCGCCGAGGTGGCCGAGCCCGAGCCGCCCGAGCGCGGGGAGCGAGAGCCCGCCCACCGCCCGGCTCACGTTCCCGAGCGTGTCCGAGCCCTCGTCCCCGTAGGCCGCCGCGTCCGGCATGGCGCCGCAGCCGGCGCTGTCCGCGACGAGGACGAGGAAGCGGCGGGAACCCGGGCTCACGGAGGAATCCTAACCGGGCGCGGTCAGAACGGCCCGCCCACGATCGCGACGCTGGCGGACGACCCGATCCGGCTCGCGCCGGCCCGGACCATCGCGAGGGCGTCCGCCGCGGTCCGCACCCCCCCGGAGGCCTTCACGCCCACCTCGCGCCCCACGACCGCCCGGAGGAGGGCGACGTCCTCCACGGTCGCGCCGCCCCCCGCGAAGCCGGTGGAGGTCTTCACCCAGGCAGCCCCGGCCGCCTTCGCGATCGCCGCGGCGGCCACCGCGAGGTCCCGGCCGGCGACGGACGTCTCGAGGATCACCTTCACCGGGACCGGCACCGCCCGGACGAAGGCGCGGAGATCCTCGAAGGCCGCCTCGAAGCGGCCGGCGAGGAGCGCCGGCAGCGGCGCCACGACGTCGACCTCCTCCGCCCCGGCCCGGGCCGCCTCGATCCCCTCGAGGACGCGCGCTCCGGTGGCGCCCTCCCCCTTCGGGAAATCGGCCACCGTGACGATGCGCACGGCGCTCCCCGCGAGGAGGCGCCGCGCCCCGGCGATCGCCGCCGGGCGCACGCAGACCGCCCCGAGCCGGTGGGCCCTCGCCTCGGCGCAGAGCCGCTCGAGATCGGCGGGCGTCGCCCCCGGGGCGAGGAGGGTGTGATCGAGCAGGGGGGCGAGGTCCCTGGGCGTACGGATCGACTCGGCGGCGACGAAGCTCACGTGGAATCCCTCCGGACGCCGATCACCCGGGTCGCGCTTCGCGTCCGCGGAGTCATCGCGACCGATCGCCGCCATCAGAACACGGCGGCGAGGGACAGCGGCATGGAGATGTCGAGCGGCTCCTCGCCGTCGAACGCGGGGAAGACCATGCGCTTCGCGGTGGCGCACAGGCAGGCGCCGAGGTCGGTGCGGTCCACCTCCTCCTCCGCGATGAAGGCCCCCGCGACGCTCCCGCTCGGCTGCACCGTGACGACGAGCGTGGCGCGGCGCGCGACCCGGAGGTTCGGATCGAGCCGCATCGCCTTCGAGATGCAGGCGTCGAACCCCTTCCGGTTCGCCGCCACGGTCTTCTCCACCGCGGCGGGATCGAGCGCGGCCTGCGCGCTGTCCACCGAGTCCCCCTCGGGAGCCACGACCGTCACGTCGTCCTTCCTCGCGAGGAGGTCGAGGAGCTCGCGGTCGTCGCGCCCGATCCGCGGCCGCGCCTTGCGCTCCACCGGTGCCGTCCGGGCGGGGACCGGCGCCGCGGGCGCGGCGACGCCGGGGCGCTTCATGAGGCCGCTCGCGTCGGCGTAGGGCGCAGGGCCCGC
>JBBIPT010000007.1:0-32372 GCA_037442705.1 Anaeromyxobacter sp.
TCCATCGCCCTGGCTCCCTTGGTAGTTGGGGAGCCAGTCGATCAAACTTGCGGCCTCCTGTCGCCTTCCCGAAGCGCGTTTCGAGAAACCGATCTGATTCCGCGTGGATGCGATCTTGAGAGGGATGGGGCTAAGCGGCCGCTCGCGATTCGTGATCGGCCCCTGGCCTCGGACCTCAGGCCTCGGGAACGGCGGCAGAGATGCATTTCCTGAGGCCTGAAGCCTGAGGCCTGAGGCCTTGGGTGTTTCCGAATCGCGCTCGGGTGTTTAGAATCGGCCGGCGATGCAACCGCTCCTGCCCGTCCTGCTCGCGCTCTCCCTCGCCGCGCCCGAGGGTGGCGCCCCGTCCGCGGGCGCGCCGGAGGACGGTGCGCCGTCCGACGCCGCGCCCGCCTTCCCCGTCGCCGCGCGCCGCTACCAGATCGAGGCGATCCGCTTCACCGGGCTCCAGCGCGTGAAGGAGGCCGAGCTCCGGCGCCACCTCCTCGTGGGCGAGGGGGAGCTCCTCGACGAGGAGCGGGTCCTCCTCTCCCGCCTCCGCCTCCTCCAGCTCGGCTGGTTCTCGAAGGTGTCGACGCGCGTCGAGAAGGGCTCCGGGCGGGGGCTCGTCGCGGTCGTCTTCGAGGTCGCCGAGCGGAACACGCTCCTCGTCACCGACGTGATCCTCGGCTCCACCGGCCCCCAGCCGGCCTACGGCGGCTTCGGCCTCTCCCAGCAGAACTTCCTCGGGCGCGGCTTCGGGCTCTCCGGGGCCTTCGTCTACGGCGGCTCGCCGAGCGGGCGGCCCCAGGACCCCGACCGCTTCGCCTTCCGCGGGAGCTTCTTCGCGCCGAACGTCGACCTCCCCCACGTCCCCCGCGGCGTCGTCCTCGGCGCCACGCTCCTCTTCGTGCAGGGGGAGGAGTTCGCCTGCGCGGAGCCGGAGTGCGACGCCTTCGCGGACGACCACGGCGCGGCGCCGCGCGTTCGCTACGAGCGGATCTCCGGGGAGGGCACGGTCGGCGTCCGGCCCGGCCCGTTCGAGCGGCTCCTCGCGACCTTCCGGTTCGAGCGGGTCGAGGCGGAGCCGATCGGGACCCCGGCGGGCCCCGCCCCGCCGATCGTCGACGGCCGGTCCACGGTCTCCGCGCTCACCGGGACCTACGAGATCGACACCCGCGACGACTTCTTCTACCCGACGGAGGGGCTCCGCGGCCTCGCGCAGGTCACCTTCGGCTCGCGCGTGCTCGGCGGTGACTACGAGTACAGCCGCTACCTCGTCTCCCTCGAGAGCGCCTTCGGGCTCGTGCGCCTGCCGCTCCGGCTCCAGGCCGCCTTCGGCGCGGCGCAGGGGGACGCGCCCTTCTTCGAGCGCTTCTACGGCGCGGACCACTCCTACTTCGCCGTCGGCCCCGCCCTCGCGAGGGCCCTCGAGCTCAACTTCTCCACCGACTCCCGCTACGACGCCCTCCTCCTCATGGCGGGGCTCGAGTACGGGGTCCCGCTCTGGTCGCGGAGCGGCTTCTTCCGGCGGGGGTATCTCGCCCTGGGGCTCCGGGGCGTCCACACCACCGGCACGCTCGGCGGCACCCGGACCCGCTTCTCCCGCACGCCCGTCTCGGGCGAGCTCGCGGTGCGCTTCGACACCCCCGTGGGCGTCTTCAACGCGTCGCTCGGCTACCTCGCGGACAACCTCCTGTGAACCCGCGCCGCACATGGCCCGCCGCGCTCGCAGCGCTCGCGCTCGGGGCGGCGGTCCCGGGGCTCGCCCGGGCCCAGCCGAGCCCGCTCGTCGCCCGGCTCGCCGTGGAGAACGGCCGCGTGCTCGCGAGCGTGGACCTCTCCGCCGCGTTCGGCCCCTCCCTCGAGCGGGAGCTCGGCAACGGGCTCACGAACGTCGTCGCCGTCTACGTCGCGGTGCTCCCGGAGCGCGGCCGGACGCCCGCGCTCGTCCACGGGCGGGTGTTCGAGATCCTCTACGACGTCTGGGAGGAGACCTACGCGGTGACGCTGAAGGACCCGCACGTCCCGCAGGGCGTCCGCACCGTGGTCCGCGACTTCGCCACGCTGCGCACCCTCCTCGCCGACGAGCGGAGCCTCGATCTCGGCCCCTCCTCGCTCCTCCCGAAGGAGCCCTTCGTCGTGGAGGCGCGCGTGGAGCTGAACCCGCTCTCGAAGGAGCAGCTCCAGCGCACCCGCGAGTTCATCGCGAACCCCGCCGCGGGCACCCGCGCGACCGGCGGATCGCGCAGCGTCCTCGGCGCCGTGGCGAGCTTCCTCCTCCGCGAGCCGGAGCCCGGCTCCGGCGTCCACCTCTTCCGCTCCCGGCCCTTCGGCCCGGGTGAGCTGCTCGCCCCCCGGTGAGCGGCGGCGGAGAGAGGACGCCCCGGGCGGCCCGCCTGCCCGGGTTCCTGCGGGTCTCCGGCTTCGAGGCCCGGATCGCCCTCGCGCTCGTCGTCGCGACGACGCTCCCCCTCGTGGGCGCCCTCTTCCTCGCCGGCCGCCTCGCCGAGGAGAACCTCGCGCTCGGGCTCGACCCCCGGGTGCTCGACCGCCTCTCCGACGTGCCGGCCCTCTACGGCGACCTCTTCCAGGCGCGGAAGGGGCTCTACGCCGAGCAGGCCCGGGCGCTCGCGATGGGGCTGCCGCGCGACCGCGCCCTCGCCCGCCGGTACCTCGACGGCGCGATCGCGCGGACCCCGCGGCTGCGGAGGATCGCGTGGCTCGGCCCGGACGGCGGGACGATCGCGGAGGCGGCGGCCCGCGGCCCGAACCCCGAGGGCGAGTTCCGCGAGGCGCCCGCCCGCGTGGACCTCCCCGGAGGGGGCAGGCTCGAGTGCGCCTTCGCGATCGAGGCGCGCTTCTTCGCGGAGCTCGACGAGACCCGGGAGCTCGCGGAGCTCATCCAGGGCGTCCACGCGCTCCGCGCGGAGATCCGCCGGAGCTACGTCCGGGCGTTCGGCGCGCTCCTCGTCGCGATGGCCCTCGCCGCCGCCGTGATCGGCGTCCTCCTCGCGCGCCGGACCACCCGGCGCGTCGGCGCGCTCGTCGGCGCGGTCCGGCGGCTCGCCGCCGGGGACCTCACGGTGCAGGTCGATCCCGGCGGCTCCGCCGACGAGGTCGCCGGGCTCACCCGCGCCTTCAACGCGATGGTCCGGGAGGTGCGCGAGAGCCGCGACCGGATCGTCTACCTCGAGAAGATCTCCGGCTGGCAGGAGGTCGCCCGCCGGCTCGCCCACGAGATCAAGAACCCGCTCACCCCGATGAAGCTCGCCTTCCAGCAGCTCGAGGCGCGCTGGGGCCGGCCCGGCCCGGAGCCGCGCGACCCGGAGTTCACCCGGCTCCTCGCCGAGGCGGGGGAGATCGTGCGGGACGAGATCGGGACGCTCCAGCGGCTCGTGGAGGAGTTCTCGGGGTTCGCGAAGCTGCCGGAGGTCCGCCCGGAGCCGGCGGACCTCGGGGACTTCGTCGAGGAGTTCCTCCGGACGAGCCCGGACGTCGGGGAGCGGGCGGACGTGGAGGTGGTGAAGGCGGCGGCGGAGACCCCCGTCGCGCTCGACCGGGGGCTCATGCGCCGCGTGCTCGCGAACCTCTGCGCGAACGCGATCGACGCCTCCCGCCCGGAGCGGGCGCGGATCCACCTCGGCGTGGCGCGGACGCGGGACCGGGCGGTGCTCACCGTGGCGGACGAGGGGCCCGGGATCGAGCGCGCGCTCCGGGAGCGGATCTTCGACCCCTACTTCACGACGAAGGACACGGGGACCGGCCTCGGCCTCGCCATCGTGAAGAAGATCGTCCTGCAGCACGGCGGGGAGATCCAGGCGGGGGAGCGGCCCGGAGGCGGGGCGTCGTTCTCGCTCGCGCTGCCGGTGCGGGGTCCGGGCTCCACGGGCTCCTCCTGACCCGCCGCGTCGCGCGGAGCGGAACCCGTTCGGGCTTCCACGATGAGGACCCGGTCCGGGAGTTCCCGCCGCGGAACCCGTTCGGGTTTCCACGGATCGTCCGTCTCCACGGGTAGTGACAGAAGGGCCTTGACGCCCCCCCCCCCCGAACGAGCGTTGAGCCCACAGCGGGGCTTGGCGTAGGATGGCGCGGCTTGGAGTTTGATGCCGCCGCTACCCGTGAGTTCCGACCAAGATGGAATCCCCATGCCTGACGAGGTCCTGACCATCAAGGAGGTCGCGGCGCTGCTCAAGCTCGCCGAGAAGACCGTGTACGCCATGGCGGCAGCCGGGGAGATCCCGGCGTTCAAGATCCGCGGGCAGTGGCGCATCAAGCGCACCGAGCTGGACCAGTGGATCGACGCGCAGCCGCGTGGCGGTGAGGGCGGTGGAGGCAACGACGATGGCCGCTGATCACAACTCCTTCGCGAACCTCATCTGGCAGATCGCCGACCTCCTGCGCGGCCCGTACCGCCCGCCGCAGTACGAGCGCGTCATGTTGCCGATGACGGTGCTTCGTCGCTTCGACTGCGTCCTCGCCGAGACGAAGGCCAAGGTCGTCTCCGCGCACGAGAAGCACAGGGGCGGCAAGCTCGCCGGCGACGCGCTCGACACCACGCTGAACAAGGTCTCGGGCCAGCGCTTCCACAACCACTCGCCGCTCGACTTCGAGAAGCTCAAGGGCGACCCGGACAACATCAACAAGCACCTGGTCAGCTACATCAAGGGCTTCTCGACGAACGTCCAGCGCATCTTCGAGTACTTCGAGTTCGAGGCCGAGATCGAGAAGATGCACGAGGCGAACATCCTCTACCTCGTGGTCTCGAAGTTCGCCGACGTCGACCTCCACCCATCGAACGTGCCGAACGAGCAAATGGGGCTCATCTTCGAGAACCTCATCCGCCGCTTCAACGAGCTCGCGAACGAGACGGCCGGCGATCACTTCACGCCCCGCGAAGTGATCCGCCTCATGGTCAACCTGCTCTTCATCCACGACGACAAGCTGCTCGCCACAGCCGGCACGGTGCGCAAGCTCCTCGACCCGGCGTGCGGCACGGGCGGCATGCTGGCCGAGGCGCAGCGGTATCTGCGCGAGCACAACACCGAGGCAAAGCTCTACGCCTACGGGCAGGACTACAACAAGCGGGCCTTCGCCACGGCGGCGTCCGACATGCTCATGAAGGAGGTGAGCCACAACGGCGGCGGCGACAACGTCCGCTTCGGCGACATCTTCACCGAGGACCAGTTCCCGTCCGAGACCTTCGACTACTTCCTGAGCAACCCGCCCTTCGGCGTCGACTGGAAGAAGCAGCAGAAGGAGGTCCAGAAGGAGCACGAGAAGCGCGGCTTCGACGGCCGGTTCGGCGCCGGGCTGCCGCGCGTGAACGACGGCGCGCTCCTGTTCCTCCAGCACATGTGGAGCAAGCGCGAGGACGTGAAGCCGAAGGAGCACAAGGAAGGCTCCAGGCTCGCGATCGTCTTCTCCGGCTCCCCCATGTTCACGGGCGGCGCGGGTTCGGGCGAGAGCGAGATCCGCAGGTGGCTCCTCGAGAACGACTGGCTCGAGGCCATCGTCGCGATGCCGGAGTCGATGTTCTACAACACCGGCATCGGCACCTACGTCTGGGTCGTGACGAACCGCAAGGAGAAGCGGCGCAAGGGCAAGGTGCAGCTCCTCGACGCGCGCGACGTGTGGACCGCGGGCGGGAGCGAGGACAGCAAACGCAGCCTCGGCGACAAGCGGCGGCACATGACCATCGCGCAGATCGACGAGATCGTGCGCCTCTACGGCAAGTTCGAAGAGGGCCCGCGCTCCAAGATCTTCGACAACGCCGACTTCGGCTACACCCGCGTCACCATCGAGCGCCCGCTTCGCCTGCGCTACCAGATAACGACGGACGACAAGGCGCGCTTCCTCGACGCCTGCCCGCACCTGCTCGACGACGTGCAGGCCATCGACAAGGCGCTCGGCCGCGAGCCGCGCCTGGACTGGCCCGCGACATGGGACGACATCGAGGCGCTCCTGAAGAAGCGTGGGAGCCGCTGGAAGGCGACCGAACTCCGTGTTCACGCAGCGCGACGCGAAGGCCGAGCCCGTGCCGGCGGGTGGTCGTGGCGCGGGCTTCGAAGCCGACGCCGACCCGCGCGACTTCGAGAACGTTCCGCTCGCGGAGAACGTGGAGACGTACTTCGAGCGCGAGGTGAAGCCGCACGTTCCGGACGCGTGGATGGATCGGAGCAAGGACAAGGTCGGTTACGAGATCAACTTCAACCTGCACTTCTACGTGTTCACCCCACCGAGGCCGCTCACGCAGATCGACGCTGAGCTGAAGACCGCGGAGGACGAAATCCTTCGGCTGCTGCGCGAGGTGACGACGTGAGCGGGTCTGACCTCATTGGCCCGGTGCCGCGGCACTGGAGCCTTAGACCGCTCCGGCTGATCGGTCGACTTCTCAAAGGCTCCGGCGGCTCCAAAGAAGATGCCGTAGAGGAAGGTGTCCCGTGCGTCCGATACGGCGAACTCTACACCACGCACAGGAACTTCATCGAGCGCGCACGGACGTGCGTTACCCAAGAGCGTGCGTCGGGCTATACGCCCATTGAGTACGGCGATGTTCTCTTTGCGGCGTCGGGGGAGACGATCGAAGAGATCGGGAAATCCGCGGTCAACCTGCTTCACGGTGCGCGCTGCGGAGGCGACGTCGTCATCCTCCGGCCCACCGAGGCATTCGTTGCTCGATTCCTCGGTTACGCCACAGATGCTGCGCCGGTCGCGGCGCAGAAGTCTCTGGCGGGTCGCGGTAGCACCGTCAAACACATCTACCCGGACGAGCTTCGTGAAGTGGTGATCGCCGTCCCGCCCGTGGACGAACAACAGGCCATCGCCGACTTCCTTGATCGTGAGACAGGTCGTCTGGATGCACTGGTCGCTGCGAAGCAGCGCCTTATCGACCTGCTCGCCGAGAAGCGCAAGGCGATCATCGCCACCGCCGTCACGCGCGGGGTCGACCCGAAGGTGAAGCTGCGCAACTCCGGCGTGCCATGGCTCGGAGAAATCCCGGCGCACTGGGAGATTGAACGCGCGCGCTGGCTCTTTCGCGAACGCGATGTGCGCTCGACGACTGGTGAGGAGGAGATGCTCACCGTCTCGCACCTTACGGGCGTCACACCTCGGTCGGAGAAGGACGTCAACATGTTCGAGGCCGAGACGAACGAGGGCTACAAGCTCTGCGCGCCCGGCGACCTCGTGATCAACACGCTCTGGGCGTGGATGGGCGCGATGGGCATCGCTCCCGTGAAGGGCATCGTCAGCCCCGCCTACAACGTCTACGAGCCCGGCCCGCGCCTCGCGCCCGCCTATATCGATGCGCTCGTCCGCCTTCCGGTCTTCGCCCAGGAGGTTACGCGGTACTCGAAGGGCGTCTGGTCCTCGCGTCTTCGCCTCTACCCCGAGGGATTCTTCGAGGTGTCCCTTCCAGTGCCGCCGCAAGACGAGCAGCGCGCAGTCGTCGAGCACATCGCGCGCGAGACCGCGAAGCTCGACGCCGTGCGGGCGGCGACTGAGCGCACCATCGCGCTGCTCAAGGAGCGCCGCTCCGCGCTCATCGCCGCCGCGGTGACCGGTCAGCTCGACGTGAGGGCGGCGGCATGATCGTCACGAGGCTCAAGCTCACCAATGTTCGCGGCGTCGAGGATGCCGAGTTCGCGTTCAAGGCGGGCCTGAACCTCATCGTCGGTGTGAACGGCGTTGGCAAGACGACCGCACTCGACGTTCTCAGGATCTGCTTCTCACGAGTGCTGCCCGGCATCACGCCGTCACGGGCCAAGGCCATGTCGTTCGAGCGGTCGGACATCCGTCTCGGCTTCCCGTTTCTCAATGCGGTTGCTCACTTCGAGGTTGGACAACAGGAGTATCTCTTCGAGCGACGCGAGTGGCGCGAGACGGTCGCCGCAGACGACGAGGAGAACCTAGCGAAGCTGCGCCGCGAGATCATCGAGACGGAGCGGCTCCGTGAGCGGCCGCGCAAGCTGCTGCGAGAGCTTGCAACCCCCCAGTCGCTCGTGGACTCGGACTTCTACTCGCCAGCCAAGGCGGCCCTGCGGAGCGCGCTGTCGAAAGCAGAGCTCCCATTGGCGGTCTTCTACTCGACAAGCCGCTCTGTGATCACGGCGACGCAGTCCAAGGGCAAGAGCGTCGGCGGTCAGGCGGCCGCGTACGCAGAGGCACTTCTGCCTCGCTCGTGGAATATTGAGCAGTTTGCAGACTGGATACGCGCGCAGGAGGCGATGGCCGAGGAGCGCAAGAACGCTGGGCGGCATGTCGCCGCGATGAAGGCCGCCGCAACGCGCTTCTTGCCGGACTGCACAGACCTGAGCGCTGGCAAGAAGAAGGGCGACTCACTGACGGTCACCAAGGGCGAATTGGAACTCGATGTTCGGCAGCTCTCCGACGGAGAAAGGGGCGTACTTGGAGTCGCGCTCGACTTGGCCAGGCGGCTCTCGCAGGTCAACCCAAAGTCCCGCGACCCTCTCGGTGAAGGACAGGCGGTCGTTCTCATTGACGAGATCGATCTGCACCTACACCCGAAATGGCAGCGCCAGATCATCCGTAACCTTGAAGCGACGTTTCCCCGTTGTCAGTTCATCGCGACGACCCACTCGCCTCAGGTGATCGGCGAGGTCCCCTCGGACCGGATTCAGATCATCGCGAACGGTCGGGTGTTCTCGCCGACGCACTCGTTCGGCGTGGACTCGAGCCGCGTGCTCGAGGAGATCATGGACGCGCCCCCACGCTCGCCCGAGGTGCAGGATCTGCTCGACAGGATCTCGAGGAGCGTCGCAGCCAAGAACCTGCAAGACGCCTCCGCCCTGGTCACCGAGCTCGCGGCCAAGCTCGGTCAGGACGACGCCGAGGTCATTCGCGCTCGCACGCTCCTCGATTTCCTCGGAGGCGAGGGATGAGGGCGATCACGAAGGGCCAGGAGCCGCGCAGCCTCGTCGAACACCGCGCGAACGCCCACTGCGACTACGCGAACCATGCCGACAAGGACGGTCTGCGCGCCGCGCTCGTCCGCGACCAGCGTGGCCTGTGCTGCTACTGCATGACCCGAGTCGAAGCGACCGGCACGGGCATGAAGATCGAGCACTGGCGCTGCCAGTCGCGCCACGCGGAGCTCGAGCTCGCCTACTCGAACCTCCTTGCCGCCTGTCTCGGTGGTCATGGTCAGCCCGAGGACAAGCAGCACTGCGACACGCGCAAGGGCGAGCGGGATCTGAAGTTCAACCCGGCCGACCCGGCCCACCGCATCGAGCAGCGCATCCGTTTCGAGAGCGATGGCACCATCGCGTCGGGCGACGTCGAATTCGACGCCCAGCTCAAAGACGTCCTCAACCTGAACCTGCCGCTGCTCAAGAACCGCCGGAAGGGTGTGCTCACTGCCATCCTCGACTGGTGGAAGAGCGAGAAGGCGCGGCTCAGGGGGCCGGTACCGACCGAGCAGCTCGCCCGCGAGCGCGCTCGACGCGCGGGCGACGGAGCCGGCCAGCTCACGCCCTTCGATCCCGTGGCCGCCTGGTGGCTGGACCAGCGCCTCGCTCGGAGCGCGCCATGAGCCACCAGCCCCCGCAGGAAGGCGAGCTGATCCTCTACCGCACCGCCGATGATGCCGTGCGCGTCGAGGTGCTGTACGAGTCGGAGACATTCTGGCTCGACCAGCGGCGCATGGCCGAGCTGTTCGGCGTCGACGTCCGCACCGTCAGCGAGCACCTCCGCAACGTCTACGCAAGCGGCGAGCTATCGGAGGAGGCAACCCTCCGGAAAATCCGGATGGTTCGAACCGAGGGAAGTCGCGAGGTTGCGCGCGAGGTCAGCTACTACAACCTCGACGCGATCATCTCGGTCGGCTACCGCGTCAACAGCACGCAGGCCACCCAGTTCCGCATCTGGGCGACCCAGACCCTGCGTGAGTTCATCGTCAAGGGCTTCGTCCTCGACGACGAGCGGCTCAAGCTCAACAAGCGCTTCGGCAAGGACTACTTCGACGAGCTGCTCGAGCGGATCCGGGAGATCCGCGCCAGCGAGCGGCGGTTCTACCTGAAGATCACCGACATCTACGAGCAGTGCAGCATCGACTACGACAAGCAGGCCGAGACGACGCAGACGTTCTTCAAGACCGTGCAGAACAAGCTGCACTGGGCGGTCACGGGCAAGACCGCCGCCGAGCTGATCGCCGAGCGCGCTGACGCCGAGAAGCCCTCGATGGGCCTCACCACGTGGAAGAACGCGCCCAAGGGGAAGATCCTCAAGAGCGACGTCGCCGTCGCCAAGAACTACCTGATCGAGCGCGAGATCAAGGAGCTCGAGCGCATCGTCTCGATGTACCTCGACTACGCCGAGAACCAGGCCGCGCGGCAGATCCCGATGAAGATGGCGGACTGGGTCGCGAAGCTCGACGCGTTCCTGCAGTTCAACGAGTACGAGGTGCTCTCGAACGCGGGCAAGGTCTCTGCGGAGGTGGCCAGGCGCCTCGCCGAGGAGCAGTACGACAAGTTCCGCGTGAGCCAGGATCGCGAGTTCGAGAGTGACTTCGAGGCCGAGGTGAAACGGATCGAGGGGAAGCGCCCCCGCAAGCGGCAGGAGGAGCCGTGACGAGCACGCCCCGACACTCCGAGGCCGCGTTCGAGACGGTCATCGAGCACCACCTTCTCGGGCACGGCTACGTCGCCGTCTCGCGCGATGGCTTCGACCGCGAGCGCGCGATCTTCCCGTCCGTGGTCCTCGACTTCATCAAGGACGCACAGCCCAAGGAGTGGGCGAAGCTCGAAGCCCTGCACGGGCCGAAGACGGGCGAACAGATCCTCACCGACCTCTGCAAGTGGATGGACGCGAACGGCTCGCTCGCGACGCTGCGCCACGGCTTCAAGTGCTACGGGCGCACTCTCTTCGTCGCCTACTTCAAGGCCGCGCACGAGCTGAACCCGGAGCTCGAGGAGCGCTACGCCAAGAACCGCCTCGGCCTGACCCGCCAGCTCCGCTTCTCGACGCGCTCCGAGAAGTCGCTCGACGTCACGCTCAGCGTGAACGGCATCCCCATCGCGACGCTCGAGCTGAAGAACGCGATGACCGGGCAGACCGTCGAGCACGCTCGGCGGCAGTACAAGCAGGACCGCGACCCGCGCGAGACCATCTTCGAGTTCAAGAAGCGCACGCTCGTGCACTTCGCCGTCGACACCGACACGGTGCTCATGACGACGCGCCTCGCGGGCAGCGCCACACACTTCCTGCCCTTCAACAAGGGCGACGGAGGCGGGGCTGGCAACCCTGCCGATCCGCAGGGCCGGAGCTACCGCACCGCCTATCTCTGGGAAGAGGCGCTCGCTCGGGACAGCCTGCTCGACCTGCTGGCGCGCTTCCTCCATCTGCAGGTCGATGAAAAGCGCGACGACCAGGGCCGCAAGGTGAAGACCGAGCAGATGGTCTTCCCGCGCTACCACCAGCTCCAGGCGGTGCGCTTCCTCGTTGAATCAGCGCGCTCCGAAGGCCCGGGACACAACTACCTCGTCGAACACTCTGCCGGCAGCGGCAAGAGCAACACGATCGCCTGGCTCACGCACCGGCTCGCGTCGCTGCACGACGAATGCAACCGGCGCGTCTTCGACAGCGTCATCGTGGTCACCGATCGCGTGGTGCTCGACCAGCAGCTCCAGGACAACATCTACCAGTTCGAGCACAAGCGTGGCGTCGTACAGAAGATCGACGAGAGCTCGCGCCAGCTCGCCGAGGCGCTCGAGAGCGCCGTGCCGATCATCATCACGACGCTTCAGAAGTTCCCCTTCGTCTCACGACAGCTGCTCAAGATGGCCGAGGAGCGCGGCGAGGCCGGCGCGGGGACGCTCCAGACCCGGCGCTGCGCGGTCGTCATCGACGAGGCGCATAGCTCGCAGGGCGGCGAGACCGCCACGGATCTGAAAGAGGTGCTCGGCGGCGAGGCGCTCCGCAAGGAGGCGCAGAAGCGGGCTGCCGAGGAAGGCCGAGAGGATCTCGAGGAGCTGTTCCGCAGCATGGCCAAGCGCGGCCGGCAGGCGAACCTGAGCTTCTTCGCCTTCACGGCCACCCCGAAGCACAAGACGCTCGCGGTGTTCGGGCGCAGCGGCAGACCCGCGCACCGCTACACGATGCGGCAGGCGATCGAGGAGGGCTTCATCCTCGACGTGCTCAAGAGCTACACGACATACGCGACCTACTTCCGGCTCCTCAAGTCATGCGAGGACGATCCGAACGTCGAGCGCAAGAAGGCGGCGCGCGCGCTGGCCCGCTTCCTCAAGCTCCATCCGCACAACATCGCCCAGAAGACCGAGGTGATGGTCGAGCACTTCCACGCCGTCACCCGCCACAAGATCGGCGGGCGCGCGAAGGCGATGGTCGTGACGGGCTCACGCCTCGAGGCCGTTCGCTACAAGCAGAGCTTCGACAAGTACATCAAGGACAAGGGCTACCCAATCAAGTCGCTCGTGGCCTTCTCCGGCGCGGTGCAGGACGACAAGCTCGCCGACGTCTCGTACACCGAGGAGGCGATGAACGGCGGGCTCCGCGAGAAGGAGCTGCCCGAGCGCTTCGCCTCGCCTGAGTATCAGGTGCTCCTCGTCGCCGAGAAGTACCAGACCGGCTTCGATCAGCCGCTCCTTCACACGATGTACGTGGACAAGCGGCTCGCCGGGATTCAGGCGGTGCAGACGCTCTCGCGGCTCAATCGCATCCACCCACTGAAGGAGGACACCTTTGTCCTCGACTTCGTGAACGACCGCGACGAGATCCGCGAGGCCTTCAAGACCTACTACGAGGGCGCGGAGATCGGTGACGAGGTCGACCCGGCGCGGCTCTACGCTATCAAGGGTGAACTCGACGCGGCGGGCATCTACCTCGACGAAGAGATCGCGCGCTTCTGCGCCGTGTACTTCAAGCCCAAGCAGAAGCAGAGCGCCCTCGACCACCAGGCGATGAACGCGGCGCTCGATCCCGCGGTATCTCGCTTCAAGGCGCGCTCCGACGAAAGCCCCGACGAGGCCGAGCTGTGGCGCGGGAAGCTCCAGGCGTTTCAGAACCTGTACGGTTTCCTCAGCCAGGTGATCCCGTACCAGGACTCGGATCTCGAGCGCCTCTACGTGTTCGTGCGTCATCTCATGACGAGGCTCCCCCGTCGTGCCAGTGGAGCGGCCTACCAGTTCGATGACGAGGTCAAGCTCGAGTACTACCGGCTCCAGAAGATCAGCGAGGGCTCCATTGCGCTCAAGGACGGCGAGGCGCGAAAGCTCGACGGGCCGGCCGAGGTGGGAAGCGGCATGCTGCGCGAGCAGCCGGTGCCGCTGTCGCAGCTCATCGACGTCGTCAACGAGCGCTTCGGGACCGACTTCAACCAGGCCGATCAGCTCTTCTTGGATCAGATCGTCGAGGCCGCCATGGGCGACGACGGCCTGCGTCGCGCGGCGGCGGTGAACCCGGGCGACAAGTTTGAGCTGCTCTTCAAGAACGTGCTCGAGCGGCTCTTCGTCGACCGCATGGACCAGAACGAGGGCATCTTCGTTCGCTTCATGAACGACGCGCCCTTCCAGAAGGTGGTGACGTCCTGGATGGCCGAGGAGGCGTACCGCCGCCTTCGCGCCAAGGATGGCTCGCCGCAGACTGCGGCCCAGCCGAAGCTGCGGCTGGTCGAAGGATCCGCGAAGGAACGGTACGTGAAGTGCGTGCCGCTCGTGCCACTCAAGGCGGCGGCCGGCGCGTTCAGCGATCCCCAGCACGTCGCCGACGACGACTTCGAGTGGGTCGAGGTGGAGAGCGAGCGCCGGCTACGCCCGGGCATGTTCGTCGCGCAGGTCGTCGGGCGTTCGATGGAGCCTGGCGTCGAAGACGGCGCGTACTGCCTCTTCGCTGCACCGGTCACGGGATCGCGCCAAGGACGCACCGTGCTCGTCCAGCTTCGCGATGCCACCGACCCCGAGACCGGGCACCGCTACACGGTGAAGCGCTACGAGAGCGAGAAGGCCCGCGCCGGCGACTCGTGGCGACACACGAAGATCACGCTGAAGCCGACCCACCCAGAGTACGCGCCCATCGTGCTCGAGGACGTGGAGGAGGACGCGGTCCAGGTGATCGCCGAGCTCGTCGAGGTGCTTGGAACTGACGCGCCGGAGCGGTCGTGAGCTGCCGGCGCGCCGCTGCCGCGAGGCTCGCGCACGAGGAGTCGCCTTCGTGAGGTCCGACACCGCGGTCCCGCCCGAGTTGCGCGCGCTGTGGCGACAGCGCGCCGAGGTGCTGGCCACGAACGTGGCGAGCGGGAGTCGCGAGCACCGCGAAATCGCCCACGCCGCCGCGCTGATTCGGCAGGACTACCACGACCGTTTCCTGGTCGAGCTGCTCCAGAACGCCAACGACCAGGCGCTCGTCGGCGGTGTTCGTGACTCCACTGTCGTCATCGTTCGAACCGAGCGGCTCCTCGCCGTGTCGAACGGCGGCCAGGCGGTCACGGCGCGCAACCTCGAGCGACTCAGCTCGCTCGCCGACAGCGACAAGACCGGCGTTCTCGTCGGCAACAAGGGCGTCGGCTTCAAGGCGGTGTACCAGGTCACCGACGCGCCCGAGATCTTCAGCGCCTCGGCCGAGCGCGCAGGCGGTGTCTCCACGGACTTCGGTGTCGGAATCGCGCTGGAGCAGCATCCGTTCGAGCAGCGGGTGCTGCGAGCCGCCGTCGAGGACGACGTGGCCGCGTTCTTCAGAGACAACGCCGGGCTCGCGCAGGCGCTCGCGGGTCGCGGCATCGAGAACCCGATGGAAGCGGTGCGCCCGGAACTCGAGCGCGTCGCCGGGTTCAAGTTCCCACTCGCGCGCGACGCTCACGACCTCGCGGCGCGGCTCGACGAGCTTCGGATCCCCGATGGGGAGAGGGAGTCGGTCCGCACCCTGGTCGTGCTGCCCCTCCGCGACCAGCGGGCGAGCGACGACGTCTCCCGCGCCATCGACCGGCTGGTTGGCGCTGCGAGGGCCGGCGAGCCCGGGCAGGCCGAGCTTGCGCTGCTCTTCCTCGCGGGCGTGTCGAAGATCGTCGTCATCGACCATGCGCGCGGTGCGCAACGATCGTTCTCTCGCACGATCCACGCCGGTACGCCTTCCGAGACCACGATCACGGTCACAGCCCCAGCCGGCATCGAGCGATTCAACCGGTTCTGGCTGCTCCAGCGTGACGCATTGGCGGGCGCTGCGCCCACGGTCGAGCAGCGGCGACAGATTGTGGCCGCCGCGCTTCGCGAGTTTGGCCTCGAAGCATGGAGCGATGACGACCCTCTGCCGGTCACCATCGCGCTGCCCATGCCCGACAGCCACGGTGCTGGGGCTCTTGGGCCGCCTGGCCGGTTCTGCCTTGGACTTCCAACGCAGCAGGCCACGGGCCTGCCAGTCCATGTCGATGCTCGCTTCTTCGCCACCGTTTCACGCACTGGCCTTGACTTCGCGCTGCCGTACAACGCGATGCTCCTCGACGTCGCTGGGGAGCTTCTGGGCGAGCTGCTCGGCATTCTGCGGGGCTCCCCGCGCATCGAGGAACGGCGAGCCGTCACCCTGGCATTGCATCGAACCGAAGGCGGGCTCGCAGATCGGGCCTTCGCTCCTGGCGGCGTCGCCGACGGTGAAGTGGTCCTCGCTTGGGGAGGGCAGCGCTTCCTTGCCCGAGGCGACTGTCGGATGCCGTCAGAGGGCGAGCGCTCGCTCCTCGCCTTCGTTCGAGACGTTCTCACCGATCGGGAGCTCGAGGTTGGAGTGCTCCCCGAGGAGGGGCTCCTCGCGGATGCAGCGGACGTGCTGGAGTCGCTCGAGCTGCCCGCTCTGACGACGTCGCCCCATCCGTGGCTTCAACGCGAGGGGCAGACGGCGAGCGTCGTCGAGCGCGCCGCCCGTTCACATCGCGCCGATGGCCCGGGTTACTGGGGAGGCTTAACGGCGGCCTTGCTTGCGTGCTTCGAAGTGGCGGACCTGCAGGACCAAGCGTGGCTACCGGTGGGCACCGCCGACCTCGCAGCACCCTCCCAGCGCGTGTTCCTCCCGACGCCGGTCGACACCCAAGCCGACGACGAGGAGGTATCGAATGTACCGCCGCGCGTGGCCGCGATGATCCGGCTCGTCGATGGCACGGCCCTGCGGATTCGCGAAGACGGGCGCGCGCTCACGAAGCTCGCCGCGCACCTCGACGAGGCAAAGCTGGTGCGGCGTCCACGCAAGACGGAGCTGCTCGAAGAGGCGCTGTTCCCGGCGCTCTCAAGCGCCGCCGAGGCCGATGACGACCTCGCGCTCGAGCTGTTCGCCCAGGCCGTGTCGTGGATCGCCTCGATGCGCGAGCTCTCACGAAAGAAGCTCGACTGCAGTGGAGCCTACGTTCCCGTCGTCGACGAAGACGGGGGACTCAGCTGGCGGTTGGCCGACGAGAGCTATCTCGGCGAGGGCTGGGGATTGTCGGCCGACCACGATCGACTTCTTGGTGCGGCATATCCAGGGCGACGGTTGGTGCCATTCGCTCAGCTCCTAGAGCGTCTCGGGCTCGTGGAAGACGCCGTGGTGAGCTGGCGGGCAGCCGTGCAGGTCATGGGTGTCAGCAGCGTGCCGCGCGTCACCGTGTACACGGACCGCAAGGCCCCGCTGGAGAGCTACAACGAGCACCTGCGCGTCGTCGGAACGCCGAGCCTCGGTGAGCCTGCGATCGACGCGGTCTACCAAGCGTACGTCGCCCACCTCGCTGGTTACTCAACGCGGTGGATTCAGCGACTGCCGCACGACGTGAACGAGGTCTGCTGGGTCGATGACCTGGAGGTCCCGGCGCGGCGTGAAGCCATCGTGGACCT
The DNA here is from genome assembly GCA_037442705.1 of Anaeromyxobacter sp. GTDB lineage: Bacteria > Myxococcota > Myxococcia > Myxococcales > Anaeromyxobacteraceae > Anaeromyxobacter. The sequence goes on from JBBIPT010000007.1 coordinate 16,803, forward strand.
GATGCTCATGCACCCCGATCACTTCCTCCCGCACCGCGGTGTCTCACTCGGGCGGGTGGGACATGCACCGGCGCATCCGGTCGACCCCATGTGGGTCTTTGCGCTGAGGGCACTCGACTGGTCCGTGCTCCCGGGCGAACGTGGCGTCGGGCGGGAGCCCGTTCGAGTCAGCGCCAAGACGCTGTGGCGACTGCTCGACGGCGCGCGTCGAGCCGCCTACGCGCATGTACTCAACGTCGTGCCGCATGCGCTGGCGGGCGCATCGCGGCTCCTTGCCGCCTTGGGAGTTCCTTCGGTCGAGGATGCGCCGCTCGCCCGCCTCATCGACGCCCTCCGGGAACTTGCCGCGCGTCTCGATGACGAGCGACTGCACACGCGGCGAGAGGCGCAGTCTCTTGCGATCGAACTGTACGCGCAGATCAACGCGCGACTCGAGAAGGAACCGCTTCAGCGTGTGCCGCAAGGGGTCACGGTCCCTCTCCTTCGCGACCGCAGGCTTGAAGGCGTCGATCCCTCCGGCACCGGTGTGATCGTGCTCTTCGACGACGAACCGACTCGGGCGCGCCACATCGACGGCATCGAACGTGCGTACCGCGTTCCGGTCGCGCGTGATGCCGCGATCGACAGGCTGTACGACCTCTTCGTTCGAACGTGGGGCGCTGACCACGTGGTCCGCACCTCGACCGCCAAGGTCCGCGTGGCGTTTTTTTCATCGACGTCACCCGAGGCCTTCCTGAGCTGGCTTCAGCGCGAGTACCCGCACACCGAGGTCGCCGCCGAGCTCGCCGCGCTCCTGACCTTCGGCGGCGAGCGGCTGGTGCGCGCCGAACCAGTGAGCCGTAACTGGAAGGCCTTCGAGAAGCTCTCGTTGGTCTTCGGGGTGTTCGAGGACTCGACGGTCGCAACCTTCTACGACCGCGCCGGCGACCGCATGTTGGCGTCCTCGACGCTCGATAAGCACGTTGTCCTCGCCGCGACCTGGGAGCTGGCTGGAGCACGCTCGCGTGACCTCTGGGCGGGATACGCCCGCGCGCTGCAACTCGGGAGCACGCGTGCCTTCTTGCACGAACGGGAGATCTCCGACGTGGAGATCATCGACGTCGCCGATGCCGCGGGCTTGAACCGCGCCATGAGCGTGCAGGGACTCGCACCGGCGCTGCAGGCAGCCCGATGCCACTTCGTGCCCGGCACGACGCTCGACGAGGCAGCAGCCTGGCTCGCGTCAATCGGCGATCGCCCGGACGACGTCGCGGCGGCCTTCGACCGCACCGAGCTCGGTGGGGTTCTCGCGAATGCCCTCGGTCAGCGCTCGCCCGAGGGCGAGATCCAGGTTGTGCGCCACCTCGGCGTGCCGTGGCATCTGTGGCAGGAGGCGCTGCTGCGCCGCGACGGCGTGCGATACGTCTTCGCCCAGTCGGCACGGAGGTTCCGGCGGGCCCGTGATCACCTCGTCGCCATCGTTCGAGAGGTCGGCGCGCGCGAAGCGAACGTCGACCTGGATGCGCTCTCGGCAGCACTCGCCGATACCGGTACTGCGACGGTCCCAGATGCGGTGCAGTTTGTTCCACCCGATGTCGCGAACGCCGACGAAGCGGCGCTGGCCGCTGTTCGCGCAGCAGTGACCGCGTTCGACAGCGTCAGTCGAGCACTGACAGAGCTGCCTGCACCGCCCTGGGATGAGGACCTGCCTATCCCGAAGGACGCGACGCAGCGAGGTGTTCGCCTGTTCCGAGATTGCTCGCCGTCGGCTCGCGAGAGCGACGCCACCACCTCGGTGAACGCCGTCATCAGAGTCGCTGCACGCCTCGCGGCATCGCTTGGGGAGACGGTCGATGAATCCGCGATCCTGGCTGACGCGAAGCTCTCAGCGCGCATCCGCGGCGAGTGGGCCCACCTCTACGCGGCCCTCTTGCTCCTACGACCGCTGATCGAGGCCAGCGCACCAGAGACGACGAAGAAGCTGTCGGCCGTCCAAGCGTTTCGCGACACGACGACGTTCACGATGCTCCTCCAGCGCCTGCCGGACCTGGCGAGGACCGAGCGCGACGTGCCCCAGCCAAAGCAGTCGGTGCTCGGCGTGGAGCTCACCGCCAGCGAGCTGCGCGCCGATCTGCTAGCCGGGGCTGCCGGCTCTCTCGGAGCGAAGATCGCCGCAGCGGCCGCACGCGGCATCGACCCCGCGATTCTGAACGCGTCACGAGGTGCGTTGCCGCCACCGGGAACGCGTGGCAAGGGCACTGGCGGCCGAGGTGGAGGTGGCGGGTCCTCGACTGGGCAAGCGCGGCGCGAACCCGAGCTGGTTGGCGATCTCGGTGAGGCGTTCGTTCACGAGTGGCTCGGTTCGGTCCTCGGCGCGGACTACGGGCCGGACTGCTGGGTCTCGAAGTCGCGAGAGCGGTACGGACTTCCCGCTGGCAACGATGGCCTCGGCTTCGACTTCGGGGTGCCTGACCCGAAGGGCGTGCTCTTCGGTCGCGCGGCCGCGGCGCTCCACATCGAGGTCAAGGCGACGAGCACCGACGGGAGCGGGCCGTTCCCCATGTCGCGTGCCGAGTGGGAGGAGGCGCGCCGTTGCCACGTCGACGACGACGCAGCTTACGTGATCGTCCGGGTGGTCGCGATCGACACCGCACCGCGGATCGGCGACGTCATCTTCGACCCCTTCGCCGCGCACGGTCGCGGGGAGGTCCGTCTCGCCGACCGGGATCTCTGGGTGACCGTCGCGCCGCCGGATGTCGCTGTGGACGATGAAGGAGACAGCGAGGATGGCGTCACATCGGACGACACCGCGGCGGCACAAGCGGCTGCGAGGAGTAGGTCGTGACGACCGCCCCGCCCTCGGTCGACCCGAATCGCGTCATCGCGTCGCTCGCGCGCGATCAGGTCAACCTCGACCTGAATACGGTCGACCTCTGCTTCATCGCGGGCCTCTACCTGCGCGCGGACAAGGCCGCGCGCCCCTATCGCGAGAACATCGCGTCAAGGCCCAGCTCGACACGCTCGAAGCCGAGCTCGCTCGGCGCACGGCGCCCGCGCCGGCGCCGGCGCCGCTGGCTACGCGCGCACGCGCAGGTCTTCGCCTACCTCCTCACGCGCGGCGACGAACCGTTCCAGCGTTACTCGCGCCGGTGCTCAACTGACGCGAACTCCCTCGGGCGCAGCGAGCTTCAGGGCGGTCTCCGACTACTTCCGGAAGGTCGGGCCGCCGTGGGCCGTGGACTCCCGCCACCGCAGGATACGAGCTGTGGCGCCGTGGCGTCCGGTCGAGGCGGAAGGGGCGAGATGGTCCGTCTGCATGAAGGTCCATGCCGTCCCGACCCGAACGGAGGCGGGGGCGCCCGTCCCGTTTAGGGCGAGCATCACCCTGTGGGCGGATGGCGTCGCTCGCGGCAGGCGCAAGGGGGCAGCCCCGACGTGGCACGCTGCTGCTCGGAAGCAACCTTGAGCGCATCGGGTATTCCGGGAACTGGATGAAGTCGCTGTATGCCCGGCCCTGAGCCTTCCCCGGAGCACCGCGCTCCGCCCGTGCTACGCTCCCCCGCATGCAAAGAGACCTCTCCGGGATCACCGCGCTCGTCACGGGCGCGACGAGCGGCTTCGGGCTCTCCACCGCCGAGGCCTTCCTGCGCGCCGGAGCGAGGGTCGTCGCCTCCGCGCGCCGGGAGGACCGGCTCGAGGGGCTCGCGAGGAAGTACCCGGTGAAGGTCCACCCGCTCGTCCTCGACGTGAGGGATCGCGGCGCGATCGAGAAGGCGGTCGCCTCCCTCCCCCGCGACTTCTCCGGGATCGACGTGCTCGTGAACAACGCCGGGCTCGCGCTCGGGCTCGAGCCGGCGCAGCGGGCCTCGGTGGACGAGTGGGAGACGATGATCGACACGAACTGCCGGGGGCTCGTCACGCTCACCCGCGCGGTCCTCCCGGGGATGGTGGAGCGGAACCGGGGCCACGTCGTGAACGTCGGCTCGGTCGCCGGCGCCTACCCCTATCCCGGCGGGAACGTCTACGGCGCGACGAAGGCCTTCGTCCGGCAGTTCACCCTGAACCTCAGGGCCGACCTCCTCGGCACCGCCGTCCGCGCGACGGTCGTGACCCCCGGGATGGCGGAGACCGAGTTCTCCCTCGTCCGGTTCCAGGGGGACGCCGCGAAGGCGTCCAAGGTGTACGAGGGCGTGAAGCCCCTCGGCGGCGACGACGTCGCGGAGGCGATCCTCTGGGCCGTCTCCCTTCCGCCCCACGTGAACGTGAACGAGATCGAGCTGATGCCGGTGCAGCAGGCCTTCTCCCCGTTCGCGATCCACCGGAAGACCTGAGCCGCCCGCCCCGGCCCCAGTCCCCGACACGCCCCGCGAGGGTCCGGGCGCGCCGCGCCCGTCCCGATAGATCGCCCCCTTCGACCCGCGCCCTCTCGCGGAGGGCGCCCCTGCTCTCGACGGGAGACGAACATGCGCACGTTCCGCGTTCTCGCCACCGCCCTCCTCGCGATACCCCTCGCCGCCTCCGCCTCCTCGAAGGGGAAGACCGAGATCACCTGGTACGGCCACGCCACCTTCGTCGTGAAGACGCCGGGAGGCACCGTCCTCGCCATCGACCCCTGGTTCGGGAACCCGAAGTCGCCCGACAAGGAGGCCGCCCAGAAGCTCGAGAAGGTGGACTACGTGCTCGTCACCCACGGGCACTTCGACCACTCGGGCGACGCGGTCGCCCTCGGCAAGCGGACCGGCGCGAAGCTCGTGACGAGCTTCGACCTCGGCCGCGCCCTCATGAAGGCCGGCTACCCGAAGGAGCAGGCCGGCTTCGACACGCTCGGCAACATCGGCGGCCGGATCCAGGCGGGGGACGCGACCGTGATCATGGTCCCCGCCGTCCACTCCTCCGACGTCACCGACGACACCGGCCACCACGGCGGCGGCAACCCCATGGGCTTCGTCATCCAGGTGAAGGGCGGGCCGACGCTCTACCACACGGGCGACACCGACGTGACGATGGACATGAAGCAGATCCCGGAGCGGTACGGCACGGTGGACGTGATGCTCGCCTGCATCGGCGGCCACTTCACGATGGACCCGAAGGGCGCCGCCCTCGCCGCCTCCTACGTGAAGCCGAGGACGATCGTCCCCATGCACTTCGGGACCTTCCCCGTGATCGCCGGGACGCCCGCCGAGCTCGAGGCGGCGCTGAAGGGGCGCACCCAGGTGAAGGTGATGGAGCCGGGGCAGACCGCGACGTTCTGAGACGGCCGCTCGCGATTCCCGATCGGCCCCTGGCCTCAGGCCTCGGACCTCAGGCCTCGGGAACGGCGGCAGAGATGCATTTCCTGAGGCCTGAAGCCTGAGGCCTGAAGCCTTGGGTGTTTCCGAATCCCGCTCGGTCGTTCAGAGCGTCCAGCGCCCGAGGGCCCCGCACCGGGTAAGATGCGGGGCCATGGAGACCTCGAAGCAGACGATCCTCGTCGTGGACGACGAGCCGAACATCCGGCGCGCCCTGAAGATGGTCCTCGAGCCGGAGGGGTACGCCCTCCTCGAGGCGGAGAGCGCGGAGAAGGCCCTCGAGCTCCTCGGGGCGGAGCCGGTGGACCTCGGCATCTTCGACATCCGGCTCCCCGGCATGGACGGCCTCACCCTCCTGTCGAAGGCCCGGGAGCTCTGGCGCGACCTCCCCGTCGTCGTGATCAGCGGCCACGCCGACACGAGCGACGTCGTGGACGCGGTGAAGCGCGGGGCGGCCGACTTCTTCTCGAAGCCGGTGGACCGCGACCGGGTGCTCGTCTCGGTGAAGAACGCCCTCGCCCGGCGGAACCTCGAGGAGAAGGTCCAGTCCCTCTCCTCCCGGGAGCGCCGCTTCGCCGACGAGATGCTCGGGGCGAGCCCGGCGATGAGGAAGCTCCAGGAGGACATCGCCAAGGTCGCCCCGACGACCGGGCGCGTCCTCGTGCTCGGCGAGTCCGGCTCGGGCAAGGAGCTCGTCGCGGCGGAGGTCCACCGGCTCTCGAAGCGGGCGGACGGCCCCTTCGTGAAGGTGAACTGCGCGGCGATCCCCGGCGAACTCATCGAGTCGGAGCTCTTCGGCCACGAGAAGGGGAGCTTCTCCGGGGCCGCCGCCCGCCGGCGCGGCCAGTTCGAGGTCGCGCACGGCGGCACCCTCTTCCTCGACGAGATCGGGGACATGAGCGGCTCCGCCCAGGCGAAGGTCCTCCGCGCCCTCCAGACCGGCGAGATCACCCGGGTGGGGAGCGAGAAGGCGATCTCCGTCGACGTGCGCGTCGTCGCCGCGACGAACAAGGACCTCGAGGCCGAGGTCCGGGAGGGGAACTTCCGCGAGGACCTCTACTTCCGCCTCAACGTGGTCCCGCTGCGCGTGCCGCCGCTCCGCGAGCGGCTCGACGACGTGCCGCTCCTCGCCGAGCGGTTCCTCCAGCTCGCGGTGAGGGAGAACGGCATGCGCCCGAAGCCGGTGGACGCCGCCGTCTACGAGAAGCTCCGCTCCTACCGCTGGCCCGGGAACGTCCGGGAGCTCCGGAACCTCTGCGAGCGCATGGCGATCATGAGCGGCGACCGGATCGGCGCCGCGGACGTCCCCGAGGGGGTCGGCCCCCGGGCCGCGCCGCCGCCGGCCGGCGCCGGCGCCGCCGATCTCTCCCGGTACGGCGAGGTGCCGCTGAAGGAGCTCCGCGACCTCGTGGAGCGCGACTACATCCAGAAGAAGCTCGAGGAGCACGACTGGAACATCACGCAGGCGGCGCAGGCGCTCGGCGTCGAGCGGACGAACCTCCACAAGAAGATCCGCCAGCACGGGCTCTCCCGGTCTGGGCGCGGCGCGCCCGAGCCGGGTGCGGCCGGGGACGACGACGCCTGATGGCCGTGATCACTCGCGTCGAGCCTCGGAGTTCGCCCTTCGACAGGCTCAGGGCGAACGGCTGCGTGCTGGGCCGCTCGCGTGCAAGCAAAGCCGTTCGTGGTGCCCCCTCGACAGGCTCGGGGGAACCACGAACGAGCGTGGATCGATCGAAGCGGGCACGGCCATGAGAGGCCGTGAAGAAGTCCCCTCCCGTCGCCGGAACGGCCGCGGTCATGCACTCCCCGGGGCCAGGAGCCCGAGGCCGGAAGCCCTGGGTGTTTCCCAATCGCGCCCAGTCGTCTAGCATCCCCGCGGGGGCAGGGAGCAGCTCCTTGGAGATCCGACGCACCGACCTCGAGCGCGCCGCCGACGCGGGCATCATCACTCACGAGCAGGCCGAGGCGCTCTGGGGCTCCCTCGCGCCGCGGTCCGCCCCGCCGGCCGCCCGTCCGTGGACGAGGGACGACTCGATCCTCCTCGGCGCCGCCGGCGCGATCACCGCGCTCTCCGCCTGGGTGCTCGTCGTGGCCTGGGAGCGGCTCGGCGGCGCGGGCGCGGTCTTCGTCTCCGTCGCCTGGGGCCTCTTCCTGCTCCGGGCCTCCCGCTGGGCGGCCGGCCGCGGGCTGGAGACGTCCGCCGGGGTGCTCCTCGGGCTCGCGGTCGCGGCCCTGCCGATCGCCGTCCACGGCACGCAGCACTGGCTCGGGCTCGATGGCGGCTCCGAGGCGCCCGTGTCCGACCTCGCCTCCTGGGCGCTGAGCCACGGCTTCCTCCCCGCCGTCGCGGGCGTCGCGGCCGCCGTGGCCTCGATCTGGATCCGGCCCGCGCCGTTCCTCTCCGCCGTCCTCGTCGCCGCCCTCTGGTTCCTCCTCATGGACGGCGCCCCCCTCCTCTTCGGCCCGGCCACCTCCTGGAGCGACCGGGCCGCGCTCTCGTCGCTCCTCGGCATCCTCGTCCTCGGCGCCGGGCTCGGCGCCGACGGGATCCGTCACCGCGACCAGGCCTTCTGGCTCTACCTCGCCGGGCTCGTCTCGTTCTGGGGCGGGATCACGACCTACCACTTCGCCTCGGGCCTCTCGCTCGCCTTCGGCGGCCTCGTGAACGCGGGGCTCGTCTTCCTCGCCCTCGCCCTCCGCCGGAGGGTCTTCGCGGTGTTCGGGGGGATCGGCCTCGCCGGCGTCCTCGGCCAGGCCGCCGAGGCGCTCGTGGACCCCCTCGTCCCCTTCGCCCTCGCGGCGATCGTGCTCGCGGTCGCCGCCGGCACCGCGGGCTACTCCCGGATCGAGCGCCCCCTGGCCCGGGAGGTCCGCCGCCACCTCCCGCCCTTCGCCCGCCGGTTCCTGCCGCCGCTCGAGGCGTGAGGGCGGTTCCCGCTTCGATCGATCCACGCCCGTTCGTGGTTCCCCCGAGCCTGTCGAGGGGTCACCACGAACGGCTTTGCTTGCACGCGAGCGGCCCCGCACGCAGCCGTTCGCCCTGAGCCTGTCGAAGGGCGAGCGAGGTCGCGGTAGGATCCGGCCGTCTTGCGCCCGTCCCACTCCATCCCGGGGCTCGCCCCCGACCCGCCCGAGGAGTCCTCCGAGGTCCTCGCCCGGCTCCGGCGGCGCTTCCCGGACCAGGCGGAGGAGGTCCTCGCCGCGGCGGGGCTCGCCCCCGACCCCGAGCTCGCCCTCGCCGGGATCGAGCGATACGCCGACGCCGCGGAGGCGCCGCCCCGGGACGCGGACCTCCTCGAGGCGCTCGCCCTCCTCGCCGGCTCCTCGCGGATGGTCCCGGCGCTCCTCGCCCGGGATCCGGGGCTCCTCCGCCGCGCGGCCCGCTCGCCCTTCCTCCTGCGCCCTCGCCCCGAGGCGGACCTCCGGCGCCTCCTCGAGCGCGCGGCACGGCGGCTCGGCCCGTCCGACGTGGAGGGCTTCCACCGGCTCCTCCGCCGGGTCCGCGCCCGCGAGGTCGTCCGGATCTCCCTGCGCGATCTCCGGCGCGCCCGGGTGAGGGAGGTCACGGGGGAGCTCTCGAGCCTCGCGACCGCCTCCCTCGACGCCGCGATCCGCTTCCACGACCGGAGGCTCCGGGAGAAGCACGGGCCTCCCGCGGGGCTCGGCGGGCGCGAGCCCGGGGCGGGGTTCTGCGCGATCGCCATGGGCAAGCTCGGCGCCCGGGAGCTCAACTTCTCCTCCGACGTGGACCTCGTCTACGTCTACGACCGCGACGGCGAGACCGAGGGGGAGAAGCCGGTCACCCACTTCGCCTACTACGCGAAGCTCGCCGAGCTCGTCACCGAGGCCCTCGCCCGTCCCACGGAGGACGGGTTCGTCTTCCGCGTCGACCTGAACCTCCGGCCGGACGGGCAGAACGGGCCCATCGTGAACTCGCTCCGCGCGGCGGAGCTCTACTACCAGTCGTTCGGCCGGACCTGGGAGCGGAACGCGCTCGTGAAGGCCCGCCCCGGCGCCGGAGACCTCGCCGTGGGGGAGGAGCTCCTCCGGATGCTCGACCCCTTCGTCTGGCGCAGGAGCCTCGACCTCTCGGTGGTCGAGGAGATCCAGTCGATGAAGGCCCGCATCGACGCCCGCGCCGGCGCGGAGGGGCGCGACGACCTGAAGCTCGGGAAGGGGGGAATCCGCGAGGCGGAGTTCTTCGTCTCCGCCCTCCAGCTCCTCCACGGCGGGCGCGACGAGGCGAAGCCCCTCCGGGAACGGGCGGTGCTCCCCGCCCTCGACCGGCTCCTCTTCGCCGGGGTCGTCCCGGCGAAGGACCGCGACGAGGTCGCGGACGCCTACCTCTTCCTGCGCCGGGCCGAGCACCGGGTGCAGATGATGGACGGCGCGCAGACGCACCGGCTCCCCCCGGCCGGGGAGCGGCGCTGGCTCGCCCGCTCCATGGGCTACCCCGACGAGGCGTCGTTCGAGGCCGCCCTCGCCGGCCACCGCGACCGCGTCGCCCACCAGTTCGAGCGGCTCCTCGGGACGGGGACCGGGGCGGTCCCCCTCGATCCCGAGCTCGCGCTCCTCGCCGACGCCCAGGTGGACAGGGCCCGCCGGGCGGAGATCGCGGCGCGCCGGGGGCTCGTCGACGCCGACCGGGTGCTCGCGGCGCTCGACGCGATGGCGCGCCGGAGGACCCCGTTCTCGCGCCACGGGGATCCGGCCGCGGCGATCGCCCTCCTCTCCGACGCGCTCGGGACCCCGGACCCGGATCAGGCGATCTCCCACCTCTCCGACTTCGCCGCGGCGCTCCGGAACCCCGAGCCCTACTTCCGCATGCTCGCGGAGCACCGGCGGGTCTCCCGCCTCCTCCTCTCGCTCTTCGGGACCTCCGACTTCCTCTCGAAGCGGTTCCTCCGCCACCCGGAGCTCATCGACATGCTGCTCCGGGAGGACCAGGTCCTCCTCGAGAAGGACGGCGCGACATTCCGGCGCGAGATCGAGGAGCGGCTCGCGCACGTCGACCCCTCCCTCGGCCCCGACGGCGTCCTCGAGGAGGAGCTCGGCGAGCTCCGCCGCTACAAGAACGAGGAGGTCCTCCGGATCGCGATCCACGACATCGCGGGGAGCCTCGGCCTCCCGGGGATCTCCGCCCAGCTCACCGCCCTCGCCGAGGCCTCCCTCGAGAAGTGCCTCGCCCTCGCGGAGGCGGAGGCCGCCGCGAAGGGCGTCGCGCCCCCCGCCCGGCTCTGCGTGATCGGCATGGGCAAGCTCGGTGGGCGGGAGCTCGGCTACCACTCCGACCTCGACCTCGTCTTCCTCTACCCGGGCTCCGCCGGCCAGGGGCACGAGCGGTACCCCCGCCTCGCCCAGCGGCTCATGTCCTTCCTCCAGATGCCGCTCCGGGAGGGGCGGCTCTACCAGATCGACACGCGGCTCCGCCCCTCCGGGAACCAGGGGGCCCTCGTCATCGGCTCCGAGGCGTTCGTCCGCTACCACACCGCCCCCGGCGGCGCGGGGGTGCGGAGCCAGCTCTGGGAGCGGCAGGCCCTCCTCCGCGCCCGCCACGTCGCCGGGGACCCGGCGCTCTTCGAGGAGATCCGGGAGAAGGTCCTCGTCCCCGTCGTGTACGGACGGGCGGAGGATCGCGCCGCCCTCGCGGCGGAGATCCGGCGGATGCGCGAGCGGATGGAGTCGGAGCTCGGCAAGGAGTCCTCCCGGGGCAAGAACCCGAAGACCGGCCACGGCGGCCTCGTGGACGTGGAGTTCGCCGCGCAGTTCCTCCAGCTCGCGCACGGCCACGCCCACCCGTCGATCCGGTGCGAGACGACGCCCGCCGCGCTCGACCGGCTGCGGGCCGAGGGGCTCCTCCGGGAGGCCGACCACGAGGCGCTCGCGCAGGGCTACGACTTCCTGCGGATGGTCGAGCTCCGGCTCCGGATCGTCCACGACTTCACGATCGACCACCTCCCCGAGAGCGGCCCCGCGCTCCGCCACCTCGCCCGGCGGATGGGCTTCGCGGGACCCGCCCCGGGCGACCGGTTCCTCGCGGAGTACGCGCGGGTCACGGCGGCGGTCCGGCAGGCCTTCGAGAACGTGGTCCGCTGAACGGGGGCTGCGCCCCCGCCCCGGGCGACCGGTTCCTCGCGGAGTACGCGCGGGTCACGGCGGCGGTCCGGCAGGCCTTCGAGAACGTGGTCCGCTGAACGGGGGCTGCGCCCCCGCCCCGGCGGGGAGGGACTCCGCCCCTCCCCACTTGCGGTGGGGCCCCTCCCCGTCCAACCCCGCTCTCCCGTTCACGGATCATGATCGCCCGTCTAGAATCCCCCCGTGCCCCCCGCCGCGGACGAAGTGGACGTGCTGCGCGCGCGGATCCGCCCCTTCGAGGAGGCGGAGATGGCGCTCGTCCGGGAGGTCGTCTCCTCCCCTCCGTGGATCTCCGAGCCGGACGAGGCGGCGATCCGGTACGCCCTGAACCTCGCGAGGCTCGGGCTCGTCCGCGCGCCCGACGGCTCGGACGTGGACCTCGCCCCCCTCCTCGCGCCGTACCGGGAGGACGCCCTCGCGTTCGCGGTCGCGCCCCTCCTGCGGCCGGGCGGGATCGACCGGGAGGCCGTGGTCCGGGCCGTCCCGAACCTCGTCGCCCACGCGCGCGCCTGGCGATCCCGCGCCGCGGCCGCCGCCGGCGACCGCCTCCCCCCGGGGGCGCTCGACCGCGAGCTCTGCGAGAAGGCGCTCGTGCTCGTCTGCGGCGGCGGGGGCGGCGTCGCCTGGTCCTACCTCGGCGCGTTCGCCCTCCTCGAGCAGTACGGCCTCGTGCCGCGCCTCCTCGCCGGCACGAGCATGGGCGCGGTCCTCCTCCTCTTCCGGGCGCGGCGGCTCCGCTGGCACCCGGAGGACGTCGCAGAGGCGATGCGCGGCCTCTCGTTCCGCACGCTCTTCCGCTTCCTCCACGGGGAGTCGCGCTACGGGCTGCCCGCCGCGATGCGGCTCCACCTGCGCGCCGCGATCGGCGAGTTCCTCGAGGGGCCGGACGGCCAGCCCCTCACGCTCGGGCAGCTCTCCATCCCCCTCGTCGTGGCGGTGACCGGGATCCGGAACGGCGCCCTCCCCCGGGATCCCTCCTACTACGAGCACCTCCTCGACCTGCACGGCCGGGAGCCCCGGCCCAACGTCGTCTCCCGGATGGCCACGGAGATCTTCCAGGCCGTCGGCGAGCTCATGGTCCAGCGGGACCGCTTCGCGCGGGTCTACCTCGGGGCCGACGAGGAGACGAAGGCCTTCGACGCGATCGACGCGGTCGGGTTCTCCTCCGCCCTCCCCGGGGTCATCCACTACGACGTCCTCCGGGAGGACGACCGGATGCACGCGCTCCTCGGGACGATCTTCGATCGCCACGACCTCTTCCGGCTCGTGGACGGGGGGCTCGTGGACAACCTGCCGGCCCGGGAGGCCTGGGCGACCGTGCAGCGGGGTGCCACCGGATCGAGGAACGCCTTCGTCCTCGCCCTCGAGGGCTTCGGCCCCAAGATCACCCAGCCGCTCTGGTTCGGCCTCGAGCAGCTCGCCGCGCAGAACGTCGCCCGCAGCCGCCCCTTCGTCCACCACCTGCGATCGTTCCAGCGCGTCCTCTCGCCGCTCGAGGTCGTCCCGTCCGGGGAGGAGCTCGCGCGCGCGATCCGCGGCGGCAAGGCGGAGCTCCACCCCGACATGACCTTCGTCGCGCGGATGTGCCGGCCCTTCCCCGCGCTCGACGCCTGAAGACGTTCGCAAAGCCCCGAAAACGGCGAAGGCGGGTCAGACTTGCGTTTCGCTCTTCTGGTGGGGGGTTTTGGGGGGAGCGGCATCGCTCCCCCCAGGTTGAGGGCTTGCGTAGCGAAGCGCAGCAAGCCCGGAAATCGCTCTGACTCGCCTCGGAAGCGTTCGCCGAGCCCCGAAAACGGCGAAGGCGGGTCAGAGCCGGAAGGCGCGCGGGAGGCGGGGGCCGGTGACCGGGTCCACCTCCGCGAGGCCGACGGCGAGGAGCAGGGACCAGGAGCCTCCGGGGGGCAGGCTCGTCACCTTCCACTCCGCGCCGAGGAAGATCTCGTTCGAGGAGAGCGGCGCGTCCCGGGTCTTCGGGGGGCCCGGCCGGTTCGAGAAGAAGAGCGCGAGCGGCTTCTCGTCGCCGAGCCAGGCGAGGAAGTTCGCCGTCCGGCTGTCCACGTCGTAGACGCCGGCGAACCGGTCCTCCCCCGTCTCCACGAAGCCCTCCCGGTCGACGATCCCGCGCGCCGTCCAGCCCACGTTCCCGGCGGAGGAGCCGAAGTCGCCGACCCAGGGCTCGTCGCCGTAGAGGTACGCGAAGCGCGCCACCTGATCTCCGGCGTTCACGAAGTGGACTCCGAGCTTGAACCACGGCTCGCCCGCCCGGAAGTAGGCGTAGCGCTCCATCCGGATCGTCGTCCCGGAGAGCTCGATCTCGTGGGTGCTCGAGAGGACGAGCCGGTCGCGCTCGCGGACGAGGAGGCGGCTTCCCCCGAACCGCCAGGCGGACGGGTAGATCATGGCGCCGTGAACGGTGTCGTAGACCCCCTCGTTCACGTTGCACCAGACGTGGTGCCAGCCGCGGGCGTCCCTGTAGGCCATCCCGCTCTCGTTCTGCAGATGGCCGTCCGCCGCGATGTCGGGGAGCGCTCCGCCCACGAAGAGGCCGCGCGGCGTCCGCCCCTCGCTGTCCTCGTAGCGCCCGAAGAGGGTGACGACCTCGGTCCCGTCCCCGAGGAGGTTCCGGATGATGCCGTTCCCCTCCGCCTCGTCGAAGTCGAAGTCGAGCCGGGCCGCGCCGGTCTCGCCCGCGCCCCGTCCCGCGACGAGCTTCCGGACCCTCGCGAAGGAGACGCCCCAGAGCAGCCTCGGCCCGTCCCCGAGGAAGAGGTCGTCCTTCAGCTCGAGCCGGACTCCCTCCTTCCCCCGGAGGAGGAAGAGCCCCTGCCAGTGACCGGTGAGCGAGACCTGCGTCGAGGCGGCGAGGAGGCTCGCCGCCGCCATCCCGGCGATCGCGAGCCCGAGCCGCGCGCGCGAGCGGCGAGGCGGGGCGGGAGGACCCGGGGATGCGACCGGCGGCGGCGACGACCCTTCCGACATTCCCTGCCATCCACCTGCGGACGTCCGTGTCCGGCGACGCCCCCGCCGAGGCCCCGATTGTAGTCGCACTGGAACAAAGCGCACACGCCGCCCGTTCCCTTTCGAGAGGACTCCCGCAGGACGGGCGGCGCAGGGGCGGAGGGACGGGTATTCCATTGACGATCCAGGATCGATTCGGCTAGATTTCGCCCGGCCCGCCGGCGCAAATCTGAAAAATAACGGCAATTTCAAACAGTTGGACCGATTCGCCGGCCCTTCCCGGGGATGGCGGACGGTGCGGCCTCGGGAGTGCCCAGGATGCGGACTCGTTTCGTCGATATCGATGACCGGATGGAGGATCTCGCGGATCGCATGCGCGAGGACCCCGAGGTCGCCGAGGAGTTCCTCCGGAAGTTCGAGCTCTCCTGGCTGCACCACGAGAACGCCCTCGAGGGCGTGGTCTACTCGGGCCAGGAGCTGGCGACGGCCCTGCAGTCCCAGCCCGTCACCGACGCCACCTTCGTGGGGGCCCTGCAGGAGCTGCGCAACCACAAGGCCGCGCTCGACCTCGTCCGCGAGGAGGCGGCCTCGAAGAAGCTCAAGATCAACCTCACGCTCGTTCGCCGCCTCTGCGAGACGCTCGCCGCGGGCCCCGAGGGGCAGCCGCCGCCCGAGCTCCGCAAGGACATGCCGCTCCACCGGTCCTACTTCCACGAGATCGCCCAGCCTCCGAAGATCCCGGCGCTCCTCCAGAAGCTCCTCGACGGCTGCGACTCCGCGGAGTTCCGGAACGCCCACCCGATCCAGAGCGCCACCCGGCTCCATCACGGCTTCATGCAGGTCTTCCCCTACACCGAGCACTCGGGGCGGCTCGGCCGGCTCCTCGCGAACCTCGTCCTCCTCCAGGCGGGGTACCGGCTCCTCTGCGTGATCCACGCGACCGACCGCCAGCGGTACTACGACTCGCTCCGGTTCCCCGAGGTGACCCTCCGCGACCTCACCGTGGAGGCGCTCGACAACTCGCTCTCCCAGGCGGAGAAGTTCTTCCGCGAGGCGCCCTCGCGCCGCCGGCGGGCGGCCCGCTAGGAGCCCGTAGGGCGTTGGGCCCCCGCTTCGCGCTGGCGCGCTACGCGGGGGCCTGGTCGGGCGGCAGCGGCTGCCGTTCGGATGCGGTCACGGATGCGGTAGCGGCTGCCGTTGCGGGCCC
>JBBIPT010000008.1:0-30960 GCA_037442705.1 Anaeromyxobacter sp.
CCTCGCTTTTTCCGGGTCCGCGCTCACCACCTACCCGCTGTCCGCTGCCGTCGCGACTTCTTGGCCGCGCGGCCTCGGCCCTCGACCTCGACCGTCAGAACGACGCGGATCCTGGCCGCCGTCTACAAGCGTCCTGGCGGAGCACCAGGCCATCACCTTCCTCGCGCCGCACTACCCCCTCGAGCCTGCGATCCGGCAGAAGGTGAGGGCGCTGGCGGACCGCAGGGAGGTCCAGGCGCGCGACCTCTTCGATCTCGGGGCGGTCCTGATCCCCCGGACCGGCGGGGATGCGGCTGCGCTCCAGGCCGACCGCTCCGTGGTGAAGGCCGCGCTCGAGCGCGCGATGTCGGTCACCTACGACGACTACAGGAGCCAGGTCGTCTCCTACCTGCACCCGGACCAGCGGGACTCGGCGGGGGCCCCCGAGGCGTGGGACGCCTTCCAGATGAAGGTCGTCGACTACCTGGACGCCGCCCTCTCGAAGCACCGGGGGATCGAGAGATGAGCGCGGTGGGGCGTCCTCGGACGGCTTCGCGCGCTGGGCGTCCCGGCGGTCACGACCTCCGACGCAGCCGCGGCGGCGGGCCTGTCCGTCGAGGCGGCGAGCCACGCCCTGCGCCGCCTGGCTTCGGCCGGGCTCGTGACCCCGGTCCGCAAGGGGCTCTGGGCCCTGCGTGAGTCGCCCGACCCGCTCAGCCTCGCCGACTACATCACCGCCCCGCACCCGAGCTACGTCTCCCTCCAGACCGCGCTCCATCTGCACGGGATGATCGAGCAGATCCCGGACGTGACGTACCTCGTGTCGCTGGGCCGGACGGCGCTGGTGCGCACACCCATCGGGACGTACAGCGTTCACCACGTCGGGCCCCGGTTCTTCGGTGGCGCGGTGCTCGACCACCGAACCGGCGTTCGCCTCGCTTCGCCGGAGAAGGCGCTGGTGGATGTCCTGTACCTCTCCCCGACGCGCTCGCGGCTCTTCGCGCGCCTGCCGGAGCTCGAGGTCCCCCCCGGATTCGACCTCGCCGAGGCACGCCGGTGGGGATCGCTCGTCCCCTCGGCGCGGGTCCGGACCATCGTCGCGCGGGAGCTCGATCGCCTCATCGGCCCGCAGCGTGCGCCACCTTCCGGTCCAGCGCACGAGGGGAGCCGTTCGGCCCGGCGGAGGGGATCCTGACCGGGAATCCGGAATCCCCAACGGAAGCGCTTCACTGCCGGTCAGGCGCCCGCGCGGCGACCTGCTCCAGCGGCCGGTCGCTCACGCGTTCCGCGCAGCCCCTTCGCCGCGCGATGACTTCCACGAAGCCAACCGCGTGACACGTGGACGTGGCTGTGAGTCAAGAGACTCTCTTTCGCCGTGCTCAACGCGGGTCACTCCGGAACGGGTCCTCCGCGGTCACCGCTGGGCGCCGGGGCGCGATGACACGCAGCACAGTCACCATCCGCGAGACTCTTCGGCGGATGGCCGAGCCGTGGCGGCCACGACTGGCCGGCCCGAAACCTCTCGTGCGGCGTCTCGTCCACCAGGACCTCTCGATGGAACACCTCGCCATTGGCTCCAATAGCGGCTTCTCTCAGGCCGACGCTCACCGCCCCTGGCGCACCGGGGCGCTTTACATTCAGTACGATGTACGCGTCCGGACCGAAACTGGCGTGCTTCCCCATGTGCGCCAGTTCCCGGACGGCCCCGAATGCCCGGTGTATCGCGCTCGCGCGTATCGACCGTATCGGGAACACGACTGCGCCGCGCTCATCCGTGAGTCGCTGCTCGTAGTCCATCTCGGACATCAGCGAGTAGTACGTCCAGGTTTGGCTTACTCGCAGCCTAGCCTGCGGCCTTCCCCTGGAGTCGACGACTTCGACTCGCCACACGGGAGCCACGATGGTGCGATAAGGAACGAGGCCAGCTGCGACGAGCGCGCCGAGGATGATCAACAGCCCCCGACGTCCTCGGTGCCTGCCTACGGGTTCGCTGAGCACCGCCCCCGTGGTCACCATGCGGGTGGGTCCTGTGTTCCGAGCCATAGCGCCTCCATGTACGCGTCGCGCCCGAACAGGAGGATCGCCCAGGCAAACAGATCGCCACCGGGGACACGCTTCAGATGCTCGTATGCGCGCCAGTAGTTCGCAGTACCGGCAATCGCGCCCGCCACGCCTGGGCTGGACATGACGAGCTCTGGCTCATCCCTGATGTGATCCAGGCCACTCCAACTGGCGGCTCTCCACACGGTGAACCTGTGGAACGGAGAGTGAGCGTCCATCACGGCGTGCATACCGAACCCGAGATGGAAGAGCGCCTTTCGAGTGGCCGCGCCTTCGCCGAAGGTCAGATCGCATCCACGGGCGGTCTCCGCCGCCATCGCGAGTTGAGCAACGACGAAGTTCGACCAGAGCCTGATGCCGGTTGCGAGGTCCTGCCCTGGTCGCCGCATCGCATGCCGATGGGCGGAATCGCCGTCTTGATACTGGAGTGAGTCGGCCTCTCGGCTCGCCCACTTCAGGACGGCGATGTTCTCCGCGCTCGCGCCAATGGGTTCAAGTGCCTCCTCGATGATCCTGCTGTGCATCGTTGTCGAGAACAGCCCCAGCGGATCGCGGGAGCGAGCCGGGTTCGCACGCACGTACGCGTAGCGGTTGGGCCCTTCGATCATGCCGAGCGGATCGGTCGAGTCCCACAGCCCGGTGCTCGGGTCCAGGTACCTCGCCCTCGCGTAAACCAGCCCCGCATCGAGCTCATGCTCCCTCCCCGTGAACCCGAACGGCTGCCCCACCGCCGCCCCGGACTCCGCCACCGGCGCCCCGAACACGTCGTACCCGCCGCGCGCCCGCACCTCCCCCGTCGCCGTCGTGAGCGTGTAGACCGACCCCAGCGCGTCCGCCTGGTACCAGTGCTTCCCCTGGCCGTTCACGACCGAGAGCACCTCGTCGATCCGCGCGAGGCTCTGCACGTAGAACGCCTGCCGCGCCCCGTCCGCCCCGTACTGGCCGATGACCGACAGCCCGTCGAGCAGGTACCGCGTCGTGCCGCCCGCGTCCGCCTTCTTCACGCGCAGCCCGTTCGCGTCGTACTCGTACGCGCTCCCGCCGCCCCCGGGGAGCGCCACCCCGGCGAGCCGGTCGTCCGCTCCGTACACGTACTGCGTCACGCCCGAGGCGTCCGTCCTCGAGGTCTGGTTGCCGTTCCCGTCGTAGGCGAAGGCGGTCGCCGCCCCTCCGTCGCTCGGGGTCACCGAGAGGAGCTGGTTGAACCCGTTGGGCCGGTTCCTCGCGTGCCGTGAATACGCAGGCTCGCCCCGCGTCACCGGGACCTGGAGCGCCCGCGTGCGCCGGGGAGCGGACGCGGCGGAGCGGTGTGACGAGATCGGGGAGGGCATGGCCATGCGCGACGCACCGAGCGTGTCGTGGGAGCCCATCCTAGCCGAGTTCGCGGGGTGGATGGCCGTCCGCGCCTACTCTCCACGGTCCGTGGAGCACCGGCTCCGATGCGTCCGGTACTTCCTCCGCTGGGCCGGGGACCGGGCCCGGGCTCCCCGGCTCGGCGTTCGCCTGCTGCGCGGGTGGACCCTCGCGCTCGCAGAGCACCGCACGTCCCACGGCGCGCCGCTCGCCCTCGCCACCCGCGCCTGCCGCATCTACGCGCTCCGGACCTTCGTGCGGTGGCTCCGGGCGACGAGGAGGATCCCGGCGGACCTCCGCGAGGCCCTCGTCCCCCCGCGCCTCCCGCGGACGCTTCCCTCCGCCGTGATGAACGCGCGCGAGGTCGAGCGCGTGCTCCGCGGGGTACGTCCGTTCGGCCCGCTCGGGCTTCGCGACCGCGCCATGCTGGAGCTGCTCTACTGCACGGGGATGAGGCGGGCCGAGCTGGCCGCGCTACGGCTCGGCGACGTGGATCGCGAGCGCGGGGTCGTGGTGATCCTGCGAGGGAAGGGCGGGCGGGGTAGGGTGGTCCCGCTCGGGCGACGCGCCGGCCGGTGGGTGGGGCGCTACCTCCGCCGGGGCCGCCCCGGGCTCGTCGCCGCCACGCGCGAGACGGACGCCCTGTTCCTCTCGCGCCGCGGAGGGCCGCTCGCCCTGAACCGCGTCGGCGACCTCGTGCGCGCCCACGTCCGGAGCAGCTCCGGCGGCCGGCGGGGCTCCTGCCACATGTTCCGCCACACGGCGGCGTCGCTCATGCTGGAGCGCGGCGCGGACATCCGGTTCATCCAGGAGCTGCTCGGGCACGAACGGCTGACCTCGACCCAGGTCTACACGCGGGTGTCGATCGCCGCCCTGAAGGCGGTCCACGCGCGGACGCATCCCGCAGGATGACGCAGCGACGCAGCCGCGCCCCTTCACTTCCCCCCGTCCAGCAGCCCCCGCACCCGCGCGTGGTTCGAGAGCGCGATCCCGAGCATCGCGACGAAGAGCCCGAGGAGGAGCCAGACGGGGATCTCGAACTCGCGCCCGAGCCAGGTGAGGGCGAGGTAGCGCGGCGCCCGCGCGAGGACGAGCGCGGCGAGGTACCGCGGGAGCGGGTACCTGGTGGAGAAGGCGAGGAACTTGAAGGGGAAGAACGGGATCGGCGTGAAGCCCGCCACGACGAGGACGAGGAAGGGCGCCCGGGCGAACCGATCCACCGCCCAGCGGTAGAGCCGGTTGCCGCGGAAGCCCTGGATACGGTCGGCGTCGAGGAGGGGGACGAAGACGTTCCAGTCGAGCCAGCCGGCGACGATCGTGCCGAGCGTGGCGGAGAGCGTCGTGAGGAGGATCGGCTGGTGGCTCCCGTAGTCGAGGAGCGCGACCTCGTGGGAGAAGACCGAGACCGCCGAGTTCGAGGGGATGGAGTAGAGGAAGAGGACGAGCTGGGGGTGGAGGTCGCTGTCGAGGAGCCGGAGGGCGACGGCCACCACGCCGACGCCGACGAGGAGGACGCCGAAGACCGCGGCGCGCCGGGTCGCGGCGGCTGGTGCGGTGACGGGCTGCACGGCGGCCGGGGCGACGGGCGACGCGGGGCTCTCCACGGGGCCATCGTGCGCGGTCCGTGCCTCCGGGCACAGCCCCCATCGGTGGCCCCAGGCGGGGCAGTTGAGCCGCTCATGTCCATCGATGTACATTCGTGTCCATGACGCACCGGACCAGCGCCTCCAGGCTCAAGGCCAAGCTCGGCCGGTACATGCGCGCGGTCCGGGCCGGCGAGGAGGTCGTCGTGACGGACCGGGAGGAGCCGGTCGCCCGCCTGGTCCCCTTTCGCGAGGGCGACGCGAAGCCGGAGGCGCTCCCCGTTTCGAAGCCGATCGATCCCACCGCCCCTCCACTCGGTGAGGTGGAGGTTCGTCCGATCAAGTACCGGGGCCGCTCCACGACGTCGATCCTCGCGGAGGATCGGAAGCGCCGGTGACCGCCCTCGTCGACACGAGCGTCCTCCTCCGAAAGCTCTTCGGAGAGCCGGGTGCGCTCGAGGAGTGGCCCCGCTTGAGGGAGGCGTACGTCTCCAGGGTCCTTCCGATCGAGATCGGGAGGGTCATCGATCGCTGCCGGCTCGCGGGGGAGATCGACGACGGCGACGTGGAGCAGCTCCACCGCGAGTCGCGGCGGCTCCTGCGCTCCGTGGCGGTCGTCGGGCTCTCCGAGCGCGTGCTGGACAGGGCAGCCGGCCCGATGCCGACCGTCCTCGGGTCGCTCGACGCGATCCACCTCGCGACCGCGCTCGAGCTCGCGCGGGATCGCGCCCCGGAGCTCGTCGTCGCCACGCACGACCGGCAGCTCGCCCGGGCGGCCCGCGCGTCCGGGCTCGAGGTCGTCGGCGCCTGACCTCAGCGGCGCCTCGCCTCGCTGGCAGAACACCCCGATTTCTGGTACGTCCGCGGTCCCATGAGCCGGATCTACAGATCGCTTCCCCCGAAGGGCACCGCCATCGGCATCGCCTTCTCCGGCGGCCTCGACACCCGCTGCGCCGTCGCCTGGATGGCCGAGCAGGGGATGGCCGTCCACGCCTACACCGCGGACCTCGCCCAGCCGGACGAGGCGAACCCGGCGGACATCCCGCCCATCGCGATGACCCACGGCGCGGTGAAGGCGAAGATCCTCGACTGCCGCGAGGCGATGGTCCGCGAGGGGATCACCGCGATCCAGTGCGGCGCCTTCCACCTCTCCACCGGCGGGAAGAAGTACTTCAACACGACGCCGCTCGGCCGGGCCGTGACCGGCACCGCCATCGTCCGCGCGATGCGCGAGGACGGCGTCCACGTCTTCGGCGACGGCTCCACGCACAAGGGGAACGACATCCAGCGGTTCTACCGCTACGGGCTCCTCGTCGACCCCCAGCTCAAGATCTACAAGCCCTGGCTCGACCAGGCCTTCGTCTCCGCCTTCGGCGGGCGCAAGGAGATGAGCGAGTACCTCGAGCGGCGGAAGCTCCCCTACAAGATGGGGACGGAGAAGGCCTACTCCACCGACGCGAACGTGCTCGGGGCGACCCACGAGGCGAAGGACCTCGAGCGGCTCGACACCTCGATGCGGATCGTGAACCCGATCATGGGGGTCGCGCACTGGAAGCCGGAGGTCGCGATCAAGCCGGAGGAGATCGTGGTGGAGTGGGAGCAGGGCCGGCCCGTCGCCCTGAACGGCAAGCGGTTCGGGTCGCCCTACGAGCTCTTCCTCGAGGCGAACAAGATCGGCGGGCGCCACGGCCTCGGGATGAGCGATCAGATCGAGAACCGGGTCATCGACGCGAAGAGCCGCGGCGTCTACGAGGCGCCGGGGATGGCGCTCCTCCACCTCACCTACGAGCGGCTCCTCTCCGCCATCCACAACGAGAACACCCTCGACCTCTACTTCACCCTCGGGCGCCGGCTCGGCCGGATCCTCTACGAGGGCAAGTGGTACGACCCCGAGGCGCTCATGCTCCGCGAGGCGCTCACCCGTTGGATCGCGACGGCGGTGACCGGCAAGGTGACGGTGGAGCTCCGGCGAGGCGACGACTGGTCGGTCCTCGACACGAAGGCGGTCTACATGAGCTACGCGCCGGAGAAGCTCTCCATGGAGCGCGTGGAGGAGCCGGCCTTCACGCCGGAGGACCGGATCGGCGCCCTGGAGCTGCAGAACCTCATCGTGGGCGACAACCGGGAGCTCCTCCTCCACCACCTCGACTCCATGCGCCGGCTCGGCGGAGGCCCCGGCGGGCCCGGCCTCGGCGCGCTCCTCGGGGCGAAGGACGAGTGACGGCGGCGGCCGCTTCGTCGAAGGGTCGAAGGGCGGACGGTCACGGGCCGCGGTCCTTCCCGCACCCCTCGAACCACTTCTCCACGAGCTCCGCCGGCAGCGCGACCTCGATCGAGAACCCGCCGTCCCCGCCGCGCACGACGCGGGCGTGCTCGAGGAGCTCCGCGAGCTCGTCCCGCTCGCCGGAGAGGGCCTGCACGCGCGCCACCGCGAGCGCGACGCCGAGCGCCTTGCCGAGGTCGTCCACCGTCGCCGCGTCCGCGCCGGAGACGTTCGCGACGAGGGCGAGGTCCCGCATCGCGTCGGCGTGGAGCTCGATCCGCGAGGCGGCCTCCGCGATCCGGTGGCCCAGCTCCCACTGCAGGCCGTCGAAGAGCCCGCGGAGCGCCCGCCCCGGCACGACGCCGTAGGCCTCTCCGTACGCGAGGTCCTCGGGGATCACCGCGGGCGCCTCCGGCTCGGGCGCCTCCATCCGGTCGAGGGACGCCTCGACGAAGGGGGCGGTGCCGAAGACGAGGAGCTGATCCCGCCAGAGCCCGAGGACGAGCCCCTCCTCGTCCGGTGACGGCCGGAGCGGCGTGAAGATGCGTCCTTGCGAGCCACGGCGCGTCTCCCGCGCGTCCTCGCGGAAGCGGTCGAGCCGGGCCCGGTCGAAGAAGCCGGAGAGGACGATCCCGTCCTCCGAGAAGGCGACCCGGTCGAGGTCCTTCAGCGGGTCGATCCCGAGCTCTTCCCGCATCTCCTCGAACGGGTTGCGCCCGTTCCCCTTCCGGATCGCGCACTCCACGAAGAGCTCGCCGAGGCGGGAGTGGCGGATCGCGTTCGCCTCGAGGACGACGAGCCCGCGGGAGGGGTCCCGGGGGAGGGCGACGAGGAAGGGGTCGCGCGGGCGCGGGGGCTCGGCATCCCCCGCTGCCGCGGGCGCGGGGATCGGCGGCAGGGTCCGGCGCTCGCGGGCCCGCTGCATCTCCTCCGGGCGCGGCCAGCGCGGGAACTCGGGCTCGACGCGAGGCTTCACGGAGGTGGGCCCCTCGGCGAGCGACGCGAGGAGCGCGCCGAGCGCGAGGAGGACGAGGGCGACGAGGAGGGGGATCCGGCGGCGCATCATGGGATCACCTGGACCGTTCGTGGCTCCCCCGACCCTGTCGAGGGGTCACCACGAATGGTCTCGCTTGCACGAGCGGCCGCGCGCGCAACCGCTCGCCCTTCGACAGGCTCAGGGCGAACGGCTCCCTTCCTGCCCGCTCGTGGTGAGCCTGTCGAACCACGAGCGGTGCTGGATCGACGCAAGCGGGCATGGACCATCAGTAGTCCTTCCGCTCGAAGCGGTCCACGCCGAGGGCGAGGAGGGCGAGCGCGAACGCGAGGGCCCCGGCGGCGATCGCTAGGGCGGGGCCGGCGGCGGGCGCCTCCGCCTTCGCGAGGGCGGGCCCGATCCGGCCCAGGGCGGAGAGGCGGGGGAGGGCGGCGGTGACGCCGAGGAAGACGGCGCGGCTCGCCCCCTCCTCGAAGATCTCCGCGAACGCCGTCCGGTTCCCCGCGACGAGGCCGGCCACGAGGAGGACGAGCCCGGCGCCCCCGGAGAGCGCCGCGCTCCGCGCGAGGACCGCGACGGCGAGCATCCCGGCGTAGACCGGGGCGAAAGCGACGGCGGCCGCGAGGGCGGCGGCGAGCGGCCCCGGGTTCAGCACCCCGGTCTTCACCCAGAGGACGAGCGTCATGCCGCCCCCGCCGTAGGCCGCGCCGCCGAGGACGAGGGCCTCCACGCCGAGGAAGGTCCCGGCGAGGAGCTCCCAGCGCCGGACGGGGAGGGCGAGGAGGAGCTCGATCCGCCCCGGCGCGAGGAGGGTGGGGCCGAAGTCGGCCGTGGCGACGACGCCGAGGAAGAGCCCGGCGTAGAAGACGACGTAGGAGATCGCGACGAAGAGGGGGCGGAGCGCGACGTCCGCCGCCCGGACGTCGGTGCGGAGGTCGCCGCCGAAGAAGCGGGTCGCGGCGAGCGCGCCGTCCACGACGTCGAGCCGGAGCCCCACCGTGACGAGGGCGAGGAGGAGGGTCGTCGCCGCGAGGAGGGCGAGGACCCAGCGGCGGGAGCGGGCCTCCCGCACGAGGTCCCCGGCGACGGCGAGGACGGTCACGCGGCGCCCCCGATCGTCTCGGCGAGCACCTGCTCGAGGTCCTTCGCGGTGCGGGAGAGCTCGACGAGGAGCGCGCCCGCCCCCCGCGCCGCGTCGAGGGCGCGGTTCAGCCCCTCCGGCTCCCCCTCGAAGTCGAACCGGCCCGGGGCGGCGCCCGGCGCGAAGCCCGCCGCGGCGAGCGCCGCCTCCGGGAAGCCCTCGGCGAAGCGGACGTCCCAGCGGGCCTCGCCCTCGCGGAGCGCGTGGAGCGCCCCCTCCCGGACGATCCGCCCCTCCGCGAGGATGCCGATCCGCGTGCAGACGCGCTCCGTCTCGGAGAGGAGGTGGGAGTTCAGGAACAGGGTCGCGCCGCGGGCGACCTCGCGGGCGAGGAGGCCGCGGACCTCGACGCGGGCGAGCGGGTCGAGGCCGTCCGTCGGCTCGTCGAGGACGAGGAGGTCGGGGGCGCCGACGAGGGCGCAGGCGAGGCCGAGCCGCTGGCGCATCCCCTTGGAGTAGGTGCCGGCCTTCCGGTGGCCGTCCCGGGCGAGGCCGACCGTCTCGAGGAGCCGCTCAACCTCCTTGCCGTCCGCCGGGGCGCGCTTCAGGCGCGCGACGCTCCGGAGCACCTCGCGCGCGTCGAGGCCGGGCGGGAGGTGGAGCCGCTCCGGCAGGTAGCCGACGCGCCGCCGGACCTTCGGGTCGTCCGGGTCGCCGCCGAGGAGGCGGGCCGTGCCGGCGGTGGGGCGGACGATCCCGAGGATCGCCTTCACGAAGGTGGTCTTCCCCGCGCCGTTCGGGCCGATGAGGCCGAAGGCAGTGCCCGCCTCGACCCGGAGGTCGAGGCCGCGGAGGGCCTCGTGGCCGGGCCGGCCGAAGGGGCCCCGGAACCGCTTCTCGAGCCCCTGGGCCTCGATGGCGAGCACGGACGGATTGTACGACGGGCCACGGGCGGTGGGGGTCGAGGCCGACGGCCTTCCTTCGCGGGCGTGCGCCCCGCCCGCAACCGGGGCATACTCCCGCCGCCCGCGCGGGCCACGGAGGCCCGCCCCGGCGCACTCTCCGGAGCCAAGCCATGACCTTCCGCCTCGCCGCCCTCGCCCTCCCGCTCGCCGCGCTCCTCGCGGGCCCCGCCGCCGCCGATCCCGGCGCCGACTTCGCCGCCAAGGCCGCGAAGGAGAAGGGGGCGGTGAAGACCGCCTCCGGCCTCGTCTTCAAGTCGATCGTCGAGGGGAAGGGGGAGAAGCCCAAGGCGACGAGCGTCGTGAAGGTGAACTACGAGGGGCGGTTCCCGGACGGGAAGGTCTTCGACGCCTCCGCGAAGCACGGCGGGCCGGCGACCTTCCCGCTGAACCGGGTCATCGCCTGCTGGACCGAGGGGGTCCAGATGATGAAGGTCGGCGGGAAGGCCCAGCTCGTCTGCCCGCCCTCCATCGCCTACGGGTCGCGCGGCGCGGGCGCCGCCGTGCCGCCGAACGCGACGCTCGTCTTCGAGGTCGAGCTCCTCGCGATCCAGCAGTGACGCCACGCCGCCGGAGGCCCGCGCGCGGAGCGGGGGACGGGATCTCCCTCTCCGCCGCGCAGGCCCGTCTCCTCCACCTCGCCGCCCAGGGGCTCCTCGCCCGGCCGCGGGCGCGGGCGACGCGCGACGACGTCCGCGCGGCCGTGGCGCGGATGTCCCTCCTCCAGCTCGACACGATCCACGTCGTCGCGAGGAGCCACCAGCTCGTCCTCTTCTCCCGGCTCGGGGACTACCGGCCGGAGTGGCTCGACGAGCTCGTGGCCTCGGGGCGCCTCTTCGAGGTCTGGGCGCACGAGGCCTGCATCGCGCCCATCGAGGACTGGGCCCTCCACCGGCGCTCGCTCGAGACGCGCGACCACTGGTTCGTGAACCGGGCCCGGCGGCTCCTCCGCCGGCAGGGGGCCGCGATGCGCGCGCTCCTCGAGCACGTCCGGGAGAGGGGGCCGGTGAAGACGTCGGACTTCGAGAGCCGGCGGCCGGGGAAGTCCGGGTGGTGGGGCTGGAAGAAGGAGAAGGGGCTCCTCGAGGCCTGGCTCGCCCTCGGGGAGATCATGGTCGCGCGCCGGGACCGGTTCCACCGGGTTTACGACCTCACGAGCCGGGTCCACCCCGCGGCGGCGGAGGCGGCGCTCCCCTCGGACGAGGAGGCGGCCCGTTCGATCGTCGAGCGGTCGGTGCGCGCGCTCGGGGTCACGCAGGCCCGCTGGATCCACGACTACTACCGGACGCGCCCGCGCCTCTCCGACGCCGCGCTCGCTCCCCTCGTCGACGACGGCACGTTGCACCGCGTGGAGGTGAGGGGCTGGGACGCGCCGGGCTGGGTCCACCGCGATCACCTCGCGCTCGCGGAGCGGGCGGCGGACGGCGGACTCTCCGCCTCCCTCACCACGCTCCTCTCTCCGTTCGATCCCGTCGTCTGGGACCGGGAGCGGGCCCGGGCGGCGTTCGGCTTCGACTACCGGCTCGAGTGCTACGTCCCCGCGCCGAAGCGCCGCCACGGCTACTTCGTCCTGCCCATCCTGCGCCGCGGCGCCCTCGTCGGCCGGCTCGACGCGAAGGCCCACCGCGCCGAGGGGCGCTTCGAGGTGAAGGCGATCTTCCTCGAGGAGGGCGTCCGGCCCGGGGAGGCGCTCGTCCGCGACGTCGCCGGCGCGCTCCTCGCGTGCGCCCGCTGGCACGGGACGCCGGAGGTGGACGTGCGGCGCGCGGCGCCGGCTCCGCTGCGGAGGGCGCTCGCCGCCCGGCTCACTTGAAGCGCGAGGCCTGCTTCAGCGTCGCGACGAGCGCCTCGAAGATCGAGATCCGCTGCTTGTAGAGGGGGACGAGCTCCATCTCCGGCGCCGTGGGCTCGTTCTTCACCATCTTCTGCTGGAGGCGGAGCTCGAGCTGGCCGGCCTTCTCGGAGAGGCCGAGGAGGTTTCTCTCGAGCTGCGTCTGGAGCGCGCCGAGCTCGGCGAGGCTCAGCCCCTTCAGTGTCTCGCCGAGGGTGGCGTTCTTCGCCTCGACGATCATGTGGTTGCTCCAGCGGACCTCGCGCGGGTCCTCGGGGGCGCCGAGCGAGAGGAAGGCCGTCACCGCCGGGCTCCTCTCCTCCAGGATCTCGACCGCCACGGGGACGCCGCCCGACAGCCGGGCCGTGATGGACGTGGGCTTCGGGGCGAGGCGGACCCACTCCTTGCGCGGGACCCAGACCCCGTTCACGAACCGGGCGATCTCCACCGACTCGGCGATCGCGCTCGCGTCCTCCGCCTCCGCGGAGGCGTGGAAGTGGGCGAGGGCCCGCTCGAAGCCGGAGGCCTGATCGGAGCGGTTGAAGGCGAGGAGGACCCAGAACCGGCTCCCGGCGAGCGTCACCTCCGAGATCCGGCTCTTCCGCCACTCGTACAGGCTCCTCAGCAGCGCCGGGTCCGTCTTCTGTGCGAAGAGCCGGGCGGTCTCGACGAGGTGGTCGGGGATGTCATTCTGGAAGAACGGCTTGTAGATGTGTTCGGCGGTGCTCTCGGAGTTGACGAACCGGAAGGCGTGCGGCTCCGACTCGACCAGGCGGCCCTCCCGATCGACGACGGCAACGCGTGACTCGCAGCTCAGGGAGGTGCCGTCCTCCTCGAACTTGCACTCGACCCCCGCGTTGAGCGGGACCGAGGAGAGGGCGGGTGAGAAGAGGGCGGGGTAGGCCTGCCGGGCGCGGGGGGTCAGGTCCCTGGAGGCGCCCTTCGCGGGCCCGATGGACCAGAGCCGGAAGGTGACCCCCTCCACGGAGACCTCCTTCATGCCCGGGTCCGGTCGCAGGGCACCCTCGGTGTACGAGCAGGCGGCCGGGCCGCAGAGGATCACGAGCCCGGTGAAGAGCCCACGAACGTGCATCGCCTTCATCCGTCCCTCCCTCTCGAATCGGCCGCCAAGGCTACTCGAAGGCCGCGCCGGCGGCCCGGCGCAGCTCCTCCTCGATCCCCGCGGACTCCCGGAGCAGGGCCGCCCTCTCGGCCTGCCCGAGCGCCGCGGAGCCCCGCCCCAGCGTCGCGGCGATCTCCGCGTGGCGGGCGATCCCGTCCTGCGCCTCGCCCCAGACCGCCGTGATCCGGTCGAGCCGGCGCTCCAGGGCCGCACGGTCCCGGGCGTCCAGGGCCGTGAGGAGCTCGGTGGGCGGATCGCACGCCTCCGTGGTGACGCGCCCGCGGAGCAGCTCATCGAGGGAGCGGGCGGCCGCGGGGTCGCCCTCGGCGGCCCGCCCGAGGAAGTAGGCGGCGCACAGGGCCCGCTCCGCCGGAGGGCGCCCGTCCGGGCTTCCGGGAGGGGTCAGGTCGAGGGCGAGGGCGGCGGCGAGACGGCTCGAGCGGGCGCGGTCGTCCTTCTCCGTGGCGCCGGCTCCGACCCATCCGCGGAGCACGCGTCCGGCCTCCTCGGCCCGTCGAAGCTCCAGCTCCTGCTCCAGGCGCTGGCGTTCCGCTTCCCGCTGCGCGGCGGACGGGCCGGGGTTGAAGAGGTTGCCGAGGATCCCCTGCAGCAGGGCGCCCGCCAGCCCGACGGCGAGCTGCTGGCCGAGGGGCAGCACCGGGAGGACCGCACCGCCGCCCCCGCCGCCGGATCTGGCGGGCGAGCAGCCGCCGCAGGCGACGCACACGTACTTCTCGCCGCCCTTCACGACGGTGTAGGTGGAGCCCTTCGCGTAGGTCTTGCCCTCGTAGATGGCCGCGTCACATTCGGCGCCGGCGAGGGCGGCCGGCGCGAGGAGGAGGCCCGCGAGGGCCGCGACGAGCCGCAGGGGGCTGGGGACGGGGAACGCCATCGAGCCGGGGTCGAAGCTGCCCGGCATCGTGTCACCTAGCGTGGCACCCCGCAAGGGGTACCGCGCTCGTAGCCCCCGGCCCCCGCGGGAGTCCGCTCCGCGGCCGTCCCCGAGGCCTGAGGTCTGGCCTGAGGTCCGAGGCCGGGGGCCGATCCCGAATCGAGTGGCGACCGCTAGACGTAGCTCCGGTAGCGCGGCTCCCACATCTGCGCCTTCACCAGGGCCGGGACGTGGGCGGGCCGCGGCACGCCCGCGAGCCCGTCCTGGAAGGCGACCTCGGCCACCGCCGCGCCGATGGCCGCCGAGACCTCGCGGATGCGGGTGAGCGCCGGGTAGATGCGCCCGACCGCGAGGTCGTCCTCGCGGACCAGCGCAGCCAGGGTCCGCGCCGCCGCCGCGAACATCCGGTCGGTGACGTGGCGGGCCCGGCTCGCCACGACCCCGAGCCCCACGCCCGGGAAGACGTAGCTGTTGTTGCCCTGGCCTGGAACGAAGGTGCGCCCGTCGACGACGCAGGGCGGGAAGGGGCTTCCGGAGGCGAAGATCGCCCGGCCGCCCGACCAGCGGTAGGCCTCCTCCGCCGAGCACTCGGACTTCGAGGTCGGGTTGGACAGGGCGAAGATCATCGGCCGGTCGTTGAGCCGGCTCATCTCCTCGAGGATCTCGCGGGTGAAGGTCCTGGGGACGGTGGAGACGCCGACGAGCGCCGTCGGGCGGAGCGCCCGGACGGCGTCGAGGAGCGTCGGCTGGAAGGGGGCGTCGTGGGCGAAGCGGAGCTTGTGGGGGGCGAGGTCCGTCCGCGACCTCACGACGAGCCCCTTCGTGTCGACGAACCAGCAGCGGCGGCGCGCCTCCTCCAGGCTCGCCCCCTCGTCGACCATCGCCGAGGCGACGAGGTCGCCGATGCCGATGCCCGCCTCGCCCGCGCCGAGGAAGAGCACCGTCTGGCCGCGCAGGGTCCCGCCGGCGAGACGCAGCGCCGAGTGGAGGCCGGCGAGGGTCACCGCCGCCGTACCCTGGATGTCGTCGTTGAAGGTGCAGGCGACGTCGCGCCACCGCTCCAGCAGGCGGAAGGCGTTCTGGTTCCCGAAGTCCTCGAACTGGAGCAGGGCCCGCGGCATGACGGCCGTCACCGCCTCCACGAACTCGGCGAGGAAAGCGTCGTAGGCCTCGCCCCGCACCCGAGGCTGGCGGAGCCCCAGGTAGAGCGGATCGCGCCGGTACCCCTCGTTCTCGGTGCCGACGTCCAGCATCACGGGCAGCGTGCAGGCCGGGTCGATGCCGGCGCAGGCGGTGTAGAGCGAGAGCTTGCCGACGGGGATGCCCATGCCGCCGACGCCCTGGTCGCCGAGCCCGAGGATGCGCTCGCCGTCGGTGACCACGATGACCCGGACGTCTGGGAGCGGCCAGACCCGGAGGATGTCGGCGATGCGCCCGCGGTCATCCCAGGAGATGTAGAGCCCGCGCGGCCGGCGGAAGAGGTGGCCCCACTGCTGGCAGGCCTGACCCACCGTCGGCGTGTAGATGATGGGCATCATCTCCTCGATGTGCTCGGTGACGAGCCGATAGAAGAGCGTCTCGTTCCGGTCCTGCAGGCTCACGAGGTGGATGTAGCGCTCGAGGTCGGTGGTCTTGTGGCGGTAGTTGTCCATCACCCGGGCGAGCTGCTCCTCGATGGTGTGGACGTTGGGCGGCAGGAGCCCGCGGAGCCCGAGCGCGTCGCGCTCCGCGCGGGTGAAGGCGGTCCCCTTGTTGAGGAGCGGGTCATGGAGCAGGGCCGCTCCCCGGGGCAGGGCCTGAGCCGGCGTGCCTGCCTGGACGTCGTGCATGGGAACCCCCCTTGCGAGGCCGGGCCGGGAGGACCCCGGGCGGTCCCGGGTGACGCCGCGAGTGAAGCGGCGATGATGCCACGATCGTAGGCTGCGGCGGGCGCGCCGGATGCGGCGCGTTGGCACAGGCCTCGAATGGCCGGGAGGCTCGGTCCGGGCGATCCGCGAGACGGGGCGTAGATCCCCCGGATCGGCTGTCGTACCCGGCTGCTAGCTTCCCGTCCCGAACCATGTCCCGCCGCTACCGGCTCGAGTCCGCGACCACCACCGCGCGCGCCCTGAACTACGAGGGGCTCCTCAACGACCAGCAGATCGCGGTCGTGGAGGCGGGGGAGGGGCCGGTCCTCGTCATCGCCGGGGCGGGCTCGGGGAAGACCCGCACCCTCACCTGGCGCGTCGCCCGCCTCGTCGCGGACGGCGTCGCGCCCGACTCGATCCTCCTCCTCACCTTCACGAACAAGGCGGCGCGGGAGATGCTCCGGCGGGTCGAGGAGGTCTGCCGGATCGACGCGCGCCGGATCACCGGCGGCACCTTCCACCACGTCGCCCACCAGATCCTCCGCGAGCACGGGGGCGAGCTCGGCTACGCCCGCGGCTACTCCATCCTCGACCGCGAGGACTCGCGCGACGTGATGACCGCGGCGATCGCCGACTGCGGGCTCGCCGTCGGCGCGCGCCGGTTCCCGAAGGCCGACGTCCTCATCGACCTCGTCTCGATGGCGGTGAACACGCAGACGCCGCTCGCCGACGTGGTCGCCGACCGGCGTCCCCAGTTCGCCCCCCTCACCGACGACCTCCTTCGCGCCGCGCGCCGCTACGCCGAGCGGAAGCACGAGATGAACGCGATGGACTTCGACGACCTGCTCATGAACTGGAAGATCCTGCTCGCGGAGCGGGAGCCGGTGCGCCGGGCGGTCGCGGGGCGCTTCCGGCACGTCCTCGTGGACGAGTACCAGGACACGAACCGGCTCCAGGGCGACGTCGTGGACCTCATCGCGGCGGAGCACCGGAAC
This sequence comes from Anaeromyxobacter sp., assembly GCA_037442705.1. Classification (GTDB taxonomy): domain Bacteria; phylum Myxococcota; class Myxococcia; order Myxococcales; family Anaeromyxobacteraceae; genus Anaeromyxobacter. The sequence continues at coordinate 16,965 of JBBIPT010000008.1, forward strand.
CTCTGCGTCGTGGGGGACGACGCCCAGAGCATCTACTCCTTCCGCGGCGCCCACTTCGCGAACATCCTCGAGTTCGAGAAGCGCTACCCCGACGCGCGGCGGTTCGACCTCACCGTGAACTACCGCTCCACGCCGCAGATCCTCGCCCTCGCGAACGCCTCCATCGCCGCGAACGTCCGGCAGTTCGAGAAGGAGCTCTCGAGCGTGCGCGGGGACGGGACGCTCCCCGCCGTCGTGCCGTGCCGCGACGTGGTCCAGCAGGCGGCCTTCGTCGCGCAGCGCGTCCTCGAGATCCGGGACGAGGGGATCCCGCTCCCGGAGATCGCCGTCCTCTACCGGGCGCACCACCACTCGATGGAGATCCAGTTCGAGCTCGCCCGGCGCGGGGTCCCGTTCGTCGTCCGGAGCGGCGTCCGCTTCTTCGAGGCGGCCCACGTGAAGGACGTCCTCGCCCACCTCCGCTTCGCCCGGAACCCCGGCGACGAGCTCGCCCTGAAGCGCTGCCTCCGGCTCGCGCCCGGGGTCGGCACCGCCACGGCCGACGCCGTCTGGAACGCCTTCGTCGCCCGGCGCCGCCGCGGCGCGGGGACGGTGGACGAGCTCGGGGCGCCCGACGTCGCCTCCCACGTCCCGCCGAAGGGGAGGGCGGGCTACCGGCGGCTCGTGGACCTCCTGAAGGCCCTCGGGCGCAAGCCCACCTGCGACCTCCCCGGCGAGGCGATCGAGAAGGTGCTCGAGGAGGGGTACGAGGAGTACCTCAAGGCGGAGTTCCTGAACGCCGACTCGCGGATCGAGGACGTCCGGCAGCTCGCGGAGTACGCGCGGAGCTACGAGGACACGGACGCCTTCCTCGCGGAGATCGGCCTCCTCACGGAGCTCTCGGCGGAGACCGTCTCCGAGGGGGGCGAGCCGGACGAGAAGATGGTCCTCTCGAGCGTTCACCAGGCGAAGGGGCTCGAGTGGCGGGCGGTCTTCGTCGTCTGGCTCGCGGACGGACGGTTCCCGTCGGCCCAGGCGCTGCGGGACCGGGACGGGGAGGAGGAGGAGCGGCGGCTCTTCTACGTCGCCTCGACCCGGGCGAAGGACGAGCTCTACCTCACCTATCCGCTCGTCGCCGCGCCGCGGGACCGCGAGCGGGTCGTGATGAAGGCCTCCCGGTTCCTCGAGGAGCTGCCGCCCTCCGAGCCGGAGCTCTTCGAGCGGTGGCAGCTCGAGGCCCCGTGCGACGGTCCTCCCGCGCTCGGCGCGCCCGCCCCGGTCGCGGAGCTGCCGGCGCGCGACCCGCGCGTCGTCCCGGCGCTCTTCGGGCCGCCGGCCGATCGGCCCCGGCTGCGCGCCGTCCCGCCGCCGGCCCCCGAGGGCGAGGAGGACGGGGGGGACATCCCGTTCTGATGGCCGTGCCCGCTTGCGTCGATCCGGGGCCGCTCGTGGTTCCCCCGAGCCTGTCGAGGGGTCACCACGAACGGACAGGAAGAGATCCGTTCGCCCTGAGCCTGTCGAAGGGCGCGAAAGTCGCGACTCGATCCGGGTGAGCACCGCCATGATGCGGTGCCCGCTTCGATCGATCCACGCCCGTTCGTGGTTCCCCGGAGCCTGTCGAGGGGTCACCACGAACGGCCTTGCTTCCACGCGAGCGGCCCTGCACCGCTCGCCCTGAGCCTGTCGAAGGGCGAGCGGTGTGCGCCGGAGTCCCTCACCCAGGCGACGTCCGCCGGCGCGGGGATCCCCGGAAATCGTGCTAAGGAATCCGGGACATGGCCGGTCCTCGCGAGAAGCCCATCATCGGCATCGACCTCGGCACGACGAACGCCTGCGTCGCCCACGTCCGGAGCCGGATCCCGAAGGTCGTCCCCACCGACCGCGGCAGCCTCATCCTCCCGACGGTCGTCGCGCTCGGCGAGAGGGGCGACTTCCTCGTGGGCGGCGTGGCGAAGGATCAGCTCGTCACGAACCCGAAGAACACGATCTACGGGGCGAAGCGGCTCATCGGCCGGAAGTGGAACTCGAAGGTCGTCCAGGAGCTGCGGAACTACTACTCCTACGACATCGTCGAGGGGCCCGCCGGCGAGGCGGCGGTGATGCTCGGCGGGAAGGTCCACACCCTCCCCGAGATCAGCGCGATGGTCCTCGCGCACATCAAGCAGATCGCGAGCGCCTTCCTCCAGAAGCGGATCGACGAGGCGATCATCTCCGTCCCCGCCTACTACTCCGACGCCCAGCGGCTCGCGGTGCGCGAGGCCGGGAAGCTCGCCGGCTTCGAGGTGAAGCGGATCGTGAACGAGCCCACCGCCGCGGCGCTCGCCTACGGCTTCTCCCGCGGGCTCGACCAGAAGGTGCTCGTGTACGACCTCGGCGGCGGGACGTTCGACGTCTCCGTCCTCCAGCTCTCCGGCAACGTCTTCGAGGTGCTCGCGACCGGCGGCGACACCTTCCTCGGCGGCGTCGACTTCGACAACCGGATCATCGACTTCGTGCTCGAGGACTTCTGGCGGCAGCACAAGATCGACCTCGCCCAGTCCCCCATCGCGATGCAGCGCGTGAAGAAGGGGGCCGAGGCCGCGAAGATCGACCTCTCCCTCATCCCCAACGTGACGATCGACCTGCCCTACATCGAGGAGAAGAAGGGGCGGCCGCTCGACATCCGGATGTCCCTCTCCCGGCAGCAGCTCGACGAGCTCACGATCGACCTCGTGGACCGGACCTTCGAGATCTGCGACCGCGTCCTCGGGGAGAAGGGGATCCGGCCGGACCAGATCGACGAGGTGATCCTCGTCGGCGGGCAGAGCCGGATGCCGCTCGTCCAGCAGAAGATCCTCGAGCACTTCGGGAAGGCCGCGCGCAAGGGCGTCCACCCCGACGAGTGCGTGGCGCTCGGGGCCGCCCTCCTCGGGGACTCGCTCGACTCGATCGACTCCGTGACCCTCGTGGACGTGCTCTCGATGCCCATCGGCATCGCCACGCCCACGAACCACTTCCGCAAGGTCCTCGACAAGAACCAGACCATCCCCTCGACGAAGAGCTTCCGGCTCCCGCCGCCGCGCGAGCCCGGACAGCCGATCGAGATCGACATCTACCAGGGGGAGTCCGATCTCATCGTGGACGACGAGTTCCTGGGCTCGATCCGGCTCCCCGCCGCCGCGACGGGCCGCCGGATCGACTTCAAGCTCGACGAGGAGTGCCTCCTCAAGGTGAGCTTCGACGATCCGGCGAAGGGGATGACCGAGATCGAGATCGCGACCCGGGACACGCCCGACGCCCTGAAGAAGGCCCTCGCCGAGGACGCGAAGCGGCGCGAGGCCGGGGCCGCCGCCGGCGCGGGCGAGGAGAAGAAGGGCGGCATCTTCGGCTGGCTGAAGCGGAGCTGAGCCGGTGGGCACGGATGGGAAAGAGGGCGGCACTCTCGCCCGCTCACCCTGAGCCTGTCGAAGGGTCGAAGGGCGAGCCGATTCGCGGGGCCGTCGACGGAAATGCGATTCGCCTCCCAGGAGTGGATCGAAGCGGTCGTGGCCGCGCTGAACGCGCAGCCCGATCTCCCCCGGGCCCTCGCCGGCCTGCCCCGGGACGCGGCGTTCGTCGTCGAGGCGGACGGCCGGGCGTTCCGGCGCTCGGTGGCCGTACACGCCGAGCAGGAGCGGGGGCGGGTCGTTCGCTTCCGGATCCTCCCGGACGAGGACGACATCCTGGAGCTCGAGCCGGGCTACGTGATCCGGGCGCCCTACGCGGTCTGGAAGGAGCTGCTGAAGGGCGGCGACCCCGTGAAGGCGGCCCTCTCGGGCCGGGTGAGGGTGGAGGGCGATCTGGAGGCGCTCGTGCGCCGTTCGGGGTACCGTCGGCTCGCGGACGCGGCGCTCGCGGCCGTGAGGACCGAGCTTCCATAGGAGAGGGCATGGCGCGGAGCGGAAAGGGGATCGCGGGGCGGATCGTGGAGGAGGGCTTCCGGCTCGCCACGAAGGCCGCGGGCAAGGTGATGAACGATCCCCGCGGGCAGGACGCGGTGGCCCGCGCGGTCGGCCTCGCCCAGCGCGGGAAGCGCCGGATCGAGGAGCTCCAGGAGAAGGCGATGCGAGCCGCCGGGATCCCCGGGCGCCAGGACTACCAGGAGCTCTCGAAGCAGCTCGCCCGCATCAAGCGGAAGGCGCGCGAGCTCGCGGCGCAGCTCGAGGCGGAGCGGTCGCAGGAGGAGGGACCGGAGGAGGGACCGGAGGAGGGACCGGAGGAGCGAGGGCCGCGGGGGAGCGGGCCGGTGCATCACTAGCCCCTCGGGCGCGAGCCGGGGAGGGCCGGGCAGCAGTCGGGAGCCCGGGCGCAAGTCGGGGAGGGCGGACGCGTGAGTTCCGCTCGCCCTGAGCCTGTCGAAGGGCGAGCGGTGCACGGACGGCCGCCCTCGTTGACAGCCCGGGCGGCCTTGGACATACTCCGCCGCCTTGCAGCACGGGCGCTTAGCTCAGCGGTAGAGCACCGTCTTCACACGGCGGGGGTCGCTGGTTCAAGCCCAGCAGCGCCCATGAGGGGTTACCGGGGACCGGTAGCCCCTTTTCGCTTTTCGGGGAGCTACCCGCCCCCCTTCCTCCCGAACACCCACGCCGCGCCCACCGGCACCCCCCAGAACAGCACGGCCGCCACGACGCTCCCGAGCGCCCACGCCCGCTCGGGCGGCGCCTCGCGCCGCGGATCGAGGAGGAGCCCGAAGAGGAGCACGACGAGCCCGCTCGGCGAGAACGGCACGAGCCTCGCGGTGACGACGACCCACGCGAGGTAGCCGCCGAAGCCGGCGGCGACCCCCTTCCACGCCCGGCCGAGCCGCCGCGCCATCCGGAAGGAGACGAAGATCGCGAGGACGAGCGGGACCTGGACGAGGTCCACGATGGCCCAGAGCATGAGGAGGGTCTGGATGGGCCGGTTCGGCGGGTCCATCAGCGCTCCAGCCGGTCGGCGGGGCCTAGGAGGACGTGCGGGTTCATCGTGCCGGCCGGGTCGAGCTCCGCGGCCACGGCGCAGATCGCGCGGACCCCGTCGCGGCCGGCCTCCCGCTCGAGCCAGGGCGCGTGCCACGCGCCCACCCCGTGGTGGTGCGAGAGCGCCCCGCCGCCCGCCACGATCGCCTCCGTCGCCGCCCGTTTCCAGCCGGCCCAGCGGGCGAGGGCGCGATCGACGTCCTCGGGGCAGCGGAAGAAGACGGTGAAGTAGAGTGACGCGCCGTCCGGGTACGGGTGGGAGACGTGGCAGAGGACCGCGCAGCGCTCCCCCTCCGCGGCGAGGGTCCGCTCGATCGCCGCGCGGACGGCGCGGCCGAGCTCCGCGAGGCGCGACCACGGGGCGGCGGTCTCCACCGTGTCCACCGCGATCCCGCGGTCGAGGAGGGCGTCGCGGAGGTACGGGTGACGGTAGCGGTCGGCGAGCCAGCGCCGGCCGGGCCGCTCGCCCAGCCCCACGCCGCCGTGCCTGCCGAGGATGGCCCCGGCCTCGTCGAGCGCGCGCCCTCCCAGCCTGTCGGCGGGGGCGCCGAGGAGCGCGAGGCAGGCCCGCTCCGGGACCCCGCGCAGGGAGAGCCAGGCGCGCGCCGCCGCGCCGAGGATCCGGTGCCCGCGCAGACCGAGCGTCACGCCCACCTCCGTCTCGGTCTCGTCGGAGAGCCGGAGGAGGGAGAGGGCCGCGCCGTTCCGCAGGATCTCCCGGGAGGCGTCGAGGCCGCCCTCCCAGGACGGGAGGAGCGCGCCGGTCACGCGGAGCGGAGGGCGCCGGTCGCGCACCCGGACGGTCGCCCGGGTCACGACGCCGAAACGCCCCTCGCTCCCGAGGACGAGGGCGCGGAGGTCCGGGCCCGCGGCGCTGCCGGGGAGGGCGGGGAGGTCGAGCCGTCCCGCCGGCGCGACGAGCCGGAGCCCCGCGACGAGGTCGGGGATCCCTCCGGAGCCGAGCGACTCCTGGCCGGACGAGCGCGTGACGATCCAGCCGCCGAGCGTGGAGAGCTCGAAGGACTGAGGGAAGTGGCCGAGCGTGAGCCCCGAGCGCGCGAGCGCGTCCTCGAGGGCGGGGCCGAAGGTCCCGGCGCCGAAGGTCGCGAGGCCCGAGCGATCGTCGAGGTCGTGGAGCCCGGACAGCCGCTCGAGGTCGAGGACGACGACCGGCTCCGCGCCGGGGAGGACGTTCACGCCGCCCGTGACGGAGGTGCCTCCCCCCCACGGGACGACGCGGAGTCCCGCCCTCGAGCAGGCGGACAGGACCGCCTCGACCTCGGCGTCGTCGCCGGGGCGGACGACCGCGTCGGGCAGGGCGGGGAGGGCGCCGGTCCGCAGCCGGAGGAGATCGGGGAGGCCCATCCCCCGCGCGTGGCGGATCCGGTCGCCGCGGTCCCTGGACGCCGGCGAGGAGAGGGAGGGGAGGGGGCGCGGAGCGGCCGCGGCGAAGGAGGCCGGATCCCGGCGGAAGAGGAGCTCGGACGGACCGACCCGCCCGGCGAGCCAGTCGAGGAGCCCCGGGGAGGGCTCGTAGCGCTCCCCCTCGAATCCCCAGGCTCCGAGCCGGCGCGTCCGCGGCATCCCCGCCTCCGCCTCCGACTCTGCCCCCGCCGCCGGGGCCTGTCGAGGGCGAGCGAGCGGTCGAGCGGGGAGGCGGCGCTACCCGTGCGCGACCTGGCGCCCCGGGAGCGGGCCGCCGGCCTCCGCCGCCGGAGCGGCGTCCGGCAGGTCGATCTCGAACGAGACGTTCCAACCGGCGCGGTCGACGAGCGCGATCCGCCCCCCGTGCGCCTCGGCGGCGAGGTGACAGAAGTAGAGGCCGAGCCCGGTCCTGCTCCAGTCGCCCGTGGTCCCGGTCACGTGCTTCTCGAAGATCCGGGCGCGCAGCGCGGCCGGCACGGCGGGCCCGGAGTTGCGCTCCGCGAGCCGCAGGGAGCCGCCCGCGAGCTCGGCGGACAGGGCGATCCGGCCGCCGCGCGGCACGTGCCGGAAGGCGTTGCCGAGGAGGTTCTCGAGCGTGCGCCGGACGAGCTCTGGATCCACCGAGGCAAGGAGCCCGCCGGGCGCCGAGACCTCCACGGCGATCCCCGTGCGGGCCACCTGCGCGCGATGCGCGGACACGAGCTCGCGAAGGAGCGCGGAGACGTCGGTGAGGGCACGGCGCGCGCGCATGCCCTGCTCGAGCCTCGCGATCGCGAGGAGGCTGGAGATCATGTCGGCGATCCGCCAGGCCTCGTCCCGCGCGATGGCCAGCATCTCCGGGGCCTCGGGGTCGGACGGGGGGTCCTTCTCCAGGGAGGAGCGCACGGCGTCGAGCCCGTTGATCACGTTGGTGAGCGGGGACCGGAGGTCGTGGATCACGAGCCGCGTGAGGATCTCGGCCTGGGCGCGCGCGTCGCGGAGCGCGGCGTTGGCGGTGGCGAGCTCCTCGGAGTGGGTCCGGAGGAGCCGGGCTCCGTACTCCTCCGCGGCCTTCCGGGAGGCGAGCTCGACCACGCGCGAGCCGGCGAAGGTGGCGGCGATGCCGAACGCCGCGAGCCAGAAGAGGATGAGCCAGCTGTCGGAGGTCCAGTCCGGCAACCGGGAGAGGAGGAAGGCGAAGTACCCGAACGCGATCGCGGAGAGGCCGGCCACGAAGCGCCTGCGGAGGGTGAGGGCGGCCAGGAGCAGGACGAACTGGTACGCGCCCATGAAGAACGAGAGGACCCCGATCGCATCCGGGTCCCCCGGCGCGCGCCAGGCGGCGATGGACACGACGAGGAAGTCGGAGAGGGCGCCGGCGGCGATCGCCGCGGCCACGTGCCTCCGCCGCCGGAGGAGGACCAGGACCGCGACGCCGACGGCGATGTGGGTGACGTTGACGAAGACGGAGAGGACCTGCGACGCGGCCCGCTGCTCGGGATGGCGGAACAGGTACCAGGCGTAGAGCCCTAGGGTCAGCCCCCGGAAAACGAGCCGGAGCCACGCGAGCCAGACCGCGTTCGTTCGCCGGACCTCGTCCAGCTGGGATCGAAGGAACGCGGAGGGGTCGGCGGCGTCGGCTGTCGCCAGGGGGAGCGCCATTCGAGGTCGCGAAGGTAGCGAAGCCCCGGGCCTTGCGTCCAGTCGCGCGCCCACGGGGCAACTGCGCGGGCCCGCGCGGCCTTGTTCCGCGCGCCACGATGCTGGGATACTCCCGCGTCTCCACGAAGGAATCCGGATGCCCCCGCCCGCCCGCCGCAGACGACGCTCGCCGCTCCAGGCGCTCCTCCTCTCGCTCCTCGGACGGCGCCGGCGCGGCGAGGTCTCGCTCCCGTGACCGCCGCCGCAAGGCCGCTCGCGGTCCTCTTCGACCTCGACGGGACCCTCGTGGACACGGTCCCGTTCATCCTCGCGGCCACCCGGCACACCTTCGAGGGCTACGGGAGCGGACCGACGGACGCGGAGTGGATCGCCGGGATAGGGACGCCGCTCCGGGCCCAGCTCGCCTCCTTCGCGAGGGATCCGTCCGACGTGGAGGGGCTCTTCCAGCGCTACCGGAGCTACTGGATCGAGCACCACGACCGGGAGACGCGCTGCTTCCCGGGCGCCCTCGACGTCGTCGCGGAGCTCGCCCGGCGCGGGCATCCCATCGGGATCGTCACCGCGAAGATCGAGCAGGGGGCCCTCCGGACGCTCCGCCACACGGGGCTCCTCCCGCTCGTGGGGGCGATCGTCGGGGCGGACTCCTGCGCGAACGCGAAGCCCCACCCGGAGCCGGTGCTCCTCGCGCTCGCGCGGCTCGGGGCCGAGGCGTCCCGGGCGGTGATGGTGGGCGACTCCCCGCACGACCTCGCCGCGGCGCGCGGCGCCGGGGCGCGGGCGGCGGGGGCGCTCTGGGGAGCCTGCTCGAGGGAGTCGCTCCAGGCGGGCGGCGCGGAGTTCCTGCTCTCGGACGTGCGGGAGGTGCCGGGCCTCGTGGCGTCGATCGAGCGGGCGGCGCCGGGGCGAAGCTCGGGGAGATGATCGGTCCGCGACGGTCGCCCTTCGACAGGCTCAGGGCGAACGGAAACCCAAGGCCCGAGGCGAGCGGATTCCCCTCGCCCGTTCGTGGTGGCTCCTCGACGAGCTCGGGGGAACCACGAACGAGCGCCCGTGGAACGGGGCGAGCGAGCACGGCGCTCGCCGAACCCGTGGTAAGGAATCCCGATGCGGATCGCGTACCTCGGACCCCCCGGCACCTTCAGCGAGGAGGCCGTCTCCCGCTGCGACCTCGCCCGCGGAGGCGAGGGCGTGCCCTTCCCGAGCTTCGCCGACGCCTACCGGGCGCTCCGCCGCGGCGAGGTGGACGGCGCGCTCCTGCCCATCGAGAACTCGATCGAGGGGAGCGTGGGCGCGACGCTCGACCTCCTCGTGGGCGAGCCCGGCCCGCTCATCCGGCGCGAGCTCCTCCTGCCGGTGCGGCAGCACCTCCTCGCCCGGCCCGGCACGAAGCTCGAGGACGTGACCCGCGTCCTCTCCCATCCCCAGCCCTTCGGCCAGTGCAGCCGCTTCCTCCGGGAGCGGCTCCCGGGCGCGGCCCTCCTCCCGACCCTCTCCACCGCGGACGCGGCGCGACAGGTCGCGGAGGGGGAGGCGAGCGCGGCGGCGATCGGCTCCCGCGCGGCGGCCACCCGCTACGGGCTCGCGCTCCTCGCGGAGTCGATCCAGGACGTGGACGAGAACGTGACCCGCTTCGTCCTCCTCGCCCAGGCGGACGAGGGATCCACCGGAGCCGACCGGACGAGCATCGCCTTCACCCTGAATCGCGACCAGCCGGGCGGCCTCTACGAGGTGCTCGGCGAGTTCGCGAAGCGGGGGATCAACCTGTCCAAGGTGGAGAGCCGCCCGATGAAGGAGGCGCTCGGCCACTACGTATTCTTCCTCGACTTCGAGGCCCACCGGCTCGACGCGCGGGGCGCCGACGCCCTCACGGGCGTCCGGGCGCGGGTCCACCGGCTCTACCTGCTCGGGTCCTATCCCCGGGTCGGCTCCGCGTCCTAGCACTTTCCGTGGGTCCCTGCGGCCTCCGGGTGCCCGGAGACCCGGATGCGGCGGGACGCTCCGCGTGAAGCGGGATGCGGAAAAGCCGGATCCGCCTGGGGAAAACCCGCGCTCCGGGTGAACCGATCGTCCCCGGAGGATGGTACGGCCCTTTCATCAGTCCGGCGGAATGCGGCACGAGGCGGGGACCGGGGCGGGAGCACCTACAGCGGAGGACACCCTCCGTGCGGGCGAGGACCTCGTGGTCGTCCGTTCGGGGGGGTGGCGCATGCTCCTCCCGATGCGCCACGTGGAGCGCGTCCTCCAGGCGGCGATGCCGGCCGCCCGTCCGTCCGCGTCGCCCGCGAGCCCCGTCGTCGCGGTGGGAGAGGAGCTCCTCCCGGTCGTCTTCGCGGGCGCGCTCGCGGGGGAGGCGGAGGTCGGCCTCGAGGCCGCCCAGCAGATGATCCTCCTCGCGAGCGGCGGCGCGCGCGCGCTCCTCTGGGTGGACGCCGTGGAGGACGTGGTCCCGCACGCGCCGGCCGCTCCGCCCCACGGCGCAAGGGGCGACGGCCTCGTCCTCGGGTGGTCGTGCCCGGAGCGCCCCCTCGCCGTCCTCGACGTCCCGCGCGTCGTCGCCCTCGCCACCTGAAGCCGCCGGAAGGGAATCACATGAAACGGATCCTCCTCGTCGACGACAGCCGCGTGACCCGCGAGCTCATGAAGGTCTACCTCATCGCCCGGGACGTGAGCCTGTTCGAGGCCGCGGACGGACAGGAGGCGCTCGACCGGGTGCGGGCCGATCCGCCCGACCTCGTCATCGCGGACATGCGGATGCCCCGCCTCGACGGGGCCGAGCTCTGCGAGGCGCTGCGGAAGGACGCGGCGACGAGGGACGTGCCCGTGGTGATCCTCACCTCGAACAAGGACGTGGAGACGCGCACCCGGGCCCGCTCCGCGGGCGCGCGGGAGGTGCTCCAGAAGCCGATCCAGCCGCAGGCGCTCCTCGAGGCGGTGAACCGTCACCTGCCGCCCGGCGCCGGCGGCCCGAAGAAGGAGGTGGTCCGGTGAACGCTCCGCTCCACGACGCCCGCTCTCTCCACCGCGCCGTCTTCGGGAAGATCCTCCTCACCGCCCTGCCGAGCGCCTTCGTCGCGGCCTACGTCGCAGGCCCCGTCCTCGGCATCCCCACGGGCGAGATCATCCGGACGCTCCCGATCACGCTCGGCCTCGCCCTCGGCGCCTCCATCCCCGTGCAGCTCCTCGCGTCGAGAGCCTTCGTCCGCTCGGCGCTGGCGGTGCGCCCGGAGGACCAGCCCGGGGAACGGCTCGGCCGCCTCCTCGAGCTCCCCCGGCGCGTGGAGGTCCTGTCGAACGGCGCGGGCTGGACCTTCGGCGGCTTCGTCTTCGGGCTCGCGAGCATGTGGCTTCACGGGATCTCGTTCGGCGCCGCCCTGTCCGCCTCGGGGATCGGCCTCTTCTCCTCGCTCTTCCCGGGGGTCATCCTCGTGATGCTCGTGGAGGAGGAGGTCCGCCCCCTCGCCGTCGCCGAGATGCGGAAGGACATCCGCGCCGTGCCGCGGCGCGCCGGCTTCTTCTGGCCCCGGCAGCGCTGGTACCTCCCCTACGCCTTCTCCATCGCGATCGTCTCCCTCGTCGCCTTCGCGGGCGCGCTCCTGTACTCCCGCTTCCAGGAGGCCGCGAAGATCATCGCCGAGGAGGCGGCCGCCCGCGGCGGGGAGGCGGTGGCGGGCCCCATCTGGATCCGGATGAACGAGCAGGCGATCGCCGCGGCGATCCCGGTGCTCGTGATCGCCGTCGTGCTCCTCGGCGCGTTCGGGCTCACCGGCTACCTCCTGGCGCGCAGGCAGACGCGCTCGGCCGAGGCCGTGGAGGCCTCGCTCCGCGCGATGGTCGCGGGCGCGCCGGAGCTTCCGGCCTGGGTCTCCACGGACGAGCCGGGCGACCTCGCCGTCGCGACCGGCCGGATCGCCCTGGAGATGCGCCACGTCTTCGAGCAGCTCGGCGCGATGGCGGCGGGCGACCTCGGGCGGGAGCTCGAGGGGGACAGCGGGCTCATCCACGCCTTCCGCCGCTCGCGGGAGGGGATGATCGAGCTCGCGACCCGGATGTCGGCGCTCTCCCGGGGCGAGGAACTCGACGCGGCGCGCGTCCAGGGCGACCTCGGGTCCGCCTTCGAGCGGCTCCAGGGCGCCCTCCAGGCGATGGTCGTGCAGGCGCGGACGATCGCCGAGGGCGACCTCCGGCGCGACGTGGAGGCCCCGGGCGAGCTGGGCTCGGCGATCCAGCGGATGACCGGGAACCTGCGCGGTATGGTGGGGCGCACGCAGGCCGTCTCCGGCGACATCCGGGAGATCGTGGTGAGCCTGCAGGCCGCGGCGACGCAGCTCTCCGCGGCGACGACGGAGCAGGTCGCGGCGGTGACCGAGACGGCGAACACGATGACCGAGATGGCGCAGACTTCGGCCGTCTCGGCCGACCGGGCCTCCGAGCTCATCAAGCAGGGCGAGGCGGCCACCACGGTGGTGGAGGAGGGGCAGGGGGCGGTGGAGTCGGTGACCCACGCGATGGCCGAGATGACCTCGTCGCTCGAGGAGGTGTCCCGCGCCTCCACCGCGCTCGCGGAGCGCGTCCGGAAGATCGACGTGATCACCGAGACGGTGACCTTCCTCGCGGACCAGTCCTCGACCCTCGCGATCAACGCGGCGATCGAGGCGGCCCGGGCGGGCGAGGCCGGGAAGGGGTTCGCGGTCGTGGCCCGGGAGATCCGGGCGCTCGCCGCCGACTCCCGCAAGGCGGCGGCGCAGATCAAGGACCTCCTCGGCGAGGTCCGCGAGCGCACCGGGCTCGTGGACGGCTCGGTGGCCGCCGGAGCGCGGAAGGTCGACGAGGGAAACCGGGTCGTCGTCCGCCTCGGCGAGGTGATCGGACAGCTCGGCGTCACGATCCACGACGCGGTCGGGCTCATGCGGCAGGTGGAGGGCTCGGCCCGCCAGCACCAGGCGGGCGTCGGCCAGGTCTCGGGGGCGCTCACGAACATGCAGCGCGCCTCCGAGTCGATCCGGGACGGCGCGCGGCTGCTCGGCGACCTGTCGGGCAAGGCGCACGATCTCTCCACGAGCCTCCAGGGCGCGGCCGGTGCCTACCGGCTCCCGGAGGCGCGTGCGTGACCGTCCCGCCTCTCGCGATCCAGGCGGCCCGCCGCCACCTCGAGGCGGCCTACGGCCTCGCCCTCGAGGGGCTCGGGGACGAGCAGGTCTCCGCCGCCATCGAGGCGGCGGCGGAAGACCCCTGGGTCGATCCGGCCGATCCGCGGTTCCTCGCCCGCGTCGTGGATCGGCTCCCGATCGACGAGAGCTGGCTCTTCCGGGAGGACGCGCTCTGGGAGTGGATCCGGGACGAGGCGGGCCCGGCGATGCTCGCCGCAGCGCTCGAGGCGGGACGCCAGGTCCGCGTCCTCTCCCTCGGGTGCTCGGCGGGGCAGGAGCCCTTCAGCGCCGCGCTCCTCTTCCAGGGGCTCCTGGAGCAGGCGGGGATCCCGCCGTCCGCCGCCTCCGCCTACGTGCGGATCGTGGGGGTGGACTCGTCCCCGGCGAGGATCGAGCTCGCCCGCTCGGGGGCGGTGCCGGCCTGGTCGGTGCAGCGCTGCCGGGAGGATTGGCTGCGCGCGCGGGTGGTCCCGGAGGAAGGGGCCGGCGGCCGGTGGCGGCTGGAGGGCTCCACCCGGGCGATGTGCCGGTTCGACGTGGGGAACCTCGTGGAGCTCGCGGAGCGCGGCCCGGGCGCCCTCGCCGGCTTCGACCTCGTCCTCTGCCGCCACGTCCTCATCTACTTCCGCCCCTCGGAGGCGGAGCGGCTCGCCGCCGGGCTCGCCCGCGGGCTCGACCCCGGTGCGGTCCTCGTCTTCTCCGCCGCCGAGGCCCACCTCCTCGCCGCCGGCGGGCTCTCCCCGCTCGGCCACCTCGGCGCGGGGCGGAAGGGCGGGGTGCCCCCGTCCGCCCCCCGGCGGCCGAAGGGCAAGGCCCGGCGCCCCGTCC